>NZ_CP031142.1:3492500-3810000 GCF_014697215.1 Saccharopolyspora pogona
CGCGAGGTGCTGACCAACTATCGCCGCGAGGTGCTGCTGCTGATCGGGATCGCCTCGCTCAACGCGGTCGCGTTCTACACGGTGTCGAGCTACTTCACCACGTACCTGCAAAGCGTCGTGCACCTCAGCGCGACTACGGCACTCGCCTCGAACAGCCTCGCCCTGCTGGCCTACAGCCTGTTCATCCCGCTGGCCGGGAGGCTCGGCGACCGCCTCGGCAGGAAACGGATGATCGGCACGGGCGCGCTCGCGCTCGTAGTGCTCGCGGTGCCCGGATACCTCATCGCCGGGAGCGGAGGACTCGGCCTGGCCATCGTCGGACAGCTGCTCATCACGCTGCCGCTGGTGACCGTGGCCTCCGTCGTCGCCGTCGCGCAGGCGGAGCTGTTCCCGGCCGCGGTGCGCTACACCGGCGCCGCGCTCGGCTACAACATCGCGTACGCGCTGTTCGGTGGCACGGCGCCGTTCGTCGGCCAATACCTGGTGCTGCTGACCGATAACAAGCTGGCGCCTGCGTTCTACCTCATCGTGCTCGCGCTGCTGGCCCTCATCCCGATCAAGGCGCTGCCAGAGACGTCGAAGGTTTCCATGCTGCGTCCCGACAACACCATGCTGACCCCGAAGGAAAGGAGCGGTCGATGACCGACGAGATCCTGGTAGAGAACCGCGACGGCGTGGCCGTGATCACCCTGAACCGGCCGGCGGCGCTCAACGCCTGGACCATGAGCATGCAAGACCGCGTACGGGATCGGGTGGTCGCGCTGGCCGCCGATGACAAAGTGCGAGGGATCGTCTTCACCGGTTCGGGCGAGCGCGCGTTCTGCGCCGGACAGGACCTGGCGGAGACGGCCGAGTTCGATCCCGAGGACGTGCAGCGGTGGCTGGACAACTTCCGTGCCCTCTACGAAGCAGTGCTGCATGTCGACAAACCGGTGGTCGCCGCGATCAATGGTGTCGCGGCCGGATCGGGGTACCAGTTCACGTTGCTGTGCGACGTGCGAGTGGCTCACCCCGAGGTCACGATGGGCCAGACCGAGGTCAGCTCCGGCATTCCCAGCATCACCGGCATGTATCTCACCCAGAATGCGCTCGGCACGTCGCGGATGCTGGAGCTGATGCTCAGCTCCCGACTGATGGGCATCGACGAACTGACCACCGTCGGTCTCATCCATCACGTGGTGCCGCGGGAGCAGGTGCTCGACAAGGCGATCGAGATCGTGCGCCAGATCGCGGCGCTACCGACCGTCGCGGTCGCACTCACCAAGCGGCGTTACCGAGAGCACCTCCTTCCCGGGCTGCGCGAGGCGTACGCGGCGGCTGCCCGCATCGACCGGGAAGCCTGGGCGTCCGGGCAGCCGCAGCAGGTGATGCGCGAATTCTTCGAGACCAGGAAGGCGAAGAAGGCCGCGGCGACCCGGAGCGTCCGGTCGTGACCACTGAGCTCGCCCCGCGGTACCTCGCCGTACTCACCGGAGCCACCATTCCGGAACTGCTGGCCGCCGCCGCGGCCGAGCGCGGCGAGGCACCGTACGCGGACTTCGCCGGAGAACCGGTTACCCTGTCCGCGCTGGCGGAAGCCGTCGCGGACGCCCAGCGCGGGCTGGCCGCGCTGGGCGTCCACCGGGGTGACCGGGTGGCCGTGATGCTGCCCAACCATCTCGAGCACGTGGTGTTGGTTCACGCGCTGGTGGGGATGCGGGCGGTATGGGTGCCGGTCAACACCCGGCTCCGTGGCGAGCCGCTCGCCCATGTGCTAACCGACTGCGACCCGAGCCTGCTCATTATCGACCCGAGGTACGCCGCCGAACTCGCGGCTCTCCCGCGCGGTACCACACAGGCTTGGGTTGTCGAATACGGGACCGGCATCGCGCCGTGGCGCCAGGGCGACGCCGTGCGGTCGGTGCTGCCCCGACCGGACGGCGACGACGTCGTCAGCATCATGTACACCTCGGGCACGACGGGGCCGGCCAAGGGAGTGCAGGTCACCGACCGGATGCTGCGGGCCGCCGCGCTCGGCACCGAAGCAGCGAGCACACCGCGGGACGGCGACGTGTTCTTCCTCTGGGAACCGCTGTGCCATATCGGTGGTGCACAGGTGCTGTTGCTCCCGTTGCTGCGCCGGGTCCGGCTGGCCTTCGTCGAGCGATTCAGTGCCTCGGCCTTCTGGTCCCAGGTGGTCGCCGCGGGTGCGACGCACATCCACCACCTCGGCGGCATCCTGCCGATGCTCCTCAGCCGGCCCCGGACGGAGTCCGAGCGCCGAAACGTCGTGCGCGTGTCGTGGGGCGGTGGGATGACCAGCGAGGCGTGGCGGGAGGCGGAGACGCGGTTCGGTCTGCGGGTGCGCGAATGCTACGGGATGACCGAGGCATCGAGCATTTCGACCGCGAACGTCGCCGGCCTTGGCGGTGGCATCGGCCGGGCCCTGCCATGGTTCGACGTCGAGGTGCACGACGAGCACGGCAGGCCGGTTCCCGATGGTGAAATCGGTGAGATCGTGCTGCGTCCACTGGTCGATGGCCTCGTGACACCGGGTTATTTCCGCAATGACGAGGCCACCGCGCGGTCCCGCCGCGGCCCCTGGTGGCGGACCGGCGACCGAGGCCGTTTCACCGGCGGTGCGCTGCACTTCATCGGCAGGCTTACCGACTCCTTGCGGCATCGCGGTGAGAACGTCTCGGCCTGGGAGGTCGAGACGATCGTCAACACGCACCCGGCGGTCGCCGAGAGCGCGGTCGTCGGCGTGCCCGCCCCGGAGGGCGACGAGGACATCAAGGTGTTCGTCGCCGTCACCGACCCGGCCACGTTCGACCCGGCGGAGTTCGTCGCCTGGTGCGGGCAGCGCCTCGCCCGGTTCCAGGTTCCGCGCTACGTCGCCGTCGTGGACGATTTCCCGAAGACGCCGAGCCTGCGTATCCAGAAGTCGCTGCTATCGCGGGAGACGAGCGACGCCTTCGACGCCCGAAGAAGGATGCCTTCGCCATGACCAACGCCCTCGGCCGGTCAGACTCGTCGACCCGACCAATGCCGTGACAGCGCACGGCCCTCACCGGTCGGGCAAGGACAATCCCTTGGTCGACTCGCACAACTCGATGGCCGACGCGTGCAGCGCGTCGGCCATCGAAACCCACGTGGCGTCGGCGTTCCGGGCGCGCGCAGCATGACGATCTCGCGCACCACACCGTCGCCGACGACATTCGTGGTTGCGACTCCGGGAGTCGGGCGGCACCCAAGAGCCGGCACGATCACGAGCCCGAATCCGGCCGCGACCATGCCGTGGATCACGGCGTAGTTGTTGCTGCGGAAGGAGATGCTCGGCTCGAAACCGGCCTCGGCACACAGGCGCAGCAGCGTCGTGGCGCCCGCTGTCCCGGCCTGGGGCGCGATCCAGGTCTCGTCGCGCAGGTCGGCGAGTGTCGCGGCGTGCCCGCGCGTGACGAACCGCTTCGGACGCTCGCTGCTCGAGCTCGGCGGCAACAACGCCGCGATCGTCGCCCCTTCGGCGGACCTCGATCTGACGATCCGCGGCATCGTGTTCAGTGCCGCGGGCACCGCGGGTCAGCGCTGCACGACGATGCGTCGGGTCATCGCTCACTCGTCGATCGCCGAGGAGCTCACCAGCGGACTCATCGACGCCTACTCGCGCCTGCCTGCCGGCAACCCCAATGGCCGAAGGCACCCTGGCCGGAACGCTGATCCACGGCACGGCCCATGCGGCGATGGTCGCAGCCATCTCGCAGGCCCAGAACGAGGGCGGCAAGCTCGTCGCTGGTGGCCGACGCGGCTGAGGACGCAACTCATTCGGATGTCAGGTCAAAGACCCTCGCTCGACGCTGTCTTGCGATCCTGCCGGAGAGCGGCGGCAACACCGCGCTCCTGAAGCTGGCTCTGGTACTTGGCGGCGTCCGCGAACGCAACATCGAATTCGGCGTCGAATGAGCGAGCGATGCCCTCCTTGCTGGCTGCGAAGGACTCCGGCGGGATGGCCGGCCGCGAGCCGGTGCGCGATATCGATCGCCGTACCAGCACCGCTTGGCGGGGGACCAAGTGGTTCACGAGTCCCCAGTGTTGGGCTTCGTGGCCGTAGAGGGGCCGACCGCCGAGGATGACGTCTTTCATGCGTGCATGTCCGACCGTCATGTGCAGCAGTCGGGCGCCGACGGCGCTTGCCATTCCCGATCGAATCTCTGGTTGTCCCATTCGGGCGTCCGGGTGGGTCACGATGCTGTCGGCGCACAACGCAATCTGGAATCCTGAACCGGCTGCGACGGCGTTCACGGCTGCCACCACCGGTTTGGGGCAGCGGCGGACTGCGTCGTAGGTCCGCTTCAGCTGAGCCATCTGCTCAGCCGCCTCACGCAGCCACGCTCCCCGGGCCCGGCCGGTCGCCAGCAGCCCGGCCATGGGGGCGGATTCCCCGGCCACCGGGCCGCAGGTCCGTTCGAAGATTTCGGGGAACACGGTGCGGCCCAGCCGTTTCCGGGCCTGGGTGATCGCGCTGGCGGTGGGCGCACTCCAGGCGGCGTCCCAGCATCCCCACCGGTCCAACGACCCCGTGACCTTGGTCGCGACCTCGGTGTAGTCATCCTCGGTGAACAAGCACAACGCCATCGTCAGGTAGGCCACCACATGCGGTGGGAGTTTCCCGTCCGCACGTAGGGCCCCGACCCCGCACACCGCGACCGCTTCCTCGACCGCATCCCGGGGCACCGCCGCCACCAGCACACCGAGCGAGACCTGATCTGGCGACACCACATCCACATCCACATCCACATCCACATCCACATCCACATCCACATCCACATCCACATCCACATCCACATCCACGAGGAGTAACCGTGCCATCTACCCCCGTGATGATCAGGTCACCACGCCGAATCAGCAGCGAAAACCCTGACACAACACCATGATCAACTTACGCTACGTGGCATTGCGCATCAGCCCGGGCCCACCGACTACTGGATCTCAAACCTGCCCGCCGACACCCCGATCCGAACGCTGGTGCGGTTGGCCAAGATCCGCTGGCGCATCGAACACGACTACCGCGAACTGAAAATCGGCCTGGGACTCACCCAATTCGAAGGACGCTCCTTAGAGTTCCTAACAAAATAATCACTTCTAGTGCCTGAAGATCCTTAGTGGTCGATCATGGACTTGTGAGGAAGGGTGAGCAGCCGCCGTGGATCGTGCCGGATGAGTTTTGGGAGCGAATTGAGCCGTTGTTGCCGCGTTGGGAGAACGCGCTGCCCAAGCTGGGCCGCAAGCGGCTGCCGGACCGGCTGGTCTTGCAGGGCATCCTGTTCGTGCTGCATACCGGGATCCAGTGGGAGTTCCTGCCCCAGGAGCTGGGGTTTGGATCCGGAATGACCTGCTGGCGACGCCTGGCGGAGTGGAACGAGGCCGGGGTGTGGCAGCGGCTGCACGAGGAGCTTTTGGCCGAGCTGAACGCGGCCGGGAAGCTGGACTGGTCTCGGGCGGTGATCGACAGCTCGCATGTGCGGGCGGCGCGACGCGGCCCAAAAGCGGCCCGAGCCCGGTCGACCGTGCCCGGCCGGGCTCCAAGCACCACGTGATCACCGAGGGCGGCGGCATTCCGACGGCATTCAGCCTGACCGGCGGCAACGTCAATGACGTCACCCAACTCCTCCCACTGGTCGAAAAGATCCCGCCCGTGCGAGGAAAGCGCGGGCGCCCCCGCCGCCCTCTACGCCGACCGCGCCTACGACTCCGAAAAACACCGGAACGAGTTGCGCGACAAGGGAATCGACCAGCAGATCGCCGAACGCGGAACCGGGCACGGCTCCGGACTCGGCACGATCAGGTGGGTCATCGAACGAACAATAGCGTGGTACCACGGCATGCGACGCCTGCGTATCCGCTGGGAACGCCGCGACGACATCCACGAAGCCTTCCTCGGACTGGCCACCTGCATCATCTGCTACCGACACATCAAGATCCTTTGTTAGGAACTCTTAACCGGCTGGCACCGCCACGTCACCGTCGTCTCCGCCGCGCACCTCTTCCTCACCGAACTCAGGTTGACAAGCCCAAAAGCACCTGGGGCGGCCTGACCTCCTACACCATCCTCAACGGACTCCGGGTACTGCTGGCCACCTGGACAGGCCGATGCCCCACCTGCCACCAGAAACCACCATGACGATCTAACAAAGCCCTAGCCGAATCCGACACCAGATGATCACCTGGGCGTTGCAAGCTCAGCGAACGTGTGATCTCGCGCATTCGCAGTGGAACGACGAGTCGTCCCCCGTCGATTAACTGCTCAGACCATGCGGGCGGAATATTCCAGCAGCCCACTTCTCCGGACTTTGATGATCTTGGGCCTGGGAGCGATGCCTAGGGCTTTGGTGAACTCAGTCGGCGTCGCAGGCATTCCACTGCGAAGTACTACGTCGAGCCGAGATAGCCGTTGAGCCATGCCTCGATGTCGGCCAGCGCTGCCCGCGCCATCGGAGTTGGGTGGGCCGTGAATCCGTGAGGGGAGTCAGGATAGAGGCGGAGATCGACGTGGACACCAGCTGCTGCCAGCCGCGCGGCCATGGCCAGGTTGTCCTGAAGCAGGATGTCTGCATCGCCGATAACCATCAGGACCGGAGGCAGGCCAGCGAGGTCGGCGTAGATCGGGGAGAGGTCCGGATGCGTGCGGTCGGATGCGGCCCCCGTGTAAGCCTTGAGGAAGTATTCATCGGAGATCAGGCGTCCGGCGGGCGTTTGTGCGCTGAGGTCGTAGGTTCCGAACTGCAGTACGGCGGTATCGACTGCGGAAATCCCCCGGTCCCGCAAGCGGAGAAGCGTGGTGATTGCCAGCGTTGCACCGGCCGAGAAGCCGCTGATGGCGAGCTTGGTTGTGCCAAAGCGGCCCTCTGCGTGCTCTGCGATCCAGAGCGCTGCGGTTTCGCAGTCGTCGGGTGCGGCCGGCCACGGGTGTTCAGGAGCCAGTCGGTAATCCACGCTCGCGACCGCGACGCCGAGTGCGTCCGCGAGCTGGCGGTTGCGGATGTCGCTGCCAGCGGCCGACCCCATGTAGAAGCCGCCGCCGTGGATTTCTAGGAGGACGCCCTTCGCTGGCGTGTCCACAGGAGTGTGAATCCGCAGCGGAACGCTACGGCCACCGGCGTCGACGACCTCCTCAACAGCCGGTGGTTGCGACGGGGCGGGCGCGGCGAGATCGGCTCGGATCGCGCGAAGCTCCTCCCAGCTGCGTGGGCCCCGACCAGCCACGCGATTCGCATAGAAGGCGCGAGACGCTTCAACGAGAGGCAGCAGGTGCGGATCGATCAGATTAGTGATTCCGAGTTTCATCGAGCTTCATAGTACGAATAGGGCCCACCGTCCAGCTCCTGGCGCGCCCTGAAACCAGTCATCGTGTCCAGATGAGCGTTGCGACCAGGGTGAGGTCCGGCGAGGTAGGAGCGGGCAGTCTTGTCGAATCATGTGGCGATGCCGCGCCACTGCTTGAGCTTGTTGAAGCGTTCCACGACGTCGCGGCCCTCGTATCGAGATCAACTCCGCCTTCGCATCCTCAGCGACCACGGTCGAGTCCCTCGCCCAGCAGTCCGATAAGGCGCTCGATCTTCCCGTCCACGACCCAATATTGTGCCGCAATCGGGTCGGCGCCTCCGGCGCGAGACTAGTTCGGTCTTGCCTCTGGCAATCCCAGATACGTCGCTGGTGAATGATTGCGCGCTGCTCGGTCGAGGCTCGCGAGTTTCTTCTTCGCCGCGGTGAGGCTGGCGGCCAGGCCCTCGGCTTCGCCGTGCCATCCGTTGGTCTTGGCCTCGCTGATTCTTCGACAGGAGATGCCGCCGTGGGGCCGGGGTGGCCGTTAGTCAGCCGGATGGCGGCGTTCGGGTCGATGGCAGTGAGGTGTGCTGTGCGCGACCGATTGGTGTTCCGTCGGAGGGTGTCGTTCTCGACTGTGAGGGCGTGCAGTGCGCGGGCGAAGACCTCGTTGGCGGTGCGGTAGTTGTCGCGCTCTTCTCGGAGTTCGTTGACGCGGGCGTTCAGCTGTGCAATTTCTTTGTGCAGCTTGGCTTCTCGGTCTGTCATTGCTTCGCGGGCGCGGCGTTCGTGTCCATTCAGGGCTGGTTTTGACCAGCGGGTTTGTGGCGGGTCTGGTGTGAGCGTTGGCGTGGCTGTGAGATGATCACGGTGTGAATCGAGCAGGGACGCAGTCTTCGTCGTATGACGAGTTGCGGTCTCTGGTTGAGGGTTTGGTTGCTCGGGTTGAGGTTCTTGAGGCGGAGAACGCCGAGTTGCGAGCCGACAACGCCAAGCTGCGGACAGAGAACACGGCGCTGAAGCGGAAGCTCGGTGTTGACTCGACGAACTCGTCGACGCCGTCGTCGCAGGATTCATTGGCATCGAAGGGGAAACGTCGCGCGCAGCGTTCACAACGGGTGCGGTCGAAAGACCGGAAGCGGGGTGGTCAGCCTGGTCACAAGGGTTCGGGTTTGACGCCGGCCGTCACACCGGATCGGGCCGAGACAGCGTCTGCACCAGAGGATTGTTCCGGGTGCGGGGCGGATCTCGCTGACGGCCGGGACGCGGGCACCTCCTGGACGCAGATCTGGGATATTCCGTCGATCCGCCTGGAGAAGGCGCACTACGTGCTGCCGCGTCGGCAGTGCGCCTGCTGCGGGAAAATCACCACGGCGGTGGTGCCGTTCGGGCACCAAAAAGTCTCAGGATACTGGCACACCCTCACCACACTCGCCAGATTCTGCCGAGTCCGCTCCTACCTCACCAGCGCCATCAACCACGGCCACCGCGCCATCCACCCCGCCCTCACCGGCAACACCTGGATGCCCCCAACCACCGCATGAACCCGGGGACTACCCCGTGAATGGACACCGGCGTTCGGCGAAGAACCGGTCTTTGAGGTCGGTGTGTTTGTGCGTCAGCTTGTTTCGCTTCAGCCCTGCCTCCTCGGCCAGGCTGATGATGTCGAGGTTGCCGGATGACCGCAGAGGTGTCCCCGCGAGGAGGCGTTCCATGGCGGCGTTGATCGCGTCGCGTCCTTCCTGGAACACTCCTACCCGATCGGGCGGCATCAGTCCCGATCGGGTGACATCAGTGGTGGATTTCCCGTAGGTCACACGCGCGAAGCGCCAGTACCTCATACTTGTGAGTGAGATCTATCGGCTTGGTTCAGGGAGGGGCGGCGACGGTGCCGGACAGCACTCAACCCGCTCGTGTCTCAGTAGCCGATCTACCGGAAGCGTTAGCCAGGACCGCCGAGGACCGCGACTGGACCGCACTCGAAGCTTGGTGCGACCAGCACATCCTCGCGGTGGAGGGCGAACTCGCCGCTCGGCTGCTTTTCGTGCTTAGCCAGGTGCCGGACGAGGAGCTGCACGCGCGACCGCGCCTGATGATCTCGTGGATCAGCGCTTACCACGCGGCGAACCAATCAGACGTCAGCGAGCTCCGGCCGTACCTGCGCCACTACACAGAACTCGGTACTCGCCTGGCGGCGACGATGGACATCGCGGGCGAGACTTCGGTGGCGACACTGGTCACAGTCGGCACCGCGGCGATGATCGGGTTACGCATGCAAGGGGCGTGTGCCGAGGCCGAGGAGTTGGGACAGCGCCTGACCACCCGCGCGGCGCAGCTCAGCCCGCTGCCCGGCGTCGATGTGGTACCGCGCACTGGCTGGCTTCCCATGCAACGTGGTCTGACGCGTTCGTTGATGGATGACTTTCCGGCCGCGGTCGAGTTGTACCGCCACGCGTATGAGCACGCGACGGTCGAGCCGATAACGGCGGCCACTGCCCTCAACGCGACGGCAAATCTCGCCATGATCTTCGCCGATCTTGGGCACGGTGGCATCGCGCGGCAGTGGCTTGACCGGATGCGTGGCTTCGCATCGCCGTCCCAGCGGATCCGGTTCCTGCTCACCGTGGGTGGGACGATCGCTGAGGGCTGGGACGCGCTGGACCGCTACGACGAGGCGAGCCTCGCGAACTGCCTGGAGATCACCGGTGACGGCACCAAGCAGCTGGAAGTCTGGCCCTTCGTAGCGGCGCTGGTGTTTGCACACGGGCTGTATCTCGGCGATCGGGTGACGTCGCTGGCCCATCTCGGCACGCTCCGGCTCAGCCACGCGCCCGCGCTCGTCAAACAGGGCACCGCCGTGCGGGTGATGCGACGCGCCCACGTCGAGCTGCTGATCGCCACCGGCCAGGCCACCCGCGCACTCCGGTTGATCAAGGAGGCGGACCCGCAAGCGTCGTGGCTCACGCTGCCTGCCGCCCGGCTCCGCCTGCTCAACGGCGAATACGAGGCGGTCCGCGCGATAACCTCGCGCATTTCCTGGCACGAAACCACCTCGCGCCGCGACGCCCGGCAGTTGCTGCTCCTCAGGACGATCGCCGCGCTGCGGATGGGCGACAAGGAAGAGGTCCACCGGGCAGTTCAGCTGGTCAGCCACGTGCGCACCCCCGATGAAGTACTCTCGCTCGCCTCGTTGTCGCCGGCCGATCGGGACGACCTGTTCCGGCTGGCCCGCATCCCCCTGACCGATGAGGCAGCACAGCGCCTGGCGCGGACCCGGCCGGTGTTCCCGGAACGCGTCCAGCTAGTCGAACTGAGCAACCGCGAGCAGGTGGTACTCACCGAACTGGGCGCCGGCCTGACCATCGCGGAGGTCGCGCGCAAGCTCGTCGTGTCCGTCAACACCGTGCGCACGCAGGTGAAAAGCGTCTACCGCAAGCTTGAGGCGTCCAGCCGCGAGGATGCGCTGATGCGGGCTTACGAGCTTGGTGTGCTCTGACGTCCACTATGGATTTTGGTTGACGGTTGTCTATTGTGGTCGATTTGTTCAGTGGAACAGTGTGGTGCCAAGTGGGTGTTGTTGGTCGAATCCGGGGAGTGTCAGGAAGGTCGCGCTGGCGGTGGTGGTGGTGAATTTCAGTAGTGCGTCGGAATGATCCATGCGGGTCAGGGTGTTGGTGAATGTTCGTATGTCGTTCTGGTGGCTGATGAAAAGCAGGCCGGGGGTGGGTTCGTCGGTGCTGTAGGAGCGACGGAGCATGAGGCCGACGCCAACGACGTTGGGGTGTGCTCTGCGGACGTGGGCGTCTGCCGGGATGAGGTAGCGTCCGTCCGGGGTTTTGGCGCCGAGGTCCGGGTCCGAGGTGATGGTGCCACCGGAGAGTGGGGCGCCGGTGGCTCGGTACCGACCGAAGACTGCTTCTTGGTCGGCAACGGACAGTGTGGCGAACCGCGGTAGATCGAGTTCCATGCGTCGCAGTACGGTGATGGTGCCGTCGGCGACTGGAGCCGGCCCGGGCAGCCATAGGTCTCGTTGTTCTTGGACGGTGGTGTGCGGGCCCACGATGCCGTCGATGAAACCGAAGAGGTTTCGTGGGGCGGTAAGGCCTTGATCTACGGGAATGTTCGAACCGCGGCGCCCGGACTGCCGCCAGCGTTCGTGTATCCGGTCACCGGCCTGGTCGACAAGCGCGGCAGCGGCGACCGGTACTACCAAGGCGTCGCTGGCGCAGATCTGTATCAGCAGGTCACCACCGTGTGCTTGCGGGGCGATCCGTTCCCGGGAGAACTGTGGGAGTTCCACGGCGCCGGGGAGGGAAGGATCGACCATGCGCACCAGTCGGGGGCCCACTCCGATCGTCACGGTGAGATCGCCCGGGGGTAGGCCCAGCAGTCGTGCATCGGTTCCCGCGGTGAGTGTGAGGATGGCCTGGCCGAGGTCGGCCAGTAATGGGCCGAGTGCCACGGCGTCGCCGAGGTCGGCCACCATGGCCAGCAGATTGGGCTGGGCCGGCTGCGGGAGCGTGATGCCCGCCTGATGCTGGCCCGTCGGTGACACGGGCGTGGTGGACGCGGGGGCATCACGTTGGCCCGGCTGAGGGGGGCCCGATTCGCATCCGGCGGTGAGGCCGGTGGCCATGACGGTACCGGTGACACCGAGGAACGCGCGGCGTGACGGGCGATGATCGGCTCGGTTCACGGTAGGGAGAGTGCCATATCCGCCCTCCCACAGGTGAATCCGGTGTCCATGCCACACTGCGATCATGTCTCGTTTCGGTCTTCGCGTGACAGTCGCGGTGCTGGGTACGCTGATACTCGTCTTGGCCGGCTGCGGCGCCGGCGATGACGGATCGGGCCAGGGCCGGCGACCGGCCGGTGCGCACGTGACGATCCGAGTGCCGGCTGACGCCCCGACGATCTCGGCCGCGGTGTCGCTCGCTCAGCCTGGTGATCTCGTGTTAGTGGCGCCGGGCGTGTATCCCGAGTCGGTGAAGATCGCCACGGCTCGGATTACCCTTCGGGGCGAGTCCCGGGACAAGGTCATTATCGACGGGCGGTTGCAGCAGCCCAATGGCATCGTCGTCGCCGCAGCCGGGGTGGCCGTGGAGAACCTGACCGTGGAGAACAACACGCAAAACGGGGTACTGGTCACCGGTTCGGCGAAAGCGGTTGCCGGATTGCCGGGGACAAGCGGCGGCTATGACACCGGCGACGAGCCCGTCACTTTCCTGAAATCGTTCTTGGTTTCCCATGTGACCGCGACCCGCAACGGGCTGTACGGCATCTACGCGTTCTCCGCGCAGGACGGTGTCATCGAGCACTCGTACACCTCAGGTGCGGCTGACTCGGGGATCTATGTCGGGCAGTGTAAGCCGTGCAATATCGTGGTGCGGGACAACATTTCCGAACTCAACGCGGTCGGTTACGAAGGCACCAACGCCAGTGGCGAGGTGTACGTGGTTGGTAACCGTTTTGTCGGTAACCGGGTCGGACTCACCATCAACTCCGACCATCAGGAGAAGCTGCTCCCGCAGCGGGGTTCCGTCGTCGCCGGCAACCTGGTCGCGGGCAACCAGCAGACACCGACCCCCGAGCAGGCCGACGGCGGGTGGGGCATCGGCATCGGCATCGATGGCGGCAGCGACAACCAGTTCATCCGCAACCGCATCGCCGGCAATACCAACGCTGGACTGGTGATTACCGCAACCGCCGACCTACCACCGGAGGGAAACCAGATCGTGGACAACACCTTCGCCGCCAACGGTATTGACGTCGGCTGGAGGTTTCCCACCGCCACGCAGGGACGGGGTAACTGCCTGCACGACAATGATCTGCGCACGACGGTGCCCGCTCAGCTCGTGACGACCGCGTCCTGCCCGGTTCCCGCCCAGTCGCCCACACCGTCGGGCACGTGGGCGATCCCGACGGCACCCGGCGGTATCCCGTTCACCGAGGTGGCTGTGCCTGACGCACAGCCACAGTTCCCGAATGCCACCACCACCGGTGCCACGGCTGTTCCGGCCGTTCCGGTACTACCGGAGACCGCAAGCATCCCGCTGCCCTCAGCGTCACTGCTCGCCGGCAAGGCGCTGGTGCAGACATCCTGAGCGGCGGCTACGGCCTCGGGCCGACTCCGGGTACCGGCTGAACCGGAACATATTCCCCGGTGTCGAAATCGATGACCACTGGCTGCGGTTCGGAAGCCACCTCGACCTGAACCCGATACATGGTGCCGTCCGAGCCGATCCAGTAGCGCACGGTGCCCGCCGTACCAGGGTTGGCACCGGCATCCGGCCCCGTCATGACGTCCACCTGGTGCCCGTCCCACTGGTCCTGTCCCCTCCAGGTGGCGCCGTTCTGTGGCAGTAATGCGGCGTTGTCAGGCCGGTCGCTGCCGAGACTGAGCGCGATGGCCAACGAAGCGTCCAGCGCACTACCCGTCGTGTGCAGCGGACGGCTGAACCAATCCGGCCCGGGCGGCGATGCCGGTGCTTCCGCCGGGGCGTTCGCCATCGGGTGGACAAGCACGGTGGCAGCCGTCCATTCGATCAGCCCATCGCTGGACGTATCACGCCCGGTACCGTGCACCACGCCGTAACCCAGTTCGGCGCGGTAGTCGATCGACCCCCTGATGACCAGCCCACCAGCGGTACTCGGCACGGTGATCGTCACCGCACGGCCCCCCGCCTGGTAATTGCGAAACCGCGTAATCGCCAGCCGGTTCGCCTCATCCGAGGTCAAAGCACGCGGACCGGCAGGGCCCGAACCGCCACCAATGACCAGAAACGCGACCACCGCGACACCCACCAAGCCCAGGACGGCCACCACCCACCATGGCCGCAACCACCGGCGCAGGCCAGCGCCCCACCGCACACGACACTGCCGGACTCTCATACTCCGCACGCCGCGCAACGTTAACAGGCCCGCCGATTCACCCCCTAATTCACCCGGTTTTTGGGTGTATATGCGGTGCATCGTTCTGGTTATATAGGCCGGTTCTTGCTCACCTGACAAGGGGACAACTATAGCTATGAACCGAGCCGGTAGAGGATTCAGCCGGACAGCCGGGAAACGTACGGGCCGGCTGGCGCGTGTGGGGTTGTCCGGGCTGTTGCTGATAGGCAGCGCGACAGGCCCGATGGTGGGGGTGGCCGGGGCTTCGGCGGCTGACGGCACACTGACGGTCGAGGTGCTGCGGGATTTCTTCGGCACAGGCGTGATTAACACGACAATGGATGTGCCGCAGCAGGGCATGAAGGTTGACGTTTCCGACCCCACTGGACATCACGTCACCGGCATCACGGATGCCACCGGAAAGGTCGTGGTGTCGTCGTCGACCGTGCTGACCGGCGGCCAGTACCGCGTCGATGTCACTGTTCCGGCTCCCTACAGCAATTATTTGCGGGCGGCGCCGGCTTCGACCGCGGCGAACCACTTCGACAGCTTCACCACGTTCGTGGACGTGTCGGGCGGCAAGAACGCCTCGGTGATCACCGGGGTCTGGAACGCGGCCGACTACACGCTCCCCGATTCCCGGTATTTCGTGCCGATCCAGAATGGTGCTAGTGGGACCGACACCCGGGCATTGGTGGCGTTCGGAGTGAACATCCGGGGTACGTGTCCCAGCGACGTGGCGTGTCCGACCACGCTTGCCACGCAATCCCAGGTGGGCACGACTTTCGGGCTGGCCTACGACAAGTACCGGCAGCGGCTGTTCCAGAGCGAGTTCGCCCGGCGGCACGCCCCATACGGGCCGGATGGTGGTGACGCCATCTACACCGTGCCGGTCAAGGGCGGAAGCGCGCCGACCCTGTTCGCGAAGGTGCCGGGCGCCGCGGTGACGCCGCACGACACCGCGAACATGATTAAGGATCCCGGGTTCACCAACGCGCCGGGTAAGGAGAGCATCGGTAGCCTGGCCCTGTCGGAAGACGGCGCGACGCTGTACGCGGTGAATCTGCTGACCCGGACCTTGGTGAGCTTCGATGCGACCGGGGCCACCGCATTACAACCCAAAGCGACGGTGCCGATCCCGGACCCGGGTTGCGCGGCGCCCACCGACTGGCGGCCGTTCGGGCTTGAAACGCACAACAACACGCTTTATGTCGGTGGCGTGTGTTCCGCGGAAAGCACTCAGAACCGGGCGGACCTGAAGGCTGTCGTCTACGCCTACGACGGCAGGCAATTCAGCACGGTGCTGACCCAGCCGCTTACTGCCGAGCGCGGTGACGTCTTTGCCGGTAGCCCGAGCGCCGGACAGAACAACCACTGGAACCCGTGGAACACCGACCTGTCAACCTGGGATAAATTCCGCCTGGGCAACGCCTTCATCAATCCGCAGCCGGAGTTGGCCAGCCTCGCCTTCGCCCGTGACGGTTCGATGATCCTGGGTTTCCGCGACCGGTTCATGGACGTTCTCAGTGCGCGGGGGCTGGACCCTCGGCCGGGCAACAACACCCCGGAACTCGGCATGTCCGGTGGTGACATCAACATGGCCTGCGCCAATCCCGCCGGTGGATACTCGTGGGAAGGCACCGGAAACTGCCCCAACCACGCGAAACCCGCCACCGACGGCGGCCAGGGCAATGGTGTCGTCGAATACTTCCCGGGCGAATTCTTTTCCGCCGGGCACCAGGAAACCGCGCTAGGCGCGGTGGCCTACATTCCGCAGCAGCAATGGGTCATCAGCACGGAGTTCGACCCGACCGTCCACATCGAGACCAGCGGAACCGGTTACCACAACATCAAGACCGGTGAGGGTCCCGGTAACAACCCGGCCGCCAACGCCTACGAGTTCGTCGGTCAGGCGCAGAATGGGTTCGGTAAGGCCGGTGGGCTCGGCGATATCGCCTATACGGCAGCGAATGCGCCGATCCAGATCGGCAACGTGGTGTGGTTCGACGGCGACCACAACGGAATCCAGGACCCCGGACAGGTGCCGCTACCGGGTGCGACGATCAACCTGTTGGACGCCAGCGGTAAGCAGGTCGCCACGACCAAGACCGATGCCGCCGGCGAGTACTACTTTGGTGGGGTCGGCGCCGCCTACCAGCTCACCCCGGGTGCGAAGTACACCGTGCAGTTCGACGTGTGTACCGCGAACACCAGCAAGGTGCCAAGCCAGCCGCCGGCTACCGAGCTCCGGTTCACACTCCCATTGGCCGGTGAGGACCGGGCGCATGACTCCAATGTGATCCCGCCGACCACCGGGCAGCTGTGCAACGGATACGCACCTGTCACGGCCCCGGCCAACCCAGGAGGTGTTGATCACACGATCGACGCCGGCGTGTACATCCCACAGGCACCGCCGACGACCCCGATGCCGCCAACATCGACACCGCCGACGTCTGAGCCGCCGGCGACCCCGATGCCCACCACGCCGCCCCCATCCAACACGCGGACGGACTCGCTGGCCGACACCGGTATTTCCAGCCTGCCAGTGATGATCTTCCTCGGTGTAGTGCTCCTCGGTGCGGGCGCGGCATTCGTGTTCGTGAGCCGGAAGCGTCGCGCCAAGCAACGCTGAAAACCGGGGTGGTCTGCCCGCCTGCGATCCGGAATAGCGCGGGCGGGCAGACCACGCCTGGTTGAGCTCTGTCTGGCTGGGCCTTCGAACGGTGCACCCGGTGGATGACAACGAGCTAGGACTTCTTCCCGCTCTCGACTGTCAAGAACTACTCATCTCGTCTGAACCCATGACAATGCGTCCTTTCCAGCAGTCTTCCCCTCGTATCGTGGAGACATCGTCATGAGCCAAACGCGGAAGGTAACCGCCGAGCAGGTCGAGTTGGAGAAACTCAGCCGCCGGATTGGTGTTCGGCCCGCACACAGTCCACCACTCGTATGGGATCGAGTCGCTGCGGCGCGGGGCGGCGGTCGACGTGGCGCAGGAGTTGTTGAGGTACGCGCCGGTTGCCACCGACGGATGTTTTCTTCTTTGCTTTCAGGTACACGGATTGCCCACAGCCGTTGGTACACCGAACCCGGATGCTGGTCCTCCGCTGCCGCAGGTGGCGAGCGGAGGAGTACTAGATCGATTGGCCGCCTCAGGCCGTCTGCGTCAGAGGCCGAGAGCGGAAACTACTTGTTTCGTAACGGTTCTCGCCTTGACCGTCTGCATCTGGCCGGTGGTGACCACGATCGCCACGCCCTGCTTCGCGACCGCGTAGACCGCACCCCCGCCCGTCCGCTGGTATCCGCCCTGCCAGCCGGGGGGTTCGGTCGCAGGATTGCTGCTGTCCACGGGCGCCGCGTGGTTCACCAGAGCGGTCGCCACGGCGGGTTCGCCGACGTAGATGCGCACGGTCAACTGGACGTTCCCGGCCCGGTCGTAGAAGAAGCACGCCGGATGGGGGTGGTCGGCCGAGAGCTTCACCTCCGACACCCGCTGGCCATTGGCCTCGGCGACGAAGTCGGTGGCGAGGTAGGGACACGGTCCCGCCGCTACCGGCTGCGGCTCGGGCGGCAGTGCCGAGGCAGCGGAGGTAGTGGTGGCCGGCAGCGGCACGCTGGACGGGGGCGGCGCGGTGGCCGGTCCTGACCGCTGCGAGCAGGCCGCCGCGGCCAGGGCGGTGACCAGGGTGAAAGTTCCGAGAACAAGCACGAATCGACGCATCGGACAAAGTGAACCACGCCCTGAGCGGCTACTGACACCCTCAAGATGGCTCCGCGGCCGACAGGCTGCTCGACTTTTCGCTGCTGCCCTCGAACCGTTCCGCGCCGACTACAGGGCCGCGAGTGGCGCTGAGGGCGGTCGCGAGCGCGGACCAGTGGTGGCGGCCGGCGAGCGGTACCTTCCCGCACATCGGGCCGAACACCGAGCCGACGAGAGGAGCGCGCATGGCGATACGGCAAGCATCTCCGCCGAAGTCGTCGCCCGGCCATGGTAGGAAGACTGTCCGCACCCTGGGCGAGTTGC
Organism: Saccharopolyspora pogona; assembly: GCF_014697215.1. Taxonomy (GTDB): domain Bacteria; phylum Actinomycetota; class Actinomycetes; order Mycobacteriales; family Pseudonocardiaceae; genus Saccharopolyspora; species Saccharopolyspora hattusasensis. The sequence continues at coordinate 3,510,715 of NZ_CP031142.1, forward strand.
TGACCACGGCGGGCCTAGTGGTCCTGCTGTTCGTGGTCTACGAGTTGTACGTGACCGACCTGGTCTCCGCCGGGAAGCAGACCGACGCCGCCTCGACCTTGGAGGGCGACTGGGCCAAGGGCCGTCAGCTGCATCCCGAGCTGATCGACGGCCAGGCCTTCGCCAAGATCTATATCCCCAGCTTCGGCGCCGACTACCACTTCACCATCCAGCAGGGGACAGCCGACAAGTCGCTGGAGATCGGGCCCGGGCACTACAAGGGCACAGCGCTTCCCGGGGAACCCGGCAACTTCGCGGTCGCCGGGCACCGTGTCGGCAAGGGTTCGCCGTTCAACGATCTCGACCTGCTTAGCTCGTGTGACGCGATCGTCATCGAGACCCAGACCGACCTCTTCGTGTACCGCGTGCTGCCGTACGCCGACGAGATCGCCGACTGGGGCACCGTCAAGGGCCGCGACCCGAAGTGTGCGCCGGTCAGCACGCTGCGGACGAACGCGCCGGACGGCGGTCCCTACGGTCAGACCGTGGGCCGCGAGGTGGTGAACCCGGATCAGGTCCAGGTGATCGCTCCAGTGCCGCACAAGCCTGCCGACGTGCTGCCGGCCGCCCAGCAGGTCGCGCTGCTCACGCTGACCACTTGCCACCCTCAGTTCTCGGACCGGCAACGGCTCATCGTGCACGCGGCGCTGACCAACCAGTACCCGAAGAGGAACGGCGCGACCTACGCGCAACTGCTACAAGCCCTCGGGGAGGGATAGATGTACGGCTGGATCTGGCGGCACCTGCCCGGTCCGGTGGGCGCGAAGCTCGCCCTCGCGGTCGTGCTGGTCCTGGGCGTGGTGGCGCTGCTGTTGTTCGTGGTATTCCCATGCCTGGACCCGCTGCTGCCCTTCAACAAGGTGTCGGTGCAGTAGGGCCGCCCCAACAGTCCGGCCTGGTAACCATCCGCGTCCTTGTCGTCGACATCTACGGCAGCGTCCGCTACAACACTGGTGCAGTGCCTGGCCAAGTTCGGTGCCGGCTGCACCGCCTGGCGCAACGACAAGATGGATTTCGAGCGCGTCACCGCAACGGCGGACCGAGGATCGAGTCGCCGGACCGCATTCCACGCTGATGAGCGGACGTTCGGCGGTTGAGGACTTGTCAAGTCCTGTGGACGTCTGCGTGACGATCAGCTGAGCGTGCCCTGCCGCTGTTGCATGCGGGACGCGTGTCGGGACTTCGAGGCTGAGCTGGTCGAGTTCAACGACGAGAACAACCATGTCCACCTGCTCGTCAACTACCCCGCCCAAGGCGGCCATGGCCCGCCTGGTCAACTCCCTCAAGGGCGTGTCCTCCCGGCGCCTGCGCCAAAAGTTTCCCGACCTCGTACGCCACTACTACCGAGCCAGCAAACTCTGGTCGGGCTCGTACTTCGCTGGCCCCGTCGGCGGGGCACCGCTGAGCGTCGTGAAGCAGTACATCGAGCAGCAGAACCGTCCGGCTTAAGGCACTGCTCAGGCCTTCACGGCCCTCCCAGCGCGAGCCTTCACCCCCACCCTGAAGGGCGGAGCACCGGCCCGCATTCCGGTAGCAGGGGTCTCGCGCTCTCATGTGGACCGCTCCCGGCGCCCCCTCAAGATCACACAGAGTCGCGGACCGTTGCTCGGAACGGCGCATTGTCGCCTCCAAGAGCCGTCGCGGGTGCTCGCCGGCGCGCTCCGCCGGGTTTGTCACTTGTAGAGCGGGGAATCGAATGTATAGCCCTGGTCGAGCAGATACGGAATGAGCTGGTTCACCGCCTCGACAGTCTGGCTGCGATCCCCTCCGCCGTCATGCATCAGCACGATGCCTCCTTGCGTCGCAGGATCGTTGCGCACGGCGTCCACGATCGCCTGAACGCCTGGGCGCTGCCAGTCATTCGTATCCACGGCCCAGCCGATTGGTTGCATGCCGCCCTGGACGGCCGCGACCGTGTTCGTGTATTCCGTCCAGTGGCCATATGGTGCCCGGAAGTACGCGATGTCCCGGCCCGTCGTGTTGACGATGAGCGAGTAGGTGTCCATGACTTCGGCGTAGCCCGCCTCATGGCTGATGGTGGTCAGATCGGGGTGGGTCATCGTGTGGTCGCCGAGCTCGTGCCCCTCGGCGTCGATCCGACGGACCAGGTCCGGGTAGGCCTGCACCTGCTCGCCGATCAAGCAAAATGTCGCCTGGATCCCATATCTGGCGAGCAGGTCGAGCATTTGTGGCGTGTAGGTCGGATGGGGGCCGTCATCAAAAGTGAACGCGACGGTCATGCCGCCGTCCTCGGTCGTGGTCACCACCTCGGATGTGGCCGCCGGAGTGGATCCGTTGTTCACCAAACTACGCTGGTCCATGGCGACTCCCCTTCTGCGCCTACCATGACTATCCCGAAACAGAGCCCATAATTGGCCCTTCTACTCCTTCCGTGGGTGTCATGGGCGTCCGGGGTCGGTGGGTGGGTGGGTGGGTGGGTGAGTGGCCGTCTAGATGATTGATCCCGTGAAGATCACGTGAAGTAAGTGGTCCGTTTCAGAATTCTTTCAGGGGTTGACTTCAGGTCCGGTGTTGTGCATGTCGCCCGGTCAGATGTCGGGTGCGGCGAGGTGGAGCCGGCAGGCGCAGTCGAGGGCGTTTTCGGGGGAGCCGGCGATGCCGCCGGTGGGCAGGAGGGTGGTGGCGACCGAACGTTTCATTCGATATCACCCGATGGCCACTACATACGTACTCGCGTGAATCCGATCTCCAGCGAGTTCGATACCGAATCCGGCGACCGCCTGAAGAGCGAAGCTCGCGAACCTGGTGGTCGGCCCGATAGCACCTCGCCGTACCTCTCCGGCGTCTCCACCAGGAAGGTCGTCAGGTTCTGATGCGCCTTCCCCGCACCTTCGTCGGTCTTGACCAGGAACGCGATCAGGTTGGAGGCACCGCCGTTGGTCAGCCACATCTTCGGCCTGTCGATCACGTAGTCATCGCTGTCGCAGATGGCTTTGGTCTTGGTCGCCGCCATGTCGGAGCCCAGATCCGGCTCCGACATGGCGAAACACCATGACCTGAGCGCCAATAGCGTTGTTCACACTCACTGTCGCTACGGTGATCTCACCGCGAGCGAGGGCATCGACCTGAGTGGACGTCGAGTCGAACACCCGTGCATCCTGCCGAGCCTGCGCCGCGACAAAGTCCTCACCGAACGTCTCGAGTTCGAAGCGCAATTGGGAACTCAGCGTGCCACCGGTCGTCACTGACACGATGCCCAGTTTGCCTTCGTAGCGGGGACTCACGATGTCTTGCCAACCGGCCGGTGGACTCTCGTCGAGGATCAATGCCACGTAGCTTAAGTTGATCATGCTGCTCGGGGTTGGAGGGGATGGAACCGGATGGTGGCTGGCCCGTCGTGGCGGATGCTGGCGGGTTCGCCGGGTTTCTTCACCCGGTAACTGTTGTGGCGGGCGCGTTTCACTGCGCGCGGACATGTCCGGTGACGGCGGCGCGGGATGCGCAGGCCCGCGATGTTGGCCAAGATATGGGGTAGTGCCTCAATCCAGTCCTGAGGGGGGAATGTCCGCCGTCCCGGTAGCGGTGCGGCGGATCAGACGCAGGGTCTGGGTGAAGGAGATCCGGTCTGGGTCCAGTTCAGCGGCCGTGGCGGCCTGGGTGATCAGCGCGGCGATCGCGTGGTGCACGATCAGCCAGGCCCATATCTCCTGGTGCACCAGATCCGGTAGCCGGGAGCGCAGTACCCGGCCGGGTCCCCGCAGGTGGGTTTTCAGCTGGTCGTTGCCGGTTTCCTGTTCCCACCGCTGATGGTATGCGTCGGCCAGTTCATCGGCGTGGGCGTGGGTCGGGTCGGTGATCGTGGTCAGCAGCGCGATCAGCTCACCGGTGCCGTTGCCGACCCGGTCGGGTACGTCGTACTCGATCACTCTGGCCCACTGGGCCTGGTCAGGATCGATGTCCTCTCCGGCTTGGGCGGCCGCCAGCAGGCGTTCCCGACGGGCTCGGTGGTGGATGCTCGGGTTGATCAGGATGGTCAGGTACGTGCCGTCGGACAGAACCCGCACCACCGGCAACGCCAGTTGGGTCGGGGCCCGCCACAGCAGCGCGGCACCGGTGCCGGCAGCCAGTTTCCACGCCTGGTAGGAGTAGAAGTTCCGATCCGCGGTCAGTAATTCATCCGCGTGCAGCCGAGGGTAGAGCCGGCCGGCCAGGGTCTTCTCCCCGACTGAGTAGGCGTCGACTTCGGCGGCGAGGAAGGCGTGGGTGCCGCACTCGGATAACGCCACCACCCGCGCCTTGGGGTAGGCCGACCGGCTGACACCGGATCCGGCGTAGCCGAACTCGGCGGCGTTGGCGTCGGTGTCGGGCATGTCCACATCGAACCCGTCGATAGCCAGCAGCCGCCAGTCACGCAGCCACGCTCCCCGGGCCCGGCCGGTCGCCAGCAGCCCGGCCATGGGGGCGGATTCCCCGGCCACCGGGCCGCAGGTCCGTTCGAAGATTTCGGGGAACACGGCACGGCCCAGCCGTTTCCGGGCCTGGGTGATCGCGCTGGCGGTGGGCGCACTCCAGGCGGCGTCCCAGCATCCCCACCGGTCCAGCGACCCCGTGACCTTGGTCGCGACCTCGGTGTAGTCATCCTCGGTGAACAAGCACAACGCCATCGTCAGGTAGGCCACCACATGCGGTGGGAGTTTCCCGTCCGCACGTAGGGCCCCGACCCCGCACACCGCGACCGCTTCATCGACCGCATCCCGGGGCACCGCCGCCACCAGCACACCGAGCGAGACCTGATCTGGCGACACCACACCCACATCCACGAGGAGTAACCGTGCCATCTACCCGCGTGATGATCAGGTCACCACGCCGAATCAGCAGCAAAACCCTGACACAACACCATGATCAACTTACGCTACGTGGCATTGCGTCGAGGATCGCCGAGTTGTAGCCCACGGCCTTGACGAAGTAGTAGGGTGAAAACCAGTTTTCGTTGGGCGGTGAGCCCTGTTCGTTCAAGACGCCATGAAACGGCGTGCGGTAGGGCATAAAGACCCGGTGATCACTGAAATCGCGGGCAGTGCGTGGGTCGGTCAGTCGAATCACGTCCGCACCGAGCCGTCCCGCACCATACTCGGAAAGGGCACGTTCGGCGAGTTTGTTGTTGGCCAGCGTCGTGAGTTCGACAGGAACCGGTCTCCTGGGTGAAACGAGCGACAGCCAGATCTTCGGCCTCCTTGCCAGCGGCCGAGTACAGCACCACCCGGCTCCCGCGCGCAGCCTGGAGAAGTTCACGGTCTGCGATCAATTCGCCGTCGATGCGGAGCCATCACTGGTGTCGACACGCACGGGCGGAAGCAGCTTGTCAGCCTGGTCGGTCTTACTGGGCGGCGCCTGGCCACAGGCTGCCACGAGTAGCACAATTGCAGCCAGGAAGACGACCGTGATCCTTCTCGGCACATTTCGTGTCCAGCGGACTAGCTGATCAGACACCGGAACCTCCGTTCTTCGCTCCGAGGCGGCGCGGAAGATAGCTGAGCAAGAACATGATCGCGCAGTAGATCAGGGCCGTGGCCGATGCCTCGCGCAGCGTGCCACCGTTTTCGAACTGGTCGTAGATGGTGATGGAGAGAAGCTGCGTGTCCGTGGTGTAAAGGAACAGCGGAACAGTGAGCTCTCGCATGCTCAGCATGAGCAAAAGCATGAAGGTCGAGAGCACGGCTGCCCGCATCAAGGGGAGCGTGATAGAGACGATTGCTCGCCCGCGGCGGGCTCCAAGCATCACGGCGCTGTCCTCGAGATCTCGATCGGTGGCGCGAATTGATGCCGCGATTCCCCGGAAGCCCTGCGGCATCTGTACGACAACGAAGCCGATCACCAGGATCCACAGCGTGCCATAGACCGGCAACGGCATGATCAGCCAAGTCCAGAGCAGGCCGATGGCGAGGACGACATGGGGAACCATCGACACAGACTCAAGAGCCCCTCGGGCAATCGAGCGGGTGCGGTAGACGATATACCCGACCGTGAAAGCCAGGGCTGTGCCGGCGGTCGCAGCGAGCAGCGAGACGACCACGCTGTTCACCGTGGAAGTCGTGAACCCGGAGGAGTTCACAGCGGCGACGAACGAGGGCGGAAGGGCTGGTTGCGGATCGGACAACACGACGGGCGCGGTGCACGATGGGTCACACAAGGCCCCGCCCCTCTCGTCACGTTTGCGGGCGGTTGTCCTGTACCGTCCAGTAGGTGGTGCCACCCAGCCGTGATACAGCGCAGCGCAGCGTGAGTGCAGCTGAGGGACGTCGCGACGTACCGCCGTCAAGCAAGGCCGACTACGTTTACGAAACGCTGCTCGACGACCTCCGCAACGCACGCATCCCCGGCGGCACACCGTTGCGAGCGGCCGCGGTGGCCGAACGACTAGGGGTGTCGATCACCCCGGTTCGGGAGGCGCTACGGCGCCTGGAGAACGACAGTCTCATTACTTACGAGCGTCACCACGGCGCCACTGTGATCGACCTGTCAGACGACGCACTAGCCGAGTACTACAGCGTGCGGGCGGTCGTGGAGGGGCTCGGGGCGCGCCTGGCGGCCTCCCGGATCACCGCCGGGCAGCTCGCCTCGCTGTGGGCACTACACGAGGAAATGGTCGCCCACGAGCGGGCCGGCCAGAACGAGGCGCTGGGCGAGAAAAGCCGGAAGCTGCACCTCGCGATCGCCGACATCGGCGGCCCAGCGTTTCTGGGCCGACATGCCCGCGCGGTGCGCAACAACTTCCCAGTGCCCGCAGACGCGTCGTTGTGGTTAGACGCCGACCACGCGCGCCACCACCTGACCGTGCACGAACAAATCCTACGCGCGCTGCAGGCCGGCGACGGGGCGACCGCCGAGCGAATCATGATCGACCACGTCGAAGCCAGTGGACGCTACCGGCTCAAACGCTGATCTCTCCGACGCGTCATCCTCAGCATGCTCGACGGCTGGCTGACAAGGGTTTCTCCGGCAAGGAGTTCAAGAAGCGCAACTGTAGTCCGGGTTTACAGCTTGCTGGAAGCCGTTCTGATCAGCTCAAACGACTCTTCGCGACTGAGTGAGACCGATGTCGCGCCAGCGAGTGCGATGGAGCACTCGCGAATCGTTACGGCATCCGAGGTGATCAGGGTTGAGGTGATCGATTCCTGCCAGAGCACGCTGGGCAGTTGCTCATCGGGGTATCCCAGCAGGAGGAAGGCTGAGCCGCCCAAGGCGTCATACGCGGCAGCTTCGAACGGGACGATTCGCACCTCGATCGTCTCGGGGCGCTCGTCGATGAGCGCCGCCAAGTGCTCGAGTTGTCCTTTTAGGACACACTTCCCACCGATCTGCTGCCTGATCACTGCTTCGCTCATGATCGAGCAGAACTGCACCGGATCGTCATCTGTCAGACGGCGCTGCCGGAACTGACTGCCGCCCGCAGCAGCGGATCAAGGCCTGGGACGAGGCCGTATTCGCGGCGACCAAGCGCGCCTGCGCCGAGGTCGGCCGGCGGTTCGGCTGGTGACCGGACACGAGTCGGTGTGGTTGGCGGATGTCCGGTGGCTGGCCGGATCAGCCCGGCATCCCGGCGCACTCCCGGCACGGGCAGTGCCGGCAGTCCACCGAGTGCAGGTAGCGCGGAGCCCCGGCGGTCTTGTCGCAGATCATGCAGGTCAGCTCACCACTGTCGGCGATGATCTCCTCATAGGGCACCGGCGTCATGCGGTCGGTGGAGTCGATGCGCTTGTGCGGGGCGCCGACCGCGACGATCAGATGATCGGTGATCGCGCCCACCGCGTGCGGCACCTGCCCTTCGATGAGGAAGGTCTGCCCGGCATGGGTCTCGTGGATCCGCCCGCCGTAGGTGATGGTCCCCGTCCCGGCCACCACGGTCAGCACGTGGTGGCCCGGATGGGTGTGCGGCACGAAACCCTGCCCGGCCGGCAGCCGGATCAGGTCGGCGCCGATCTCGCCGTTGGTGGCAAGCTCCTGACCGCTGGCCGCGGCGGTGCCGTGCATGGGCACCGCCAGCTCCCCGTGGTCCACGCGCAGTTCGGTGTGGTCGGGGCCGATCGAGCTCTTCGCCCAGGTCGCGATGTGCAGGTCGTCGTGCGGCATGGTCACTCCTCCTCGGTGGGGCGGACTGCCCAGATGACTCCGCCGAGGTCATGGCGCCCGGCCCGTAACGCGGAGAAACCCGCGATGGCGAAGCCGTCGTGCCGCAACCGGCGCAGCCGGGCCCATCGGTCGGCGCAGTGGCCGGTTTTTCCATCGTTGAGATAGGTCCACAGCAGGTCCAACGCCCACGGCAGGCCGCCCGCGGTGGCCGCCGGTGCGTGCGGCAGCAGCACCAGTCGCCCGTCGTCGGGGGTGGTCTCTATGCCGAAGGGCACCGCGCCCCCGTGCGCGCCCTGCGCCTCGGCCACGGCGGCGGCCAGTTCGGCGTACGACGACAGGGGCCACGACGCGGTGAGCTTGGCCCGCAGCACCGCCCGGTCGGCCGCGCGCCGCTCGGGATCCGCGTCGCAGCCGAGGCGCAGCGAGTCGAACGCCTCGTAGACCGGTTCGCCGGTCGGCTCCAGCGAGTCGGGTTCCGGGACGCGCTCGGCCAGGGCGCGCACCTTCTGCAGCGGCACGTCCGGGTGCGGGGTGCCGCGCAGCAGTTCGTGCGCGGTGGCCGCGGCGTAGCGCAGCAGGCGCTCGTAGCGGGAGGGGCTTTCGCGGCGGGCGGCGAGCGTGGCGCCCATCAGCGAACGCTGCGGTTTCCCGGTGGCGGTGGCGCGGAAGTCACCGATGCGCAGCACCGCCGGGCGCAGCTCGGTGCGCTCGCACAACTGCTGCAGCCGGTCGACGGGCTGGTCGGTGGCGACCAGGCCGATCTCCTGGCCGAGCGTGGCCTCGGTGACGCCGACGGCGGCGAACTGGCCGGTCAGGCCGTCTTCGCGCCAGCAGCGTTCGACGTCGAGCGGGTAGTGCTTCTCACCGCCGCGGTCGATGCGCTCCTTGGTGCGGCCCTTGAGCACCAGCAGATCGCCGCGGAATTCGCCGAGGTCGCCGGTGCGCAGCCAGCCGTCGGCGGTGATGGCCTCGGCGGTGGCGGCCGGGTCTTGCCAGTAGCCGTCCATCAGATCCGGGGTGCTGATCCAGACCTCGCCGCCCTCCAGGCGCAGCCGCGTGTCCGGTAGCGCCAGCCCGACCGGCGGGAACCGGTCGAGGTAGTGCTCGGTGAACCCGGCCTCGTCCGGTGCGGGCATGGTGGCGCTGAAGTTGACCGCTTCGGTCAGCCCGTAGCCCTGGCGCAGCCGCGGTCCGTAGGTGCGGTGGAACCGGCGGGCGAGGTCGTCGGTCAGCGGGGCGGCAGCGGTGATCAGGTAGTCGAGCCCGTCGGGCCACGGCGGCGCGGCTTCCAGGAGGTCCGGCAGCAGGGCGGGCACGATCGAGGCGGTGCGGGCCCCGGCCTGCTCGAGCGCGGCGAAGTAACCCGTCGGGTCCGCGGCCGGGTGCAGCACCAGCCGCGCCCCGGTCAGATGGGTGCCCAGCAGCGACATGACCAGCGCGTTGCAGTGGTGCAGCGGCAGGCACGTCCCGTGCGGGCGGCCGGGTCCGATGCCGTGCAGCGCAGCGGTCTTGGTCGCGTTGCCCACCACGGCGCGGCGGCTGAGCATGACGCCCTTGGGGGTGCCGGTCGAGCCCGAGGTGAACATGATCAGCGCCAGGCCCGCGGCGTCGGGGTGCTCCGCGGGCAGCCCGGTCCGGCGCAGCGAGCTCGTCGAGCCCCGGCCGTCGACGACCGCGCTGGCCGAGACTCGGTCCACGATGCCCTCGAGCTGCGCATCCCCAGCCCGCGGTGCCATGGGCACGGCGACCAGTTCGCGTTCGAAGCACTCCAGCAGCGCCGAAGCGAGCCCGGGGCCGCGGGGAAGGCGGATGACCACCCGTGCCCCGGCGGGGAGGTCGGCCAGTTCGCTGCGGTGATCCACCGGTGATTATCTCCTGGTCGTTGGCGGTGTCCACACCTGTGCGGTGCACCGGGTTGTCGTCTCGTCGTTCCGATCGGCGCCGGTGGCCAGCAACCCCCACCGGCAGCTCCGCGGGCTCGCGGTCCGCTGGCGAGGACAGCTGCGACGCCGCGCAAAGCCAGGCGCTCCCGCGGAGCGCGGGCGAGAACACCTCAGGGGGTCTCGCGCAGGCTCGCCGGGCGCAGGTCGGTCCAGTTGAGCTCGACGTAGCTGAGCGCCTCCGCCCGGCTGGTCTCCGCACACACCACCTCCCAGCCCGCGGGCACCGCGGCGAACGCCGGCCACAGGGAGTGCTGCGCCTGCTCGTTGCGCAGCACCAGGAACGTGCCGCCCTCGTCGTCGAACGGGTTGGTCATGGGGTGCCGTGGCCCTTCTGCTCGGTGAGGTGGTCGCGCACGATGCGGGCTATCTCGCCGACGTGCTCGGGTTGCATGAGCCGGTCGTGCGGCAGGTCGATCCGATAGGTGGCCAGCTCGCCGCCGACGTACGCGCGCCACCCCCGGGCTCCTGGACCGGCTTCGGCCGCGATGTGCACGGCGTCGCCGGGGTAGTGGCCCGGCCGATGGCCGCGCAGCAGCTCGACGTTGTGCCGGGCGGTGGCCACGGTGCGGGCGATGTCGGCTTCGGTGAACGCGGCGAACGCGCCGTCGTCTCGGCGCAGCAGCTGCGAGACCGCCTCGAACGTCAGCTCCCCCTCGGGTTGGTCGTCGTGGCCGATGGCGGTGAGCAGGATGCGGTACACCCGCTGCGCGTCGATCGGTGCGGGCTCGGCGCCCAGCGGTGGGTCGATCAGGCACAACAAGCCGACCTGCAGGTCCCGGTCGCGCGCCTTGATCGCCATGTGGTGGGCGACGAGGCCGCCGAAGGACCAGCCGAGCAGGTGCAGCGGTCCGCGCGGGTGCGCCGAGCGGATCTCCTGCAGGTAGCGCTCGGCCATCTCCTCGATGCTGCCCGGTGGCTGCGCGCCTGCGTCACCTTGCAGCGCGTAGACGGGCTGGTCGTGGTCGAGGTGGGCCAGCAGCCCGGCGTACGACCAGCCCAGGCCGCTGAGCGGGTGCACGCAGCACAGCGGCGCGGCCTGACCGCCGGAGCGCAGCGGCAGCAGGTGCCCTCCTGCTGCGGAGGGGCCGGTCAGCGCGCGGTGCAGCGCCGCCGGGGTGCCCGCCTCGAACACGTCGCGGACCTTCGCGCGCAGGCCGAGCCGCGAGCGGATCCGGGCGATCAGGGGCGCGGTGATCAGCGAATGCCCGCCGAGTTCGAAGAAGTTCTCCTCCGGCCCCACGCGGGCGGTCCCCAGCACCTCGGCGAAGATCTCGCACAGCACCCGCACCGGCGCCGCCACGTCCGGTTCCTCGGCTGCGGATTGCTCGGCTGCGGTGTCCTCGGCCGGGACGGGCAGCCGGTCGCGCAGCAGCTTCCCGTTCGACGAGAGTGGCAGTTCGTCGCAGGTCAGCAGCCGCGACGGGATCATGTATCCGGGCAGCCTCGCCCTGAGGTGCTCGCGCACCGAGGCGAGATCCACGCCGGGTGCGACCAGGTACGCGACGAGCCTGCGGTCGTGGGCATCGTGCGCGTGCACGGTCACCGCGGCGGCCCGCACCTGCGGGTGCCCGAGCAGCGCGGCCTCGACCTCGCTCGGTTCGACGCGGTGGCCGCGGATCTTGACCTGCTCGTCCGCGCGGCCGTGGAAGCGCAGCGACCCGTCCGGTGCGCGGGAGGCGAGGTCGCCGGTGCGGTACATGCGGGTGCCGGGCGGGCCGAACGGGTCGGCGACGAACCGCTGTGCGCTCAGCGCCGCCCGGTGCAGGTAGCCGGTGGCCACGCCGAGTCCGGAGATGTAGAGCTCGCCGACGGTGCCCGGCGGTGCCGGGCGCAGCCGCTCGTCGAGCACGTGGCAGGCGGTGTTCCACAACGGACGGCCCAGCGGCACGACCTCCCGCTGCCGGCCTTCGACCGGGCAGGCGCTGGACCAGACCGTCGTCTCGGTGGGGCCGTAACAGGCCAGCAGCCGCACCCCGAGTCCGCGCAGCCGCTCAGCCAGCGGGCCGGGCACGGCCTCGCCACCGATCACCCCTCGGATGCCACGCAACGCCCGCGGCCGGTCGGCGGCCAGGGTGCGCCACAGCGACGGTGTCGCATGCATTACCGTCACCCGCTGCCGTTCGACCAGCTCCAGCAGCGCATCGGGATCGCGGGTGGTGTCGCGGTCGGCCAGGACCACGGCCGCGCCGGTGAGCGCGCCGAGGTAGAACTCCGGCACGGACATGTCGAACCCCGCCGGGGCCGTGGCCAGCACCCGGTCCCGCACGCCGACCTCCAGGAGCTCGGCCAGCGCGGCCAGCAGGTTCACCACCGCGCGGTGCGCCACGACCACGCCCTTGGGGCGGCCGGTGGAGCCGGAGGTGTAGATGACGTAAGCGGTACCGGTCGCGATCGGTGCGGGTGATCGGCCGGGGCGGGTGAAGCTCAGCTCGCCGCGCGCGTCGGTGCCGACGACGAGCGCGGGCCGGGCGTCGTCCAGCACGGCGCCGGTGCGCGCGGCGGGCCAGTCCGGTTCGCAGGGCAGGCAGGCGGCGCCGGTGCGCAGCACCGCCAGCATCGTGGCGAGCAGGTCGGGTGTGCGGGGCAGGGCCAAGGCCACCAGCGCTCCCGGGCCGATGCCGTGCTCGGTGAGCTGCGCGACGATCTCCCGCACCCGCTGGTCGAGTTCCCGGAACGTCAGCGCTCCGTGGTCGTGCAGCACCGCCTCGGCGTGCGGGGTTCGGGCGACCTGCGCGGCGAACAGCTCGTGCAACGGGGTCGGCGGGGCCTGGCGGGCGGTGTCGTTGCAGCTGTGGACCAGCCAGTGCTGCTCCTGCTCGGAGACCACGGGCAGCTCGGCGATCGGTGTGCCGGGCGCGTCGGCCGCGGCGCGCAGCAGGAGCTCGAAGCGGCTGATCAGCTTCCGCGCGGTGTCCGGGGCGAACAGTTCGGTGTCGTACTCCAGCACCCCGGTGATGCCCTCGGGCATCCCGGTCGGGGTGTGGTTCTGGCGCAGGCTCAGCAGCAGGTCCATCCGGGAGGACTCGCCGTGCAGCGCCACCTGCTCGGTGCTGATGCCGGGCAGGTCGAACTCCTGCGGCGGGGTGTCCTGGAAGGCCAGCATCACCTGGAACAGCGGGTGGTGGCCCAGCGAGCGGGCCGGGTTGAGCACCTCCACCAGCCGCTCGATGGGCACCTCCTGGTGGTCGAAGGCGTCGAGGTCGGCTGCCCGGACCCGCCGCAGCAGTTCGCTGAAGCTGGGCCGCCCGGACAGGTCGGTACGCAGCACGACGGTGTTGACGTAGCAGCCCACCGCGTCGTGCAGCGCGGCGTCGTTGCGCCCGGCCACCGGGGTGCCGATCGGGATGTCCTCACCGGCGCCGAGCCTGCACAGCAGGGCGGCGAACGCGGCGTGCAGCACCATGAACGGGCTGACGTCGTGGTCCTGGGCCAGCCGCAGCACCGCCGCGTGCAGCTTCTCATCCAGGGCGACCTCGATCGTCTCGCCGCGGTGCGCCGAGACCGGCGGGCGGGGGTGGTCGGTGGGCAGCGGGAGCAGTTCGGGGGCACCGGCGAGCACCTTCGTCCAGTGCCGCAGCTGCGGCTCGGCGTCGATCGCCTGCTGCCAGACGGTGAAGTCGGCGTACTGCACCGGGCTGGTGGGCCACTGCGGGCTTCGACCGGTGGACCTGGCCCGGTAGGCGGTGGACAGGTCGCGGGCCAGCGGGGCCAGCGACCAGCCGTCCACCGCGATGTGGTGCAGCAGCACCAGCAGCACGTGCCGGTCGGGACCGTGCTCGTAGAGAGTGGCGCGGATCGGCAACTCGGCGGCGAGGTCGAAGCGGTGCGCGGAGTCCGCCGTCAGCCGCGCCGCTAGATCGGCCTCGGCGACCTGGATGTGCTCGAACCGCAGCTGCTCGGGGCTGCGCACCTGTTGCCACGGTTCGTCGTCGGATTCGGCGACCACCGTGCGCAGGCTCTCGTGCCTGGCCACGACGTCGCCCAGCGCCGCGCGCAGCGTGGTGGCCGACAGCGGCCCGTCCAGGCGGACCGCGAAGCGCATGTTGTAGGTGGTCGCGAACTCGTCGAAGCCGCTGATGAACCACAGCCGCCGCTGCGCGGGTGAGAGCGGTACGCGCTGCGGTCGCCGGTCCGGGCGCAGCGAGGGCCGGTCGCGGGTGCGGGCGTGGGCGACGTGGCCGGCGAGTTCGGCCACGGTCGGCGCGTCGAACAGGGTGCGGATGTCGAGTTCCACGCCGAGCCCGGAGCGCACCCGGTTGATCAGCCGGGTGGCCAGCAGCGAATGCCCACCGCTGTCGAAGAAGCTCTCCTGCACCCCGATCTCCGGTAGGCCCAGCGTCGCGGCGAACGCCTCGCACAGGAACCGCTCCAGCGCCCCGCCGGGTGCCCGGCCCGCGGCGCGCCCGCTCCCGGGCTCCGGCAACGCGGCGCGGTCCAGCTTCCCGTTGGCGGTCAGCGGGATCTCGGCGACGGCCACGACGAATGCGGGAACCATGTGCGCGGGCAGCAGCGTCGCGGCGTGCTCCCGCAACTGAGCGGGATCGACCTCGGTGGTGGGCACGACGTAGGCGACCAGCCGGCCGCCGCCGGTGTCGTCGTGCTGGGCGAGCACCACCGCGCGGGCCACCGACGGGTGCAGTTCGAGGACGTGCTCCACCTCGGCGGGTTCGATGCGGAAACCGCGCACCTTCACCTGCAGGTCGACGCGCCCCAGGTACTCCAAGGACCCGTCCGGCAGCGCCCGCGCCAGGTCGCCGGAGCGGTACAACCGCGCACCGGCGGGCCCGAACGGGTCGGCGACGAACCGGGCGGCGGTCAGCCCCGCCCGCCCCAGGTATCCGCGCGCCACCCCGGGCCCGCCCAGGTAGATCTCCCCTGGACATCCCGGCGGCACCGGGCGCAGCGCGTGGTCGAGCAGGTGCAGCCGCAGGTCCGCCAGCGCCGTCCCGATCACGCTGCGCGTCTCGGCCGGGTCGGACAGCAGCGCCCAGGTGGCGTGCACCGTGGTCTCGGTGATGCCGTACATGTTGACCAGCCGCGGCCGCTGCTGGCCGTGCCAGCCGCGCAGCCGGGCCGGGTCCAGCGCTTCCCCGGCGAAGATCACGTGGCGTAGCGCGGGCAGTCCGCCGCCGGGTTCTTCCTGCGCGAGCTGGTAGAACGCCGAGGGGGTCTGGGACAGCGCCGTGACCCCTTCGGCGTCCAGCAGCTCCCGCAGCACCCCAGGCGCGCGGGTGACCTCGCCTGGCACCACCACCAGCCGCCCGCCCCGGCCCAGCGCGCTCCACAGCTCCCACACCGACACGTCGAACGCGCAGGAGTGGAAAAGCGCGTGCACGTCATCGGGCCCAAACCCGAAGAGGTCGTCGGTGACCTCCAGCAGTCGCAGCACGTTGCGGTGCGAGACCACCACGCCCTTGGGTTCACCGGTCGAACCGGACGTGTAGATCACGTAGGCCGCGTGGTCCGGGTGGATGGGCACCCGCGGGGCCTCGGCCCCGGCGGCGGCCAGCTCGGCTCTGGTTCGGGGATCGTCGAGCAGCAGCGCGCCGGGCTGCGCCGGCAGCACCGGCCGCAGCGCGCGCACCGAGACGATCACCACCGGCTCAGCGTCGGCGGTGGTGCGCCGGATCCGCTCCAACGGGTGTTCCGGGTCCAGCGGCAGGTACCCCGCCCCGGATTTAAGCGCAGCCAGCAACGCCACCACCAGCTCCGGCGAACGCGGCAACGCCAGCGCCACCAGCCGTTCCGGCCCGGCGCCGCGCGCGATCAGCAGCTGCGCCAGCCGGTTCGCCCGTTCGTCGAGCTCGCCGTAGGTGAGCCGTTCCGCCCCGAACGAGACCGCGACGGCCTCGGGGCGCGCCGCGGCGTGCGCCTCGAACAGCTCCGGCAGCGCGGCGTGCTGCAGTCCGGGCAGCGAGATCGCTGCGGTGTCGAGGTTCTCGCCGGGCAGCAGCAGCCCGATCTCGCCGAGGCGGGAGTGCGGTGTCGCGCCGATCCGGGCCAGCACCGCGGCCAGCCGCCGCAGCAGCCGCCGTGCCGCGGCCTCGTCGAGCACGTCGAGGCGGTGGTCGAGCCGGAACCCGAGCTGATCACCGGGCACCGCGATCAGCGACAGCGGGTAGTGCGTGCCGTCGAGCACTTCGACGCCGGTGACCCGCAGCCCCGGCACGGGATGGCCGCCGGAGTCATCCAACGGGTAGTTCTCGAAGACCACCGCGGTGTCGAACAGCTCCCCGTGCCCGGCGATGGCCTGCAGCCGCGTCAGGTCCGCATGCTGGTGCTCGAGCACCGCGAGCTGCTGGTCCCGCAGTGCCGCCAGCGCCTCGGCCACGGTGCGCCGCGGATCGAGCCGCACCCGCACCGGAACGGTGTTGATCAGCAGCCCGACGACCTCCTCCACCCCCGGCAGCTCCGGCGGGCGGCCGGAGACCGTGGCGCCGAAGACCACGTCATCGCGACCGGTCAGCGCGCCCAGCAGCATCGCCCACGCCAGCTGCACCACGGTGCTCACCGTCGAACCCAGCCGCTGCGCGGTGCGCCGCACCGCGGCCGTGTCGGCCGCGTCGAGCCGGTCGAACACCCGGCCGCGGTCCCCGGCGCCGCGGCCCGCCGCCGGAGCCACCAGCGTTGGACCGTCCACATCGGACAAGATCGTGCGCCAGACCTCCTCGTGCGCGGCGCCGTCGCGCTCCCGCGTCCAGTCCAGGAACCGCCGGTAGTCGGCGGGTGCGGGCAGCGCCGCTCCGGCGTAGAGCGCGAACAGATCGTTGATCAGGATCGGCGTGGACCACCCGTCGATCACGATGTGGTGGGTGCTGAGCACCAGCACGTGCCGGTCCGCGCCCGCGCCCAGCAGGGCCGCCCGCCACACCGGGGCCTCTGCCAGGTCGAAGCGCCGCGCCCGGTCGGTGTCGAGGAACCGCGAGACCTCCCGCGCCGAGGCGTCCTCCCGCCGCGTCCACTCGACGTTGAAGCTCGCCGGCCAGACCTGCACCGGCGCTCCTTCAGCGTCGTGGCGGAACGCCGCCGACAGCTGCGGGTGCCTGCGCAGCAACGCGTGCACCGCCTCGCGCAGCCGCTGCTCGTCGAGCTCTCCGGTGAGCTCGAAGACGAACCGCACCAGGTAGGGATCGGCGGCCTGCGCGTCGTACATCGAGTGGAAGAGCAGCCCCTGCGCCAGCGGCGGCAGCGGCAGCACCGTGTCCGCCCGCTGCCCGGCACCCTCCCGCGCGTGCTCGGCCATCGCGCCGAGCACCGCGAACCAGCGCTCGCCCAGGACCGCGGCCTCGCGCTCGCCGAGCAACTGCCCGTCCCAGGACCAGTTCGCGGTCAGCCGCGGCCCGCCGGGCTCGTCGGTGACCGCGCAATCCAGCTCGACCAGGTGCACCATCCGCATGTCCTGCGGCATCGACGAGCCAAGCACCGGCGCCCACGAGCGCGGGCACCAGTCCGCGTCGCTGCCCGCGTCGAACCTGCCGAGGTAGTTGAACCCGAAGCGCGGCTGCGGCCCGCCCGCAAGGACCGGGGCGCTCTGCGGGTTCAGGTAGCGCAGCAGGCCGTAGCCGAAACCGTTGCGCGGCACCGCACCCAGCGCGGCCCGCACGTTCTCGACCACCTCGCCGAGCAGGCGGCGGTCCTGCTGAACCTGCGACCAGGCCGCCCCCGGTTGCAGCTGCACCGGGAACTGCGTGGTGAACCAACCGACGGTGCGCGAGAGGTCCAGCCCGCCGAACTCCTCGCGCCCGTGCCGCTCCACGTCCACCAGCACTGTGGGCCCGTCAGCCACCGCGAGAGCGAAGGCGCTCAGCAGCAGCGTCTCGGCGGAGCAGCCGAAAACGGCCGTTGCCTGCTCCAGCACACCGGCGGTGATCTCTTCGGGCAGCTGCAACGACAGGTGACCGCGGTCGGACTCCGCGCCCGGCTGCGCCGACGGCCCGCTGACCTCGGCGACCTGGCGCCACCGCGGGAACTCCGCCTGCGTTCCCGGTTCCCGCGCGTGCTCGGGCAGCGCCCGCGCCCACTGCGCGAACGAGGTCCCCGCGGCCTCCGCCCGCGGGGACCTCCCACCGAGCACGACCTGCCCCGCCTCGCGCAGGTCGTCGAGCAGGATCCGCCACGACACCCCGTCCACGGCCAAGTGGTGCACCGCGAGCACGAGCGTGCCCGGCTCGCCACCGGCATCGAGCCACACCGCGCTCACCGCCGGGCCGGTCTCGACGTCCAGCCGCGCCTGCGCGCGCCGCGCCCACTGCCCCGCCAGCTCCCGCCTGTGCTGCTCGGCGAGCTCGCGCACGTCCACCCGCGCGAAGTCGAACCCGGCCTGCGCCGCGACCTGCAGGTTCCACAGCCCACCGGTGGCCGTGAGCTTCAACCGCAGCGCGTCGTGCCGCCGCACCAGCGACGAGAGCACCGACCGCAGCCCCTGCTCCCCCAGCTCGGCGGGCACCCGCAGGGTCGCGCACTGGGCGAACCCGGCCAGCGCGCCACCGCGTTCCAGCAGCCAGTGCATGATCGGCGTCAACGGCAGCGGACCGGCCGCAGCACCCGGCCCCGGCAGCGCCGGTGCGGCCGCACCCACCCGCTCGGCCAGCGCGGCCACGGTCGGGTGGCGGAACACGTCGGAGGTGCCGAGTTCGAGGCCACCGCGCCGGGCCCGGCTGGCGAGCTGGATCGCCTTGATGCTGTCACCGCCCAGGGCGAAGAAGTCCCGGTCCGGCGGCACCTCGGCCAAGCCGAGCACCTCGCGGAACAACCCGGCCAGCAGCTCCTCGGCCGCCGACGCCGGGACCGGGGATTCGGTGGGCGTTTCCTGCGGCGCGGAGTCTTCGGCCGGATCGGGCAGCGCGGCGCGGTCCAGCTTCCCGTTGCGGTTCAACGGCAACTCCGCCACCACCACGAATTGCGAGGGCACCATGAACGGCGGCAGCAGCGCGGCCACGTGCTCCCGCAACGCGGCCGGATCCGCCTGCTCGGCCACGACGTAGGACACCAGCCGCCGCCCGGTCTCCCCCTCGCGCAGCACCGTCGCCACCTGCCGCACGCCCGCGGCCCGTCCCAGCGCGGCGTCGACCTCACCCGTTTCGATGCGGTGACCGCGTAACTTGACCTGGCCGTCGCCGCGGCCGGCGAAGTGCAGCGTGCCGTCCGGGTTCCACCGCGCCAGATCACCAGTGCGGTACATCCGCTCGCCCGGCGCCCCGAACGGGCAGGCCACGAACCGCTGCACCGTCGCGGCCGGATCGGCCAGGTAACCGCGAGCCAGTCCGAACCCGGCCAGATAGAGCTCCCCTACCGCGCCCACCGGCACCGGCCGCAGCGCGGCGTCGAGCAGGTGCACCCGCTTGCCGTCGATCGGCGCGCCGATGGGCACCGCGGTGGCGTCCTCGGAGTCGACGACGTGGCGGGTGGCGAACACGGTCGTCTCGGTCGGGCCGTAGCCGTTGACCACCACGAGCTCCGGAGCGACCGCCCGGACCCGGCGCACCGCCGCCGCCGGGACCACGTCGCCGCCCGTCCAGACCTGCCGGACACCGCGCAGCCACCCTGGGGCCTCCTGGCTGACCGCGTCGAACAACCCCGCCGTCAACCACAGCCCGGTCACCCCGCACCCGGCGACCACCCCACCCAGCACCCGCAGATCCGCTTCGCCCGGCGGGGCGAGCACGACCTCACCACCGGTCAGCAGCGGGACCCACAGCTCCAAGGTCAACGCGTCGAAGGCGTGCGGGGAATGCAGCAGCACCCGCTCGGCAGCGCCCTCGGCCCACCACCGGTCCTCGGTCAAGCGCACCACGTTCTCGTGCGTGATCGCGACGCCTTTCGGCGTTCCGGTGGAACCCGAGGTGAACATGACGCAGGCCAACCGGCCCGGCGTGATCACCGCAGCGGTCACCGGGGCCGTGCCGCCGCCCGCTGCCACGCCCAGGACGGTCCCGGTGCCGCGGAACCAGCCGGTGAACTCGTCCTGCGCGGTGGCCTCATCGGTGATCAGCAGCGCGAGATCCGCCCCGTCCGCGATGGAGCGCAACCGGTGCGCCCCGTCGGCCCGGTGCAGCGGCACGTACGCCGCCCCGGCCCGCACCACCGCCAGCACCGCCACCACCAGGCCCACCGAGCGCTCGACGAGCAGCCCGACCGGAGACTCCGCACCTGCCCCGGCCGCCACGAGCCGCGCGGCCAGCGCATCGGCGCGGGCGTCGAGCTCGCGGTAGGTCAGCCGCTCACCGGTGGCGTGTGAGCGCACCGCGAACGCCTCAGGCGCGGCGGCGACCCGCTCGGCGAACCGCGACACCAGGTCTTGCGCGGGAGCGGAGCCCGCCGCCCCGGTGCCCGCGGACCGCACCAGGGCCCGTTCGGCGGGGGTGGTCGTCTCGAGGCGCGCGATCCGGGTGCCCGGCTCGGCCCGCACCAACTGCTCCAGCAGGTGCAGGAACCGGTCACGGGCGGCCGCGAGCACTTCGCGGTCGTGGTTGGCCGGGTTCGCGTCGAAGTCGAAGCGCAGCCGCCCATCACCTCGGTCGTAGGCGACCACGGAGAAGTCCTCCGACGGCGGCGCCGCCACGTTGTGCACGGTCGCGGTGCCATCGCCGAAGCTCAGCCCGTAGGCGAACTTCTGCACGTTGACCACCGGCCCGAAGAACCTGCGGCCGTCCTCGGGATACCCGGCCTCCCGGCTCAGCCGCTCTCCTCGGTACCGCTGGTGGGCCTGCACCGACCGCACCCGGTCGCAGACCTGCCCGAGCAGCTCGGCGACCGTATCCGCCGGGTCCAGGCGCAACCGCAGCGGCAGCACGTTCGCCGACATCGACGGCACGGTCCAGCTGAACCCGCTGAACCGTCCCGGCACCGGCAGGCTCAGCACCACCTCCCGGCTGCCCGACATCGCCTGGGTGTGCAGGGCGGTCGCCGCGATCACCAGCCGCGACCAGCGCCTGCCGAACCGGTCGGCCGCCGCGCGCAGCTCCGCGAACTCCGCCTCGCCGAACGTGGTGGTCAGCCGCAGCGAACTCGCCGCGGCAGCGGCCGGCCGGGCGGCCATGCTCAGGAAACCGGGACCATCGGCGAGGTGCTCGTGCCACCACCGCCGGTCGGCGTCGAACTCCGCCGAACTTCGATAACCGTCCTCTTCGGCCAGCAACCCCGCCAGGCCGCCCCACTGACCGGCCGGGACGGGGAGCCCGCGGTACAGGTGGTCATAGATCCCGGCGATCCGCGTGGTCAGCATCGTCATACCGACACCGTCGAGGGCGATGTGGTGCGCCCATTGGAAAAGCAGGTGCCGCTCCGCGGCCAGGCGCAGCACCACCGCGCCGTGGACCGGCCCGTCCCGCAGCTCCAGCGGCCGGTCCAGCTCGGCGCGCATCCAGCTCAGCGCCGCGCCGTGCGGATCGTCCGCACCGCTGAGGTCGTGCACCGCCACCGCGGGCTCGAGCTGACGCAGGTGCTGGCGCGCGCGACCGTCGGGCCCTTCGGTGAAGGTGGTGTTCACCGCCTCGGCCTCCCGCGCGGACAGCCGCACCGCCGTGGACAGCAGACCGACCTCCAGCGGCCCGGTGATCTCGGCGTACTCGCCCCACAGGTACGGCGAGGAGCTCGCGGAACCGGCCTGCTCGGCCAGCCAGATCCCGAGCTGGGCTTCGGAGACGGGGAGTTCGGTGGCCTGGTCGTGCGAGGTCATCGGCAGTCCTCACCGGCAAGGGGGTGACCCGCGCCTGACAGCGTCGATCGGCACCGGTCGCCTCGCGGCGCGACCGGGCACGGTGGATTTCGTCGGATCACGAGCAGAGTTCGCGATGGCGCGCTGCGCCCGGGCCTGGTGTCACTTCACCGGCATCAGCGGATCTTCGGCGGGAACGCGCCGCGGCCGACGGATACCCCGCCAGCCAGGCCACGAGCTCGGGTCCTGCGCAAGATGTGTTTTCACGCGCCGCACCTACCGCCTCGCGGGCGGTGATCTCCCTCAAGCACGTCCCGACTCTGGCACACGCCCACACGCAAGTCGACACAAAACACTCAATTGGCGCAATTTGGACTTCGCGGGTGATGTTCCCGGTCACACCCTGAGGACGGGCACCATCCAGCCACCCTATTCGGCCGGCACATGCAGCGGTTCGCGGCCGATCAGCTCCACCGCGAACGCGAACGCCGGCCCCCGAGGGGTGCGGTGTCCGATCAATCTCTAACTGTCGGGAACACGGGGGCGCACCGTAGCGTCCACCACATGCACCGTTGAGCTACCGGCTTCGACCCGGCGCGCACCACCAAACAGAGCAGTTCGCCTGGCGCGGGCTGACCAAGTACGGGCCGTTCAGCCGCGACGAAGTAGGCCTCACGGCTGCTCTCGTCGAGGGCATCCGACAGGCGTGGTCTGCCCGCCCGCGCTATTCCGGATCGCAGGCGGGCAGACCACCCCGGTTTTCAGCGTTGCTTGGCGCGACGCTTCCGGCTCACGAACACGAATGCCGCGCCCGCACCGAGGAGCACTACACCGAGGAAGATCATCACTGGCAGGCTGGAAATACCGGTGTCGGCCAGCGAGTCCGTCCGCGTGTTGGATGGGGGCGGCGTGGTGGGCATCGGGGTCGCCGGCGGCTCAGACGTCGGCGGTGTCGATGTTGGCGGCATCGGGGTCGTCGGCGGTGCCTGTGGGATGTACACGCCGGCGTCGATCGTGTGATCAACACCTCCTGGGTTGGCCGGGGCCGTGACAGGTGCGTATCCGTTGCACAGCTGCCCGGTGGTCGGCGGGATCACATTGGAGTCATGCGCCCGGTCCTCACCGGCCAATGGGAGTGTGAACCGGAGCTCGGTAGCCGGCGGCTGGCTTGGCACCTTGCTGGTGTTCGCGGTACACACGTCGAACTGCACGGTGTACTTCGCACCCGGGGTGAGCTGGTAGGCGGCGCCGACCCCACCAAAGTAGTACTCGCCGGCGGCATCGGTCTTGGTCGTGGCGACCTGCTTACCGCTGGCGTCCAACAGGTTGATCGTCGCACCCGGTAGCGGCACCTGTCCGGGGTCCTGGATTCCGTTGTGGTCGCCGTCGAACCACACCACGTTGCCGATCTGGATCGGCGCATTCGCTGCCGTATAGGCGATATCGCCGAGCCCACCGGCCTTACCGAACCCATTCTGGTTCGAAGCGACGAACTGGTACCCGTTGGCGGGCGGGTTGTTACCGGGACCCTTACCGGTCTCGATGTTGTAGTAACCGGTCCCGTCAGTGCTGTAGTTGCCGGCCGGGTCCATCTCCGTGCTGATGACCCATTGCTGCTGCGGAATGTAGGCCACCGACCCTTGTGCGGCTTCCTGGTGCGCCCCGGGGGTCTGGCTCGGGGCACCCTTGACCGGAACGTAGTCGCCCGGGAAATATTCGACGACGCCGCTATTCTGGCTGCCGCCGGTGGCGTCGTCCGCGTGGTTGGGGCAGTTTCCGGTGCCTTCCCACGAGTATCCACCGGTGGGCTTGGCGCAGGCCATGTTGATGTCACCACCGGACATGCCGTTTTCCGGGGTGTTGTTGCCCGGCCGAGGGTCGATCCCACCCGCACTGATCACGTCCATGAACCGGTCGCGGAAACCTAGAATCATCGAGCCGTCACGAGTGAAGGCGAGGCTGGCCAACTCCGGCTGCGGATTGATGGAGGTGTTGCCCAGGCGAAATTCGTCCCAGGTCAACAGGTTGGTGTTCCACGGGTTCCAGTGGTTGTTCTGGGCCTCGCCAGGCCTACCGTGGTAGACGTAACCGCGCTCGGCAGTAAGCGGCTGGGTCAGCACCGTGCTGAATTGCCTGCCGTCGTAGGCGTAGACGACAGCCTTCAGGTCCGCCCGGTTCTGAGTGCTTTCCGCGGAACACACGCCACCGACATAAAGCGTGTTGTTGTGCGTTTCAAGCCCGAACGGCCGCCAGTCGGTGGGCGCCGCGCAACCCGGGTCCGGGATCGGCACCGTCGCTTTGGGTTGTAATGCGGTGGCCCCGGTCGCATCGAAGCTCACCAAGGTCCGGGTCAGCAGATTCACCGCGTACAGCGTCGCGCCGTCTTCCGACAGGGCCAGGCTACCGATGCTCTCCTTACCCGGCGCGTTGGTGAACCCGGGATCCTTAATCATGTTCGCGGTGTCGTGCGGCGTCACCGCGGCGCCCGGCACCTTCGCGAACAGGGTCGGCGCGCTTCCGCCCTTGACCGGCACGGTGTAGATGGCGTCACCACCATCCGGCCCGTATGGGGCGTGCCGCCGGGCGAACTCGCTCTGGAACAGCCGCTGCCGGTACTTGTCGTAGGCCAGCCCGAAAGTCGTGCCCACCTGGGATTGCGTGGCAAGCGTGGTCGGACACGCCACGTCGCTGGGACACGTACCCCGGATGTTCACTCCGAACGCCACCAATGCCCGGGTGTCGGTCCCACTAGCACCATTCTGGATCGGCACGAAATACCGGGAATCGGGGAGCGTGTAGTCGGCCGCGTTCCAGACCCCGGTGATCACCGAGGCGTTCTTGCCGCCCGACACGTCCACGAACGTGGTGAAGCTGTCGAAGTGGTTCGCCGCGGTCGAAGCCGGCGCCGCCCGCAAATAATTGCTGTAGGGAGCCGGAACAGTGACATCGACGCGGTACTGGCCGCCGGTCAGCACGGTCGACGACGACACCACGACCTTTCCGGTGGCATCCGTGATGCCGGTGACGTGATGTCCAGTGGGGTCGGAAACGTCAACCTTCATGCCCTGCTGCGGCACATCCATTGTCGTGTTAATCACGCCTGTGCCGAAGAAATCCCGCAGCACCTGAACCGTCAGTGTGCCGTCAATTGCCGAAGCGCCGGCCGCCCAAGCCGTCCCCACAATCGGGCCCGTGGCGCTGCCTACCAGCAACAGAACGCTCAAGCCCAACCGCACCAGCCGTTTCCCGGCTGTCCGGGTCGATCCTCTACCGGCTCGACTCATAGCTATCGCTGCCCCTTGTCATGATGAACAAGCCCTCTTCGGGCTGAACAGCCGCTTCGTAGCCCAGGTGACACGCCGACCCCGAAAGATCATCCCGAACCGCTATATATAAGCAGAACGCCGTGCGGCTGCCAAGATTGGTGAATTAGGGGGTGAATCGGCGGGCCTGTTAACGTTGCGCGGCGTGCGGAGTATGAGAGTCCGGCAGTGTCGTGTGCGGTGGGGCGCTGGCCTGCGCCGGTGGTTGCGGCCATGGTGGGTGGTGGCCGTCCTGGGCTTGGTGGGTGTCGCGGTGGTCGCGTTTCTGGTCATTGGTGGCGGTTCGGGCCCTGCCGGTCCGCGTGCTTTGACCTCGGATGAGGCGAACCGGCTGGCGATTACGCGGTTTCGCAATTACCAGGCGGGGGGCCGTGCGGTGACGATCACCGTGCCGAGTACCGCTGGTGGGCTGGTCATCAGGGGGTCGATCGACTACCGCGCCGAACTGGGTTACGGCGTGGTGCACGGTACCGGGCGTGATACGTCCAGCGATGGGCTGATCGAATGGACGGCTGCCACCGTGCTTGTCCACCCGATGGCGAACGCCCCGGCGGAAGCACCGGCATCGCCGCCCGGGCCGGATTGGTTCAGCCGTCCGCTGCACACGACGGGTAGTGCGCTGGACGCTTCGTTGGCCATCGCGCTCAGTCTCGGCAGCGACCGGCCTGACAACGCCGCATTACTGCCACAGAACGGCGCCACCTGGAGGGGACAGGACCAGTGGGACGGGCACCAGGTGGACGTCATGACGGGGCCGGATGCCGGTGCCAACCCTGGTACGGCGGGCACCGTGCGCTACTGGATCGGCTCGGACGGCACCATGTATCGGGTTCAGGTCGAGGTGGCTTCCGAACCGCAGCCAGTGGTCATCGATTTCGACACCGGGGAATATGTTCCGGTTCAGCCGGTACCCGGAGTCGGCCCGAGGCCGTAGCCGCCGCTCAGGATGTCTGCACCAGCGCCTTGCCGGCGAGCAGTGACGCTGAGGGCAGCGGGATGCTTGCGGTCTCCGGTAGTACCGGAACGGCCGGAACAGCCGTGGCACCGGTGGTGGTGGCATTCGGGAACTGTGGCTGTGCGTCAGGCACAGCCACCTCGGTGAACGGGATACCGCCGGGTGCCGTCGGGATCGCCCACGTGCCCGACGGTGTGGGCGACTGGGCGGGAACCGGGCAGGACGCGGTCGTCACGAGCTGAGCGGGCACCGTCGTGCGCAGATCATTGTCGTGCAGGCAGTTACCCCGTCCCTGCGTGGCGGTGGGAAACCTCCAGCCGACGTCAATACCGTTGGCGGCGAAGGTGTTGTCCACGATCTGGTTTCCCTCCGGTGGTAGGTCGGCGGTTGCGGTAATCACCAGTCCAGCGTTGGTATTGCCGGCGATGCGGTTGCGGATGAACTGGTTGTCGCTGCCGCCATCGATGCCGATGCCGATGCCCCACCCGCCGTCGGCCTGCTCGGGGGTCGGTGTCTGCTGGTTGCCCGCGACCAGGTTGCCGGCGACGACGGAACCCCGCTGCGGGAGCAGCTTCTCCTGATGGTCGGAGTTGATGGTGAGTCCGACCCGGTTACCGACAAAACGGTTACCAACCACGTACACCTCGCCACTGGCGTTGGTGCCTTCGTAACC
Source organism: Saccharopolyspora pogona (assembly GCF_014697215.1). Taxonomy (GTDB): domain Bacteria; phylum Actinomycetota; class Actinomycetes; order Mycobacteriales; family Pseudonocardiaceae; genus Saccharopolyspora; species Saccharopolyspora hattusasensis. The sequence continues at coordinate 3,537,395 of NZ_CP031142.1, forward strand.
GACCGCGTTGAGTTCGGAAATGTTGTCCCGCACCACGATATTGCACGGCTTACACTGCCCGACATAGATCCCCGAGTCAGCCGCACCTGAGGTGTACGAGTGCTCGATGACACCGTCCTGCGCGGAGAACGCGTAGATGCCGTACAGCCCGTTGCGGGTCGCGGTCACATGGGAAACCAAGAACGATTTCAGGAAAGTGACGGGCTCGTCGCCGGTGTCATAGCCGCCGCTTGTCCCCGGCAATCCGGCAACCGCTTTCGCCGAACCGGTGACCAGTACCCCGTTTTGCGTGTTGTTCTCCACGGTCAGGTTCTCCACGGCCACCCCGGCTGCGGCGACGACGATGCCATTGGGCTGCTGCAACCGCCCGTCGATAATGACCTTGTCCCGGGACTCGCCCCGAAGGGTAATCCGAGCCGTGGCGATCTTCACCGACTCGGGATACACGCCCGGCGCCACTAACACGAGATCACCAGGCTGAGCGAGCGACACCGCGGCCGAGATCGTCGGGGCGTCAGCCGGCACTCGGATCGTCACGTGCGCACCGGCCGGTCGCCGGCCCTGGCCCGATCCGTCATCGCCGGCGCCGCAGCCGGCCAAGACGAGTATCAGCGTACCCAGCACCGCGACTGTCACGCGAAGACCGAAACGAGACATGATCGCAGTGTGGCATGGACACCGGATTCACCTGTGGGAGGGCGGATATGGCACTCTCCCTACCGTGAACCGAGCCGATCATCGCCCGTCACGCCGCGCGTTCCTCGGTGTCACCGGTACCGTCATGGCCACCGGCCTCACCGCCGGATGCGAATCGGGCCCCCCTCAGCCGGGCCAACGTGATGCCCCCGCGTCCACCACGCCCGTGTCACCGACGGGCCAGCATCAGGCGGGCATCACGCTCCCGCAGCCGGCCCAGCCCAATCTGCTGGCCATGGTGGCCGACCTCGGCGACGCCGTGGCACTCGGCCCATTACTGGCCGACCTCGGCCAGGCCATCCTCACACTCACCGCGGGAACCGATGCACGACTGCTGGGCCTACCCCCGGGCGATCTCACCGTGACGATCGGAGTGGGCCCCCGACTGGTGCGCATGGTCGATCCTTCCCTCCCCGGCGCCGTGGAACTCCCACAGTTCTCCCGGGAACGGATCGCCCCGCAAGCACACGGTGGTGACCTGCTGATACAGATCTGCGCCAGCGACGCCTTGGTAGTACCGGTCGCCGCTGCCGCGCTTGTCGACCAGGCCGGTGACCGGATACACGAACGCTGGCGGCAGTCCGGGCGCCGCGGTTCGAACATTCCCGTAGATCAAGGCCTTACCGCCCCACGAAACCTCTTCGGTTTCATCGACGGCATCGTGGGCCCGCACACCACCGTCCAAGAACAACGAGACCTATGGCTGCCCGGGCCGGCTCCAGTCGCCGACGGCACCATCACCGTACTGCGACGCATGGAACTCGATCTACCGCGGTTCGCCACACTGTCCGTTGCCGACCAAGAAGCAGTCTTCGGTCGGTACCGAGCCACCGGCGCCCCACTCTCCGGTGGCACCATCACCTCGGACCCGGACCTCGGCGCCAAAACCCCGGACGGACGCTACCTCATCCCGGCAGACGCCCACGTCCGCAGAGCACACCCCAACGTCGTTGGCGTCGGCCTCATGCTCCGTCGCTCCTACAGCACCGACGAACCCACCCCCGGCCTGCTTTTCATCAGCCACCAGAACGACATACGAACATTCACCAACACCCTGACCCGCATGGATCATTCCGACGCACTACTGAAATTCACCACCACCACCGCCAGCGCGACCTTCCTGACACTCCCCGGATTCGACCAACAACACCCACTTGGCACCACACTGTTCCACTGAACAAATCGACCACAATAGACAACCGTCAACCAAAATCCATAGTGGACGTCAGAGCACACCAAGCTCGTAAGCCCGCATCAGCGCATCCTCGCGGCTGGACAGGAAAAGAACGTCTCGGATGCGACGGCCAGGCAGCGGGCACCTTGGCCGGCGACTCCGCGTACACCCACCCGCACCTGACACGTTAACGTAAGCGAGTTCCAGAAAGGAGCACGCGTGGCGATTCTGGAAGCACCGAAGTCATCGGGGGGACTCGGCGCGAAGATCGTGCGAACCTTCGGCGAGCTGCTGATCACCGCTGGGCTGGTCGTCCTGCTGTTCGTCGTCTACGAGCTGTACGTGACCGACCTCTTCTCGGCGAAGAAACAGGCCAGCGCGACGACGACGCTCAACGGGGACTGGGCACAGGGCCGGCAGCCGCATCCCGAACTGATCGACGGCAAAGCGTTCGCCAAGCTGTACATCCCGAGCTTCGGCGCCGACTACCACTTCACCATCCAGGAAGGCACCGAAGCGGCGGCACTGGAGGTCGGGCCGGGACACTACAAGGGCACCGCGCTGCCCGGCGAACCAGGCAACTTCGCGGTCGCCGGGCACCGGGTCGGCAAGGGTGCGCCCTTCAACGACCTGGACCTGCTGAGCTCCTGCGACGCGATCGTAGTGGAGACGCAGACCGACTTCTTCGTCTACCGCGTACTGCCGCACTCCGGCGAGTTCGCGAACTGGTCGACCGGGAAGGGCGCACAACCGCAGTGCTCGCATGTCGGCACGCTGCGGACGAACGTGGCCGACGGCGGCCCATACGGCGAGACCTATGGCCGCGAGATCGTCAGCCCGAACGAGGGCGATGTCGTGGCGCCGGTGCCACGCAAACCGCCCGACATCCTGCCACCCCCACAGCAGGTCGCACTGCTCACGCTGACCACGTGCCACCCGCAGTTCTCCGACCGGCAACGGCTGATCGTGCACGCGGTGCTGACCAACCAGTTCCCGAAGACGGCCGACGCCACGTATGCCCAGTTGTTGCAGACGATCGGGGAGGCATAAATGTACGGCTGGATCTGGCGTCACCTCCCCGGGCCGCTGGGCACGAAGCTGGTGCTCGCGCTGCTACTGGCCCTGGGAGTGATCGCGCTGCTGCTGTTCGTGGTCTTCCCCTGGCTGGAACCGATGCTCCCGTTCAACCAGGTCTCGGTCCCGAACTAGGCCGGGTAGCGGGGAGGATCTGCCCCTCCCCGCCCCCACAGATCCGGACGTGAACCTCTCGGTTCATCCGGCTCGTGCCGTCGGGTTGTTAGGTGGTGTAGTGCAGGGTCCGCGCAACACCAACACCGCCGTCAACGGAACCCACTCGCTCACAACTGAGGTCAGGCACCTGGCAACCGCCACCAACCGACGCAAGACGGTCGGGGGCACTTCAACGCGGTTCGGGCCTGTTTCCAAAGCTTGACCAGTCGCTACACAGTGTGACCACCAAATGCAATCCCATTTGCGCATTCAGTCAAAAACTTGATGGGCGCGCTCCTGATTCGCTCCTGGCACGCCGATTTGATCTTGAATTGCGATCACCACAAGATCCACACAAAAACACGAAAAAGCTCACTGACCTGCACTTACGTGCAGGTCAGCGGACTTCCGCCAACGTCGGGATGACAGGATTTGAACCTGCGACCCCTCGACCCCCAGATTAGTCCACAAGAGACCGTCATCTGCGAAAACCCAGAAACCGCAGGATAATCTGGTGCAGTTCGCTGCACTTCACTACGGGTTCAAGTCGGTTCACACCACCACGATCCTCCCATTTCCTTCCCGCTCCCCGCCGCTACCATGCTTGTCACATCTGACAGATCAGATCCGCGGGACCACCCTGGACTGTCCACCGATCCACATACACAGTGCCTAACCGGAAGGTATGGGTCCGACGCTCGTCCGCACCTGTCGGCGAGCAGGTCAACCAGCACGCCCGGGCGTCTACCGAGCCGCTCCTGGCACCAGCCGCGGTGAGCTCACTTTCCAGCCGGTGCGAGCGCTCGGTGCAGGCGGCGTGCCGTCCTACCGTGTCAGCGGGGCCCGCAACGCGGATGGCGGCGTATACGGTGTTGATCGCTTCGAGGTCGACGGCGGTGGCGGCGAACGATTCGCCCAGCCAGTCCAGGTAGTGTCATGCTCGGGGCTCCCCGAGGTCGGCGAAGCCCGGAGGAGACGGCTTTCGTCCTCGCCTTAGCAGTCAACGAGAATCGTTTCGAGGGCGCGGGCAAGAGCATTAGACGCGGTCATGCTCACCTCTCCGAGAGATCGCCGATGTCACTGCATACATGCGTCTTGCCTGCCAGCGGCTACCCTATCGCGAGCGTTGCCGCATCCTTCCCGACGGCCCTTCCGCCGTGATCGGTTACGCTAGCTCAATGGCTGCGGAGACCGATGTGCTGGTTGATAGTGACACCGTCGCGGGATGGCTCACCAGTGATGAGCCGTTGGATGAGGATCAGACCGACTTCCTCGTCGATATTCTCGCCACCGCGCCCGACGAAGCGCTGGATTTCCTTTCCGGCCAGGTCGAATGCCACACCGCGCGCGGCGGTGACGTCAGTGCGCTGCTGCGGGTAATTCAATCCAAGGCCCGCGGCAAATACGCCAAGGCCGCGGTCGCGCTGCTTTCGGCACGCGCCGCCGAGGGCGCCGGAGACTCCACCTCCGCCCGCGAGCACATCAATGACTCCCTGGCGCACCGCCCCGACTTGGAACCGGCCCTGCACGACGCCACGCAATACGCAGCCGCCCGCGGCGACTACACCGCCGCCGATCGCTACCTACGCCGCGCCCAGATCCCCAGCCCGCTGCAACGAGGACTGAACGAGGCCCTCGCAGCCTCCGCGGTGGATGACGTGCCGCGCAACAGCCCCTGCCTGTGCGGATCGGGACGGAAGTACAAGGCATGTTGCCGACGTGGCGCCGTACCCGGGTTGGCCGCGCGGGCCCAACTCCTGTACGCACTGCTGGGTAGCTACGCCGAACGCTCCCCGGGCGTCGAGGCCATCAGGGCACTGTCCGAACGCACCGCGGAACCCCAGCGGTACGCGATGTTCTGCCTCGACGTGGCACTCTTCCAGGGCGGCCTGGTGGAAAAGTTCCTCGCCGCCCGAGGTCACTGGCTGCGCCCCGAAGAACGCGACCTCATCGAAGACTGGCGGCGGGTCCCGTTCACTCTTTATGAAACCGTCGACGTCAAACGCGGCCGCGGAGTCACGCTGCGGGCCCGTCCCAACGGAGAGCCGATCCACCTCTCGGACAAACTGTTCTCCACCTCCGCCCGACGTCTTGGCCTGTTCTGCGGCCGATTGCTGCACGACACCACCGGACCCCGGCTACTTGCGATTCCCGTCCCGGTCCCCCGCCACTGGCGCCGCGCCATAGAGGAGCTGCTCGCATCAGGGCCGTCGCCGGAACAAATCGCAGACTTCTTCGCCCCGGAACCGCCGACCCAGGTGCGCAACTCGGACGGCGACGCTGTTCACGACTGCCGGGTCACCTACACCGCGAACCAAGCGGAACAGACCTTCGACCGCCTTAGAGAACAGCTCGTGCAGACCGGCGATGACCTGCTGGCCTCTCACCGCCAACTGCCCGACGGGCGGACACTCAGCATCGGAGAGATCCGCCGCGACCACGACGAATTCACCGTCACCGCGAACTCCCCAACCCGACTCGCAGAACTCGAAGATCTCCTACACAACGTTGCCCCCGACGCCACCGAGCAAAACCGGCACACGGAACGCCTCAGCCCCGACCCGGAACCCGACGGCCGCGAAGGCCGAACCGTCATCCTGGAGACCTACTTCCTCGACGAATGCCACGAAGAGGACCAGGCCAACGAACGCATCAGCCTCGACGCCGAAGCCGCCTGGCTCGACAACCCTGGCGTCATCGGCAATCTGACCCCGCGCCAGGCAGCCGCTTCCACCGACCCCGCAATCCTCAGCGAACTCCACGCCACCCTCGACGACGTGGAAGCCACTCTCCTGGATACGAAACGCGAAGGGCGACCCACCGCCGGGCTCATGAACCCCGACCGACTCCGCCAAACCCTCGCGCTCAATGGATCGCGAGCATTCGCCGAGTGAGGCTCAGCACGGAGTCAGGTGCTGGATAAGAACGGCGATCAAGCGCGTCGTCACTCGCTGGGCGGCCTGGGATATCCGTAGGGCCACCGCCCATCCCACCGCCGCCTGGGCCACAATCTTCGCCAGCGAAGGCATCACGGTCACGAAGATCCCGCCGCGAAGCCCCAACTGCAACCCGCACGCGGAACGATTCATACGCTCCGTTCGCGAGGAGTACACCAACCGAGTGCTGATCTTCGACAGAGGTCACTCGGAGAAGATCCTCCAGCTTTAGTCATGATTCCTCCCAGCGCCGGACTCCAGAGGTACGGGGACGTACGAACGGGCGCTGACGGGCAGCCGGGCCCCGGCGAGGCGCAGTTGCGTCACCCGGCTCGCGAACGCCGCACCACGCATGACATGGGTGGCCAGCTCCGCCGCGCGGCGATTCTCGACGGCGGCCAGGTAGGTTCCGCTGACCCAGTTGTTGAATGCACCCATCGCAGGACCGCACCAGATCTGATAGTCGGCCACCCGCCCCTGGGCGCCGGAAATGCTCCAGCCCGAGGACAGTCCCAGGTACCACCGGAAGATCAACGCCATCCGGCGCTTCGGGTTGTCCTGCGCCCGGCTGATCTGCTCGGGGTCGCGCTCCTGGAAGAACCTGACGCAGTCCCGCCACACGTCGTCCAGCGGTCGCTGGAAGATCCGTTCCTCCATGCCGGCGCGCTCCGCGGCGGGAATCGACTCGATCCCGTCGTGGGCCCGGTAGACGTCGTAGAGGCGCCTCGCCTTGGTGGCGAACATCGTGCCGCGCTTGAGGACCTGCACTTCGACGCCCATTTCGAACATATCGGCCGAGGGCGCCATAGCGCAGTCGGTCGCGCCCGCCCCGGCCAGCAGCCGCTTGGTTTCCCACGACTGCGCCGCTTCCACCGTGGCCTGGTTGATCGAGCCGGTCACGACGTAGGCGGCGCCCAGGGCGAATGCGGCGGCTGCCGCGTCCGGGGTGCCGATGCCCCCGGCCGCCCCGACCCGGACCTGTTGCCCGTAGCCGAGTTCACGCTGCACGCGGTCGCGCACCGCGATGATCTCCGGGAGAAGCACGACCAGCGGCCGGCGGTCGGTGTGCCCGCCGGAGTCCGCTTCGGCGGTGACGTCGTCGGCCACGGGGATTTGGCGCGACCACTCGGCTTGGTCGGCCGTGATCGCTCCCGAGGCGACCAGTTCTCGCACGATGGCCTCCGGTGCGGGGCGCAGGAACTTCTCGGCGACCTCTGTGCGGGAGACTTTGGCGATAACCTTGTTGTGCGCGACGACCTTCCCGCCGGGCCCGCGGGTCAGGCCCGCCAGTCGGTACCGCACGATCTGCGGCGTCAGGTCGAGGAACGCGGACGCTTCGATGGTGCGGACCTCGTGCTTGAGGCAAAGGTCCACCGTCGACTGTTCCATCGCCGGCTCGTTCGGGCTGTGGATGAGGTTGCACGCGAAGGGCATGCCCCGCAGGCGGGCGCGAATGTGTGCGAGGTCCTCGTCGACCCGCTGTGCGACGACACCGGCCGCTCCGTAAGAGGCGAGGAAACCCTGCTCGGCCAAGGCGATCACCATCTTCGCCGAGGCGATCCCGTTGGCCATCGAGCCCGCCATGTACGGCAGGCGGACACCGTGGGCGGTGAGGAACCGCTTGTCCCCCAGCGCCGAGGGGGGCAGCGGGGGCACGGCGGCGAGCACCTGGGTGCCCGGCGGATGCTCGGCGCTGCCCGCGGCCGCGATGCCGTGGGCGTCTCTGACCAGGTAGAACGGCCGGTCGAGGTTCAGCAGGTGCGCGTGGACCGAATCCGCGTCGCGCCCGGCCTCGGGTACCGCGCCGGTCGGCGTCACCATGGCTGTGCTCCTTCCTCGCGCAGTTCGACCGCGATGTCGGTGAGTTCGTAGATCCGCAGGCCCGGCTTCCACATGCTGGCGTCGCCGGTCACCCGCACGCGGCCCGGCCCGCGGCGGACGTCCTTGATGTGCACTTCGAGGGTGGCCTCACCGTCGGTGGGCAGGAACTGGCCGCGGTACTTCCAGGTGGACGGCGCACCGACCGGGAGAATGAATCCCGGATCGGACATTCCCTCGCCCAGTCCCGCGTCCAGCAGCCATTCCTGCATCGCCTGGATGACCGTCTCGACGCCCAGCGAACCGGGGATCACCGGGTCGTGCGGGAAGTGCCGGGCGAAGAACCAGTCGTCCGGGTCGATCCGGCGGACCGCGCGGAGATAGCCCTTCCCGTAGTTCCCACCCTCGTCGACGACCTGGACGTCATCCAGCAACGCGAGGTGGTCGCGAGCGCACAGCGGGGCGGACGGGTCGGCGCGGCGGGCGGCCACGTCGATCGTGCGGGTGGCCGGGCACGGTTGCTGCTCCTCCAGCCAAGTCGGCACGTTCCGGCCCGCGTCCAGGCCGGTCTGGTTGGCCATCGCCGTCTCGCTGAAGTAGCCGAACAGGGTCTCGCCCACGTAGAACGGCTCGCCGTCCACCAGCATCGTGTAGGAGCAGCTCTGCAGCGACGCACCGTTGTTGAGCGTGGTCGACTGCAGCTTGGACCGCTGGCGGATCGTCTTGTCCCGCAGATCGACCTCGCGCAGCACGGTCGCGGTTCCGCCGAGGTTGCGGAGGCTGACGGGTGCTTCCGGATCGGACAATGTCGGCCCGAGGAAGTACCCGATCGACAACGCCGACTGCAGCGATGTCTCCATGTAGACCGTGTTCGGCATGGAAGCGTTGGCGGTGTCGGCGTAATACCAGGAATCGGCGGGCGAGTCGTACTCGGTCTCATAACTCGCGCCGTCGAGCTTGCCGCGCCTGCCGTCCATGGACACCAGCCGGTCCACCATCGTCAGTCCCCGGTCGGGCACCCGGGTCGCCCTGCGGTCGGAGTAGTGCTCGAACTCCGGGCCGAAGGCGATCCCGTGGCTGCCGCGGGCGAAGTGCGCGATGTGGAACTCGCTGATCATCGTCTGCTCACCGGCCGCGGAGTATCTTCCGAGGAACGCCGGGAGGATGCCACCGCGAGCCGGACCGATCGGGACGCCGGGTTTCTCCACGACTGCCAGGGAAAGACCGAGGACTCGCCCGGCCACCGTGCCGCCGGAGCGGAATTCCACATTGGCGCGGACGTGCGGCCGGGGAACGAGATCGACGTCGGTGACGTCGAGCCGGATCTCCGCGGAGTGCAGCGGACCGGGCCGGGCGAGTTCGACCTCGCTGCGCGCCGGCTCGCCACTGCCGTCGCCGGGCACGAAGGTCGCGTCCGCGAGGCAGAGGTGCAAACCCAGATACAGCACGAAGATCTCGGCCGCCTGACCGGCCGCCGCGAGCAGCGACTCGGGTGTGCCGTCCAGCGGCCCCGCCGACGCGACCACCTGGCCGCGGCCGCTGCTTCCGCCGCGCAGCTCGATCTGGGTGACCTCGCCCAGCAGCAAGCTCGCTCCCGCCGCGAGCTTCACCGACGGGTTGCAGCCGGGCTGGAGGTAGCCCGGGCCGAAAACCCCGGCCATGTCTCCTTCGGTCAGCCGGCCGAGATCGTCCCGGCCAAGCCGCGTCTGCTCGCTCCGGGCCAGCGGCTTGAACCGGGCTTCGGTCGTCACGAACGGCACGACCCGCACCGACGGCGGGACGCCGGTCGGGCGGATGTGCCCGTCGACGACCTCGAAGAACCGTGCCCCGCAGGCGGGCGCCGGCTCCGGGGCCGCGAGCGCCACGCCCCACTGGCTGAGAGTCTTGACCTGCAACAGCACCTGCGCGTGCAGCGCATTCCGGTGCGCGTTGGCAACAGCGCTGCGCATTTCCCGCGCCACCGCGGCGATGTGGCTGGTTCCCGCAGCCTGGCCGGCTGCCGGTGGCGGCTGCGTCACCGGAACCTGCCGTGCCGCCGATGTCCGCTGCAGAACCGGCTGTGCCCCGCCGGGCGGCTCCCTGGTGGCCCCAGTGAAGGGGTTGAAGGGCTCTCCGTCGAAGCCCAGCCCCTCCAGTTCGTCGTTCATCGCTGCTTCTCCTCCGGGTGTCCCCAACTCGGCGTTGTGCGCGTGCTCATTCCGCCAGCCACCGCCGGGTGCCCTCGCGGAACTTTTCCGACATCTCCGGCGTCGCCACCATCTGGATGTCGTGCCACCGCTGCAGCACACGTCCCTGCTGATCGCAGGCCGTGGCGGTGACCGTGAGGGCGGCCGCGGCCTGCCGCACGCCGTCGACGACCAGCACGAACGGTTCGTTGCCGGGCAGGGCCGCGAAGTACTCCGCCCGCCCGAATCCCAGCGGCAGACTGGCCTGCCCGAGCAGCCGGTTGCCGTGCACCGACGGTCCCTGCAGAAGCAGGTCGCAGAGCACCGGGCTGTGCAGTTCTCCCCGGTAGGCGCCGAAGCCGACCACGGTGTCGGGAAGCCGGCATTCCAGCACCAGGCGATCGTCCGAGTGGTGGAGCACTCGCCGCAGGCCCTGCAGCTGCGGACCGTGGAACAGGATGGCGTCGCGATAGATGTCGAGCCCGTTCTCGGGGCCTTCACCCAGAGATCCGCCTTCACCCGGAGATCCGGTTGTCCAGCCGGACACCACCGGAGCGTCCGCAAGCGACGCGGACAGCACGAGCGTCGCCGCGTAGTGCAGCACCGGCAGCGCTGCGCCTGTGCCGGTGCGCACCGACACCTTTACGAGCGCATTGCCGTCCGCGTGACCGGCCGGCTCCACGACGACGTGCTGGCTGCCCGCCAGCGAGCCGTCGAACAGGATCCCCTTGTACACCTGGAAATCACGAACCTCGACGACCCGCCGTCCCGGGTGCGCCCGTTCGGCGACGTGGATCATCCAGCCGAGGCCGAACGTGGCGGGCAGCACCACGTGTTCGCCGACGACATGAGCGTCGAGCACCGGATCTCCGGCCAGCGTAGCGATGTCGCGATGCGCGGTGAACGAGGCCGCCGCGCCCGGGTCGCCTGCCGACAGCGACTTGGCCTCACCCACCAGCACGCACACGTCGTCGGCACGCTCCTTGCCGAACTGCTCGACGAACGCCTGGGCACCGGCCTCGGGCTCCAGCAGCCGCACACCGCGGGCGTGGAAGAGGTCGCGGAGTCCGGGGGTGACCATCCCACCATCCCACGCGCCCCAATCGATCGCCGTGACGTGGCAGTCGGGGCGCTGCCGCTTCCAGCTCGCCGCAAGCCGGCACAGTGCCTCGTTCGCCGCCGCGTAGTCCGCCTGGCCCGCATTGCCGAGCAGACCGGCGACGGACGTGAACAGCACGAGGTGACGCAGCGAATCGGTGTCGAGCACGTCGAGGACCGTGCGCAGACCGGTGAGCTTGGTCTGGAACACACGGTGGATCTCGTCGCCGGTCTTGTCCGGCAGGTACGCGTCGGCGAGCACCCCGGCGCCGTGCACCACACCTGTGATCCGGTCCCGCAGCGGAGCCAGCGCCGCGCGGACGGCAGCGGGGTCGGTGACGTCGACCGCGAGGTAGCCGGCCTCCGAACCTGCCCGGCGTACCGCTTCGATCGTCGCGCGGATTTCCCGCTGGGCGATCTGGTCGCGGTAGCGCCGCTCGACCTCGCGGGGTGTGGGGCGCTCGCCGCCGGCCTTGATGTCCTCGATCGCCGCGGCCTTGAGCCCGGAGTCGGCGACGCCCCGGGCCCAGGACGGCTCGTCTGCGAGTTCCGTGCGGCCCAGCAGGACGAACGCCGCCTCCGTGTGCCGCGCCAGCGCTCGGACACACAGCGCCGTGACTCCCCTAGCTCCCCCGGTGACGACCAGCGTGTCGCCGACGTCGACGCCGATGTCCGTGACGTCGCCGCCGATCTCGTCGCGCTGCGCGACGGCGAAGCCGAACTCGCCGGGCACGACGGTCCACCGGGCTCCGGCGGCGTCGACGCCGACTTCGGCGGTGTCGGTCGCCGCGTCGGCGATTTCCCCGAGCAGCGCCGCCACGAAGTCGTCGCGGTCCACGCCCGGGTCGACGTCGAGTGCCCGGCAGAACACGCCTGGTGCCTCGCAGCCCAGCGTCTTGACCACCCCGCCGACTCCACCGGCCAGCGCCTCCGCGGCGGGGCGCCCGCCCCGGAGTCCGAGACCGCCGTCGAGCCGGGTCACCGTGACGAAGCCCGCCCTCGACCCCGCTTCGGCGGTTTCGGTGAGCGCGGCGTATGCGTGCTTGGCGACCAGGATCGTCTCCGCGACCTGCCGGACGCCGGCGTCCCACGTATCGCCGTCCAGCAGGTTCACACACAGGTCCACGCGGCCCTGGAGGTGTTGCGCCAGAAGGTTTTCCAATTCGGTGGTCTCGCCGTCGAACACGGCCGGCGAGCCGCTGAGGTCCACGCGGCGCACCGTCCAGCCGCGCTCCCGGAGCCCGCTGACGACCGCATCGGCGTCGTCACCGCCACGGTCGGCCACCACGGCCACGGGCTCGGCGGCGTAGGCGTCACCGAGCAGATCACGACCAGGAAGCGCAACCAGCTCCACCTTGTGCCGAGGTGTGGGGGCCGGGCCGTCGTCGGCGGGCGCGGTCCCGTCGCTCAGCGGGCCGGAGCTTTTGGGTCCACATCACCCGCGTCGGCGACCAGGAAACCGGAGATCTGATCCAGCGTCCGCAACTCACCCAACTGCTCCGGACCCACCACAGGCAACCCAGGAAACCGCTCCTGCAACACCCCCAGAATCTGCACCCGCTTGATCGAATCCACCCCCAGATCCGCCTCCAGATCCATCCCCGGATCCACCATCTCCACCGGATAGCCCGTCTTCTCCGACACCACCTCAAGCAACGCCGACCTCACCGAAGCCACATCGACCCCGCCCGAAACGGTCCCCGCAGCCGGTGCGGGCTTCGATTGCTCCTGCATCGCAGCGGATTCGGGCGCGGCGGGTGCCGGAGCAGCCGGCTGCGGCGCGGGAGCGGTCGGGAGCTGCTCCGGTGCCGGCTGGGTGGTCAGCGCCCGCGGGGTGGGGGCCTGCACGGCGGTGGCTTCGGCGAACACCGTCGCCCGGCCCTCCGGGGAGCGCTGCCCGCCCAGTTCGAGGGTGGTGAGCTCCGCTAACACCTCGTTGGCCCGGGCGTGTGCCTGCGAGATCGCGACGCTCTGGTTCTTCACGCTCTCCACGACCTCCGGCAGCCGCGAGTCCGGCCGGTCCCACTGCTGATGGTCGCGCAGCAGCCCGGTCAGGGCCTCGGCGACCAGAAGCTGACCGTCCAGGTACTGCGAGTGCAGCGCAACGTGCTGACGCACCGCGTCGTCGCCGGCCGGAATGCCCGGCTGGGCGGGAACTTGGTAGGCGGGCGCCAGCGGGGCCTGCGCGTGGGCGATGGGTGCGGCGGCCTGTGGGTCGTTCATCTGCTCCCTCTCGTGCACGGTATCGTCCACTGTGGACACTTCGTGGATGCCGGTTGCGGGCAAGGTGGTCGCCCGGCTGAGCGCGGAAACCTCGAAGCCGTCGGTCAAACCGGTCTCGTAGGCGGCGCGGCGCTCGGCGGGCACGTGTTCGGCGGCGGAGATCGGCACGGTCATCCCGGTCGGCGTGACCTCGTCGAAGCCGGGCGCGAGGTGGACGTTGATGCCGCTCAGCGGCACACCGAGCACCGCCAGCCGCACGGCCGCCTGCTTCAGCGAGAGGTCGCTGTCGCCCAGCGGCCCGCCGTCGGCCGGGATCGCGACGATCGGCTCGTCGGCGAGCGTGCGCTGCACCAGCTGGGTCAGCACCTGCTTCGGGCCGAACTCGACGAACACCGTGCAGCCATCCGCGTACATCGCCTCCACCGCTTCGGCGAACTCGACGGGCTCGAGCAACTGCCGCACCAGCGTTTCGGCGTTGCTGTCCGGGTCCGTGCCGTACTTCGCACCCGGGCTGTTGGCATAGACCGAGGCGCTCGGCTCGCCGATCCCGACGGACGCGACGACCGGCCGGAACTTCTCGACCGCGTGCGCGACGTGCGAGGTGTGGAAGGCCGCTGCCACCGACAGCAGCAGGGCCGGCAACTCCCGCTTGGCGCACGCGACGACGAAGGCCTCCACGTCGGCAGTGGGGCCGCCCACGACCACCTGGTCCGGCGCGTTGTTGTTACACACCAAAACGTCCGGGAAGTCCGCCAGCATCTCGGTGACCTGCTCCCGGCCGGCCTGCACCGCCGCCATCGTGCCGGCGTCGGAGCCTGGTTCGTCGGCGGGCGGAGCCATCGCCTCTCCGCGCGCCCGCGCGAGCCAGAAGAAGTCGGCGTCGGCGATCGCGCCCGACGCCCACAGGGCCGTCAGTTCACCGAAGCTGTGTCCCAGGAAGCCGGAGCACTCCAGGCCCAGCGAGGACAGATAGCGGAACTGGCCGGCCGACAGCGCACCGATCGCCGGCTGGGCGTACTGGGTCTGGCGCAGCGTGGCTTCCTGTTTCTGCCGGAGCTCGGCGTCCAGCAATGTGGGCGGGTAGACGACCTGCGCCAGCCGCGTGCTCGCCCCGTCGAACGAGGCGTTCGCGGCGTCGAAGGCCGAACCGACCGCAGGGTTGTTCAGCGCGGCTTCCAGGCCCATATCGACGTACTGGCTGCCCTGGCCCGCGAAAAGAGCACCGACCTTGAGGTCCGGCTGTGCCCGCATGCGGTAGAAGACACCCCGCGGGTGCGTCCAGTGCTCCGCGTCCAGCGCGCCCGCGAGTTGCTCGGCGGCCAGTTCCCGCAGTTCCTGTGCGATCGCCTCGTCCGCGGCGACAAAACCGATCCGGGCGTGCGCTGCCGGGATCGGATCGTCGTCCTGCCGCGGATCGTCCGACCGGACCAGCTCCAGCAGCTCCTGCGGGGTCTCCGCATGCCAAAGATAGGCGCGCGCGGCGCGGTGCAGCGTCTCGATCTCCGAGCGGTCCTGCGTGTGTTCCTCCAGCACGAAGTGGAAGTTGGTACCACCGAAGCCCATCGCCGACGCAGCGGCGCGACGCACCGGGCGGTGCGGGTCACGGATCCACGGGCGGGTCTTGACGTTGACGTAGAACGGCGCGCCGGAGAAGTCGACCGACGGGTTGGTGCGCTCGACATTGATCGTGGGCGGCAGCGTCTTGTTGTAGAGGCTAAGCGCGAGCTTCATCAGGCTCGCAGTGCCCGCCGCGCCCTTGGTGTGGCCGATCTGGGATTTAACGCTTCCCAGCGCGGCGAAGTGTTGCTCCTCCGACGAATCGCGCAGCAGGCCGCCCAGTGCGGTCAGCTCGGTGCGGTCGCCGACCGGCGTTCCGGTGGCGTGTGCCTCAAAAAGCTCGACCGAGCCGGGTGAGCAGTCCGCGTCCGCGTAGGCGCGGTCCAGCGCCGCCCGCTGCCCCTTTGCCAGCGGGGCATAGATGCTGTTCGACCGGCCGTCACTGGAGGAACCGAGACCGCGGATCACCGCGTAGATCCGGTTCCCGTCCCGCTCGGCGTCGGAGAGCCGCCGCAACGCGAGCATGCCCACACCTTCGCCGAGCAGCGTCCCGTCCGCAGCGTCCGAGAACGGGCTGATCTTGCTGCTGCGCGACAGGGCCTGGGTCTTGCTGAAGCACATGAACCCGAAGATGGAGTTCTCGGTGTCCACCCCGCCTGTGATCATCATGTCCGCGCGGCCGTCCACCAGTTCGGCGATGGCCACCCGGACCGCAGACAGCGACGCGGCGCACGCGGCATCCACGGTGGAGTTCATGCCGCCCAGACCGAGGCGGTTCGCGACGCGCCCGGCGACGACGTTGGCGAGCAGCCCCGGGAAGGTGCTCTCTTCCCACGGGGTGAAGGCCCGGGCATACTTCTCCGCGATCCGCTCCGTGTCCTCGGAGGTCAGCCCGCAGCTACGCACGACCTCCTTCAGCACCGGGGTGGACAGCCGGGCGGCCAGCGGGTGCGTCAGCGGCACCGGTCCGGTCGTGCCCAGGACACAGCCCGTGGTAGACGCGTCGTACCACTCCGAGCCCACCGCCCCGCTGTCGCGGAGGACATCACGGGCGACGCCGAGGCTCAGCAGCTGCATCGTGCTGGTGAGATCGATCTGGTTGGGCGGCAGCCCCCATTCCAGCGGGCTGAAATCCACATCCGGGACGAAACCCCCGCGGTGCGAATAAGTCTTGTCCGGCACCGACGGGTCGGGGTCGTAGTAATCCTCAAGGCGCCAGCGGGATTCCGGCACCTCCTCGGTGCAGTCCGTGCCATCGACGATGTTCTGCCAGAACTCGCGGTAGTTACGCGCCATCGGGAATAAACCCGCCATACCCACAATGGCAATCGGATTGTTCGCCAGCCGCCGGTCGGTCAAGTCCCGATCCATCGGATTCGTACCCTCGCTCACGTTCTTCCTCACAAAGTCGTTTCGGCCGGTGGGCAGCACAAAGACACGCACCGCCGCGTCGGGAAAGGTTCAGGTGCGGGCCACCGGGACCTCGTCGGCTCGGTCGCGGAATGCGGGGCAGGTCTGGCGGTCGTGCGGTTACCCGCCGACGAGCAGGGCGGGCGGCACCAGTCCCGCCGCCCGGGCGACGAATTCGGTCAGCTGGTCGGCGAAAAGCTGGTGGCCCGCGACGTTGGGATGCAGTCCGTCCGCCGCCCACATCCGCGCCTCGGCCCATTCGGGCATCGCTGCCACGTCCAGGCAGAGCGTCCCGGTCGCCGCGGTGATCTCCCGCAGGACGGAGTTCGCCTCGGCGAACCGGTCCCGCAGCAGGCTCCGGAAAACCCCGGGAACCGCCAGGTTCTTCGGAATGTCGGGATAGGCCGCGGTGAACACCGTGGTGTTCATGCCGCGAAGACTCGAATAGATCGTCCCCAGGTTGCGCCGGAACCTCTCGGGGTCGTAGTCGCTGAGGAGATCGTTGACCCCGACGATCACGCCGATCATCGGGGGCTTGCTCGCCACCACGGCCGGGAGCTGCCCGTCGACGACGTCCTGGGTGGTCGCCCGATACGTCCCCAGGTTGAGCACGCCCCGGCGCGGGATCCCGAGCCGATCGGCCAGCCGGGGCACCCAGCCGTGGAACGGGCCGTCGAGGCCGGGATCACCACGGCCCTCGACGAAGCTGTCACCCAGCGCTGCCAATCGGATTGCCGGCATGTCTCTTCCTTCGCTCTCGGCTGGACACAACGCTTAGATCCTGTTAGCGGAACTCGTTTTGCGTGGCGGTGCGGGTGGCGGCCCCCCTGCGGGAGTTACAGTCACTCCCTGGGCTGCGGGAGCCCCTTCTTATGTACGACCAGCCCGCAGGGCCTCAGTTGGGAGACGCACACGCGGCCAGTAGCAGATCGGTGGGCCGATCGGGCGGTCCGAGGGCCTCGGACGCTGTTTCGACTGTGGCCGAGCCGAGGTCGGAGAGCTTGGTGAACAGCTCCAGCTCGACAGCGGCGGCGAAGCCTTGAAACTCCAGAGCCCCGTAGTTAACTCCAGCAACAACGCCGGAGTCAACTCGGGGAGTTGTTCGACTTGACCCTGGCGCGTGGATCGAGGATGCGGTAGCGGGCGTACGTCTTCCAACGAGTTGGGTGAGGGTGATTCCACTACCTCAGCCACGGTCGTTCTCCTCTTCTCCGGCACGTACCTGCACGTTCCCACCCGCGGCGTGGCATCCGAGACGCGGCAGAAACAACGTCCACTGTGGATTCCGCCGTTGATGTTGATCGACATGATTTCCCGCACCGTCGGGGCGGTCGCAGTGGAAAGCTATGCGGCGGGAGTCAAGGATAAGAAGATCGAATCTCTCGGTCTACCCGAAAGTGCCCTCGGGGGTTGCCCGAATCTCTCGTTGCTAACGAGAGGATCGCCTCTGCAGCTGTGACCTGCTTATGTCGTTGGTGTCATGACGTTGCATGCTGGCCTGCAACGTCCAACTGCTGGCAGTCTCAGCCCGGTTCCGTGGTGGAGGTCGCGCTCGCCCGCTCGCCCGCGTGCCCAGCGTGCGCACGGCGTTGCCGGCATTCGGGTGCAGGCTCAACGCCCCGGCAGTGGCGATCAGCGCAGTCAGCCCAAGCAGGATGAAGGCTACGGTGTAGGTAGCCCCGCTACGCGCACCGAACACCAGCTCACCCAACGGTTCACCGAGCCGCAGTGCCACCGTGGCAACAGCAATGGCCAGCCCGGTAGACAACTGCTGCGTGGTGCGGCCAGTGTGTTATTGCGTTGAGTCGCCCGATTGTCCCACACCTCGACCGCGCCCGGAACCCACCGGTACCTTCAAACGCGCTGCGGACTCTCGGAAACCGCGAATAGGTGATTCACCAAAGCATCGCTCTCATCGCGCGTCAACTGCGGATCCGCCTCGTAAACATACGGTTCGCACGTGCCGAGGAGGAGGGTGCACCAGGTCGACAGAGTTGGCTGGCTGCACTGGTTCGGTCACCACGAGGTGCGCTTCGATCTTCGCACCCTGCAGGACCAGAGCATCATCAACCCGGTGGTGTTCGCGCAGCACATCTTCGATCTCGCTGAGTTCACAGTCCACGACCGGCGTCCCGCTTGGCCGGGTCGAGCAGCAGCGCCGGTACTCATCGAACCAGGGAACAGACGGGCAACACGAGATGGGTAGACGGGCAAACCATCCGCCGATCGTATGAGCTTGAGGGATACTCGAGAAGTCATTATCAATACCGGCAAATGCCATCACGGACACCAGGCGCAATGACCTGCGACACCCACTGCGATACCTGCTTGCCTTCATATCGACATGAGATCGCGAACCAGCGCAGCATGGACGGCGAGAAACCTTAGACACAAACGCTATATCTGGTTGGATGCGGCGCATGAAAGGCGATCATGAACACCGCCCTGATGGTTCCCGGCGCAGGGGCCTATTTTACGGATCCCTTCGCGCACTATTCGCGAGGACAGTGTATCGCCGCGGAACTCGCCGAAGAGATCGATGCGGTCTGCGCCGCCTACCGCGGGGAAGTGCCCGCCACTTCGGCGACCGGCCCGATTAATGGGCAAACCTCAATTGAACGCGGCGATCTTCAGGTGTTCTGGCTGCGTCGTTGTCTCATGCAATGCCTCAGTACGACGACGGAGCCGGCACCGCATTCCCGGTCCGCGCTCTTCCTCGCTGCATCTACCGAAGCCAATCACGAACTGGACGCGGCCCTCGCCGCCGACATGGTCCTCGACGGCATGGTGGACCGTCTGCCCGCTGGCCGCGCTGAAGCGCGGAGCGAGATCCGGCAACTGCGACCGGAGGCGGACCCGTGCGTGGCCTCGCCGCACGAGAAGTTCCTTCCGTACAAACAGGCCGAGCGGGCGGTGCAGGGAATTCTCCCGGAGGGCACCCCGATACTCGTAGTCGACAATATCTGCCCTTCCGGCCTGTATGCCTTTCCCGCACCGTGGGTGAACGGCCGCTGGATGGGCCCTGCCCAGCTGGCACGGTCCCCTTTGAAAATGCGCGATGCCCACGAATCGAGAGGATTTCGATCACATGGCCGCAACTGCAGTCCCTTATGGGCAACATCTCGTTACCCAAGCCCATGCCACGGAGGCGGAGCGGTTGACTGCCCTGGACGTGGAACAGGACGCCTCCGCCTACCGGCGGACGATGCGTGACCTGCTGCGGCAGGAGTTGTTCGATCCGCGACTGCGTGACGATCTGTCCCCGCGGGAGTACATGGACCTGACCATCGACCGGATGAAAGCGATCTTCCGGGAGGGGCTCGTCGACAACGACATGTGGATGGGCCAGTCCCGGGAGCACGCGTTCCGGTCCATGTGCGAGATGATGGGCCTGACGGGCGCCTTCGATTTCGCGCTCACCTCGACCATCACCGATCACCTCATCGCGGGGAGCGCGCTGTTCAACCACGGCACCCCTGAGCAGGTCGCCCGGTACCACGACGAAATCACGCGGATGCACCAGGTCTACGCGTTCTGCTGCACGGAGATCGGCGGCGGTACCAACCTGCGGGAGATCCGCACGACGGTCTCCTGGAATCGTGAGGAGCAGAGTTTCACGCTCGACACCCCCACGGACGCCGCCTGCAAGTTCTGGATCGGAAACATCAAACACGCCGCGACCGTCGGCATGGTCCTGGCCCGCCTTGTGATCGACGGCGAAGACGTCGGCCACCACTGGTTCCGTGTCCCGCTGCGCGGCGAGGAGAACGGTCCTCCCCTGCCGGGTATCACGATCCTGTCGTGTGACCCGAAGGGAGGTATCCAGGCCAACCAGGTCGGCGGTGCCCGCTTCACCGGGGTCCGGCTCCCCCGCGAGGCGCTGATGGGGCGGTACTCGCGCATCGACGCGGGCGGACGTTTTTCCAGCACGCTTCCCGATGCCGGCGCCCGCTTCGTGAAATCCATCGAGACCTTCGTCCAGGAACGTATCTTCCCGCTCAGCGCCGGAGCACGAGCCTCCGAACTCGCAGCTCACCTCACCTGGCGGTTCGCCGGTCACCGCGAAACCCGCCCCACGCCTACCCGCAGGGTCCTCCTGGACGAGCCGCTGTTCCTGGACCGCCTGTATCCGGTTCAACTGCGCTGCCTCGCGCTGCGCCTGCTGGAACGCGCCGTCGTCAGGGGCGTCGAACGCGACTGGCACACCGACCCCGGCCGTAAAAACATGCACCTGCTCACCGCGACCGGAAAATGCGGCTCCTGGCTGGTCCTGGACGTCCTGGCCGCGTGCCGCGAGATGTGCGGGTCGCAGGGGTTCCACTGCCACAACCAGATCGTCACCCTGCGGACCGACTTCGAGGTCAATGTGACCTTCGCGGGCGACAACTCCGTGATGGCCTACCAAGTGGCGCGCACTGCTCTGCGTTCAGACCGGTTCGCCTCACGCCCGCCTGGGACACTGCCCGAGCGGGTCGAGAAGGAACTGACCGAGGCGTGGCGCAGCCGTCCGGGCGGATCGTTCACCCATGCCGAGGCCGTCACGCTCGTTCACGCCCGCATGCTCGACCTCATCCTGAGCGAGCACGACGCCGACCCGCAGGTGCCGCAGCAGATCATGGACGACCTGGTAGCCGATTTCGCCGCACACCGGCTGCAGGAACCGCACCGGCCTGTGTCGGCCGACAGGGAAAAGATCGGCCTCCTGGCCGAGTTGCTCGCGCCCCTGCCCGAACTCGTCACCGCCCCCATGGTCGACGACGGCTACCTGACGGAATTCACGTCCCCAGCGCGGGCCGTAGAAATTCCCCTCCCAGCGCAGCGGGCCGTAGGAATTCCCCTCCCAGCGCAGGGGGCCGTAGGAATTCCCCTCCCAGCGCAGGGGAGGTAAACCGCCGTGGCGATGCATGCGCGGGAAGAAACGCGGACGGTGGGCGGTCTGCGGTTCCATGTACGGCGCGCTGGAGAGGGTCCGCTGATCCTGTTCCTCCACGGATGGCCGCAGACCAGCTACGCCTGGCGCCGCGTTCTGCCCGTCCTCGCGCGGGACCATACGGTGGTCGCGCCGGATCTGCGCGGATACGGGGCGTCCAGCCGGCCCCGGGGCGGCTACGACAAGCGGACCATGGCCGCGGACATGAGCGGACTCATGCACGAGCTGGGATACACGCAGGCTGTTGTGGTCGGGCACGACCGGGGCGCACGCGTGGCCCACCGGTGGGGACTGGACCGGCCACACGAGATCAGCCGCCTGATACTGCTCAGCGTCGTACCGACGCGGGAAATGTGGCGGCACATGGACGCACGGGTCGGGGCCGCGTACTGGCACTGGCTCTTCCACCTCGTCCCCGACCTCCCCGAGTTCCTCACCGAAGGAAAAGCCGGGGAGTACGTCCGGTTCATGCTGGCCGCCGGAGCATTCCGGCGCGAGGCGTTCACTGAGGCGGACCTGCGGCACTACGCGGAAGCGTACGCACAGCCCGGGGCGCTTCGCGCGAGCTTCGACGACTACCGCGCCGCTCGCCATGAGGATCTGGAAGCTGACGAGGCCGACGCGGCTGCGGGCCGCCGCCTGACAATGCCCGTGCACGTGGCGTGGGGCGCCGAAGGGCTGGTGGGGACACTGCCCGTACTCGACCTGTGGCGGGACTACGCCGCCCGGCTTGAGGGGGCGCAGATCGCCTCCTGCGGGCATTTCCCGGCCGAGGAGCAGCCGGACATCCTGGTCGCCCGGATCCGGGCGTTCCTGGCCGCTGAGAAAACTGTGGAGGAAAATTGAGGGCACTGGTCATCACCGAGGAGCGCGGGCTGCGGCTCGCGGAGGCCGAGGAACGCGAGCCGGAGCCCGGCTGGGTACGCGTGGACGTAGCGTTCTGCGCCATCTGCGGTTCCGACCTGCACCTGCGGGCAATGCCGCACCTCGTCCCGGCCGACGCGGTTCTCGGACACGAAATCTCCGGGCACGTCGCCGCACCGGGCGGGGAGCGGCTGACGGCTGGGCAGGCCGTGGTGGTGTGGCCGAAAGCGGGCTGCGGGGACTGCGACGACTGCCGGGTAGGCGACAACCACCTGTGCGCTGTACAGCCCTGGCGGCTGAGTTCCCTCGGCCTGGGCACACGCCCCGGCGGCTACGCCGAAGCCGTCGTCGTCCCCGAGCACACGGTGTACGCGGTGCCGGACGGTGTTTCGCTGGAGCACGCGGCGCTGACGGAACCGCTGTCCTGCGCGGTCCACGCGGTCGACCGCTCCGGAATTTCGGCAGCGGATACTGTCACGGTCCTCGGAGGCGGCACGGTCGGCTTCCTGCTGGCACACGTGCTGCGGCTACGGGGAGTCGAGGACGTGCGGGTGGTGGAACCGCACCCCGTACGGCGCGCACGTCTGACCGCGACCGGGATCACCACCGTGGACGTCGATGAGCGGGGCCCGGACGCAGACGTGGTGTTCGAGTGCGTGGGCTCGGTGACCGCGCTCACGGACGCGGCCCGACGCGTGCGGACACGGGGAACGATCGTCGCACTCGGAGTGAACGAGCGACCCTCAGAACTGGACTCGGTCGCCCTCATCACCAAGGAGATCCGGATCGTGGGCAGCTTCGCCCAGAACAGAGGCGCCTTCGAGGCGGCCTTGGAGCTTCTCGGAGGCGGCCGTATCCCGGTCGAGCGGATCATCACCGACGTCGTCCCCCTGGACGCCGGGCCGGTCTCAGCGATGATGGACGCCCTCACCGGACGGCCCGGAGACCACCAGGTGGTCATGATCGCTCCCGGCGGGTGACGCCGAAGAGGGTGAGCAGGGGGACTTGGGCTCAAGCCGCCTCCGCCAGCTCCTCCGCGAAATCCTCGACCGTCTCCCACAACGGTCTGACGGTGATGATGGTTCACGGGTAGTCGGTGATCAGGCGAGTGCGGTGATCAAGGAGGACCGTCGCGGCCGGCCCCAGGGCGTCGAGGATCTCGGCGCCGTTGGGGCCGGGGACTGTCCAGCACTGAACGCGAGTGTCGCCATTCTTCCCGCCGTGCAGTCGGCACTGCTTGGCACGGTGCGAGATGTTGTGGCGAAGGAATGCGGCGTCAAGAAGGTGTTCGAGCAGCTGCGCCTGGCGAAGCCAGTGACGATCGTCGACTGTGCTCGCGATGATGGATCGATGCCACCAGGCGCGGGTCCGTAACGCGCTGGAGCCTGAATGGGAGGCCAGGTTCGAAACCAGATCGTATGGATTTCGGCCAGGTCGAAGCTGTGCAGACGCCCCGGACGCGCATGGAGCACATCCGGAGCGCACGAGGACCAACACCAACGAAGAACAACGGCAATTGACCGAAACCACGCGGCACGTCGACCAACGTAGTTCGATCAGCGGCCGAGGTAGACGATGCCCCTTGATCGCCTTTGCAAGGCTGGGTTAGCGCTCTTTGAGTCGCTCCCACTCCTCAAGGACACGGGCGCTCACGGTCTTCACGGTCGGCGCGTTCGCTACGCCCGTGACCCGCTCCACCAGCGTCTGGGCCACCTCACGCATGTCCGTACGGGTGTCGTGCGACATGCTTGCGAGCAGTTCGAGTGCGTCGTGGTCATCGATCCCGTAGGCCAGCTTCAACATGCCCTTGGCCTGCTCGATCGCTGGATGGCCCTGAAGTGCCGCGTCAAGATTGGTGAAGCTATCGCGCGTCCCGGGGCTACCCCAAGGCTGCTTCTGGTCGGAGGTGTCTCGACTTTGCATGGCGTTACCGCCAATCACCTGATGTCCATTATGTCACCGCGTGGGCGAGTCAGAGCGAGGTAATCGTGTTCGGTGCGTGGTCGGGTCGGCTTGAGCATCGGCCAAAGGCGAGGCGCTGGGATTGACGTGGGGGACGGCTTACGGACAAGCGACATCAGGACGAAAGCCCGGTGAAGCGGTCGCGTTCCCGGGTGCAGTCTCAACATGGAGCGTCCCGCACGCCGCCGGGACTTTCGGGTTTATCGCGACCTTCGTATCCGGCGACGGGCGGGCCTGTGCAGTGGGTCTTGACATTGAGGGGACTGCCACGTCAGCAAACCGCCGGTATGCGATCTTCGCCCTGGATGCGGACGGCGTTGTCAGGAGCTGGAACACCGACGCCGAACGCATGAAGGGCTACACGGCCAGAGAGATCATCGGTCGGCACGTTTCGGTCTTCTACCCGCCGGATCGTGTCGCAGCCGGGTATCCGCAGAAGGAGCTGGATCAGGCAGCCGAGGCGGGCTTTTCTGTCGATGAGGGCTGGCGGGTACGTAAGAACGGCACCCGGTACTGGGCGCACGTGGTGGTCACAGCGCAGCGCGATGCCAACGGGGCCCTGACTGGGTTCATCAAAGTCATCCGAAACGACAGCGATGTCGGCGGCTTAACACTCTGAGCGGCACGATGGCCACGCCTCGCCAGCACCGAGGATGGGCGCGTTGCTGCGCATCGGTGAGGTCGGCGTGTTCGAGCAGCCGCCGTAGCTTCGTGGCGGGCCCTCGACGACGTGGAAGCCACTCTCCTGGATACGAAACGCGAAGGGCGACCCACCGCCGGGCTCATGAACCCCGACCGACTCCGCCAAACCCTCGCGCTCAATGGATCGCGAGCATTCGCCGAGTGAGGCTCAGGACGGAGTCAGGTGCTGGACAAGAACGGC
This sequence comes from Saccharopolyspora pogona, assembly GCF_014697215.1. Classification (GTDB taxonomy): domain Bacteria; phylum Actinomycetota; class Actinomycetes; order Mycobacteriales; family Pseudonocardiaceae; genus Saccharopolyspora; species Saccharopolyspora hattusasensis. Next base: position 3,562,341 of record NZ_CP031142.1, read on the forward strand.
GATCAAGCGCGTCGTCACTCACTCGGCGGCCTGGAATATCCGCAGGGTCACCGCCCACCCCACCGCCGCCTGGGCCACTCAACACGCCCGGCAGCTGCTGTGGCAGCTCGGTGACATGCCGCCACATTTACGCACCTCATCCGTGACCGCGACGCGAAGTTCACCGCCGCCTTCGACACAATCTTCGCCAGCGAAGGCATCACCGTCACGAAGATCCCGCCGCGCAGCCCCAACCGCAACCCGCACGCGCAACGATTCATACGCTCCGTTCGCGAGGAGTGCACCAACCGAGTGCTGATCTTCGACAGAGGCCACGCGGAGAAGATCCGCCAGGAATACGCCTGCCACTTCAACACCCATCGGCCCCACCAAGCACACGACCAGCAGGCACCCTACGTGGCGCGCGCGTCATACCGCTGCCGACAGCTCGGATCGAACGCCGACAAGCCGTGGCAGGACTCATCAACGAGTACCGCCAAGCAGCCTGACGGCCCGACGAAACCCCAGCTCACAGCCAGCGAACCCTTCTTGAAGCACTACGGGTCTTGCTGCTCCCCTCGATCGTCCCGCTGCCGGTCGGCGGGACGATCGAGATTCCAGGAGGACCAGCCGGTTTGGTCGCCGTGCAGACCAGCCGAAGCCGCGCCTACCACAGGCTGGACTTCCGGCGTACTTGCTCGCCGGACCGCCGGGGTTCGCAATCGGCCGTATCGGCGCGGTTCACAGCACACCTGCGGTACGTGGTCGCGGCAGGGACCCGGCCGCGGCACCGGCGTCCACCATTTCCGAAGAAGCGGACTCGACCACGACCCAGCCTTGCCGAGGTACTGCTTTCACCGCGAACGCGCCGCGGTACAGGTCACGTTCGAACGGTTCGATGCGGTGGTAGCAGAACACAGTCTCGGGCATGCCAAGTATGGCGGGAGCGTTTACGAAAAGCGGGATCTCGGCCAGCAAGTACCGTGCCGCCATGTTCAGCTCTTCCTCCGTGAGACTGCCGTCGGTTCTCCGCCTGCTCCTCGCGACCGATTCAGACTCGGCCAGACAGGCCTTCCTGAAGTCTTCATCCGACCCGAAGACCTCCGCAACCTCGTCCCTCGTGCGCAGGTACTCCTCGTTCTCGTTGAGCCAGGCGAAGTCGATGATCATCTGCTCGGGGGACGCGACGCCGAGCATGGCAAGCGACCCGAGTATCTTCCCGCGCAGCCTTCGTGCCTCGCGTCGCGTCTTCCGCTCTGCTTCCACCGCCGGATAGCCGCGGGCCTGCATCGTGAAAGCGGTGGTCGTGTCAGGGAGGAACACATGCAGCGACTCGAACTCGGTCACCGTCCACCGCAGGAGCTCGTCCAGTCGTGCTTGTTTGAAGTAGCTGTTGAAAAGAGCTGTGCCAACAAGGGCGTGTCGACGCCGCTGGAAGATCCGGGCGCTCTCCTCGGTCGCAGGTTCATGCCGCATCATAAGCTGGGGATCCACGTTCACGCTTCCAGCCGTCATGGGTGTATTCACGTTGTGTGCACCTTTTGTTTGGAAACTGTTGCTTCCAGCACTCTTAGACAATTACGGCGAATCTTGTACGCAAATCTGGACGCTCTCGATTCTCCGCTGCAGCGTTTCCGAATATGCGCCCGCGAGCCGCGCGCAGAACGCGGGATCCCATTCCCGCAGTAAAATCGGTTCGTCGTCTAGCTAATTCCTATACTTGGTTCCGCCCAGAGATCAAACAAGCCCTCTGCACGAATGGACACTGTCCTTTGTCTCAGAAAGGAACTTGGTCATGCCGCAGGACCCCGGCGGTTTGATCTTTTGGGCGGAAGCTCCGGTTTGTCCGGTTTAGTCTTGGTGGCCCCGGTGAAGGGGTGAGCGCAGCTATCTGTTGATCTTTCAGGTGGTTACGCCGAAGGATCGTGTCAGGAGCCGCGCTCGTGTCCACAGTATCGTTATCGTCGGTCAGTCCTGTCCTTGACCTGGTTGTGGAGCACGACCAGCGGAACGCCGGTATCCTCGCCGCACGCGGCGCGGGTGGCCCAGGCGGTGGCGCGGTTGAGGATCTCGTCGAGAACCCTGCCTGCGGGATGCCTGCGGACGAGGAACAGCTCTTGAGCTGGGAATAGATGCAGACGTTCTTCTTCTCGACGTGCCAGTAAAACATCACGCCGTTGCGCCGTAGCGGGCGTGGTACTCGGTCATGAAGTTCGAGGACCAGGACCCGAACTTCTTCGAATCCGACGCGCACGCGGTGCCCTGCCCCCACCATGCCGCGTCCCGAGCGGCGAAGGTGGCGTTCACCAGCTTCGTCACCGCGGCGCGCAGGTTGTCGACGGTGATGAAGTGCCGACGCACGTGCCGCAGCGCGGCCTCGCTCTCGCCGTGCTCGCCGGTCGCCACGATCGCGCGGATGCCCATGTTGGTGCCCAGGCGAACAGCGCGAGCAGCAGACGCCGCTGGAGGGTGGCACGGTCGATGCGCTCATAGGCGGCGACCGAGGAGAACTCATCGGTGAAGCCGGTGAGGAAGTCGGCGTTCTTCAGCACATCCAGGAGGTCGAGCACGCCCCACCGCCGTACAACCTCGTCCTTGAGGGCCGCCAGGCAGGTGGGCTCGTCCAGCGGCTCCAGCTTCGGCACCCTGATCCAGGGCTCGCCCTTGCGGGTGGTGACCTTCACCCCACCCTCCGAGCCGTCCGCGAGCGCCGCAGACAGCCGGTCCAGGCCCTGCGTCATCCGCCGCTTCAGGCCGGCGACGAACTCCCCCCGGGTCCTCGGGCTGGCGAATCGCGGCGTAGTGCACGGTGCCGGCCGACTCGAAGTCGCCGGGCAGGTCGTCCTCCGGGTTGCGCCACCGCGTCCCGCCCCCGACATAGATCTCGCGGCGGCGGATCGCATCCCGCAGGGCCACCAGCACGCACAGCTCATAGGGGATGCGCTCGGTCCTGCCCTTGTCATCGACGACCGCCTCACGCCAGTCCTTGCGGACTAGGCCGTCCATCGGCACCACGTCGCCGACGTCGTAGAAGCGGGTCTTGCCGTCGACGTCGGCGTACTTCTCCAGCAGCACGAGCGCGTCCATCACCGGCCGGTAGGCGGTGTTGTTGCACCTGAAGCCGAGCGTCCGCAGCAGTGACGGCAGCATCTGCCGGGTAGTACGAGCTGTACGACGACCGGAGCGTGGTACGGACCCTGGCCTTGAACGCCTTCTCGTTCGCCTCCGCGACCAGGTCGCGCAGCGTCTTCTCCCCGACCACCGGAAACAGCACCCTGCGCACGGTCCCCTCAGGCTGCCCGACCGACGCATCAGCGAGCTGGAAGAGGATGCCCTCCTTGCCCCGTACCTTCTTCAGCTCCGCCGTCAGCTGCCGCTCCACCCGCCGCTCGGCACGAGCATTGATCTTATGTGAACCAGAGCGACCAGCAGCTCCACCAGGGCATCGGTGATCTCCGCCTGCCGGGACGCGCACAGCGCCGCCAGCAGCATGGTCCGCACATCCTTGCCAGCGTCCCGGAAGTCCGAGGGATACATCTTGATCGCCCGCGCCCGCCCACGCGGCCACCAGCTTCTCCGAGCAGTCCGCGAACAGCCCTTCCGGCAGACCCAACCGCCGCACGGCAGTCAGCTTCGTGATCTCCGCCAGCAGCGAGTCCAGCCCCACCGCGCCCGGGTCCCGCTTCAGCGAGGCCAGCAGCGCCGTACCCTCCTCGTTGCCCTCCGCCACCAGGGTCAGCAGGCGGCCAGCGCACGCCTCGCCCAGGCGCGCGACGGTCTGCGCGCAGAAGACGCGGTCCGCCCGCGCCCGTGCTGCGGCCACGATCCGCTCGACGCGGCCCGGGGGCTCGACATGGTCGCTGCGACACTGCACAAGCAGGGCCTCGCGCAGCCGGTCCTCCACCATCTCGACCGGGCAGACCTCATCGGCGAGCCAGGCGGTCAGCCGTTCCTCGTCGGCGCGGGTCGCGGGCCGGTACCCGAGGGTCTCGCGGATCTGTGTACGGTGCCCCTTCGCCGAGCGGGACGACAGGCCGTATTTCGCCAAGTCCTCCGCGGGCACCTTGACCACGCCGGCCACGTAGTCGACCGCAGCCTGCGGGAACTCCTCCACGAACTGAGGAAACCGGCCCTCCAACTCGAAGAACTTCAGCATCAGCACGAACCCGAGCCGGGTCGGGCCGAAATTCGACCTAACGACCGGTCCGAGCCCGGGCAACGGGGATGAGGCAGAAGACGTGGTGGCTACTTTGCACCGTGGGTCAGGGATAGGAGACCGGGGCTTACTCGCGATGGCGAGCGCGGAGTCGTCAACCGTCGACACCGCGGTCAGTCTCAGTTCGTGGCCGTTCAGGAGGCCGGTCGCCACCGGCCGCGCACGGTCGGCCGCCCGCCATTGGCGCACCGCGCCGCGGGACCGCCGGTTGCGGAGGAATCCGCGGTGAAGACCGCCGCCCCGTTCGAGCTGAACGCCGCTGCGGACACCCTGCCGGCGTGGCCGTCCAGCGTCGCCAGCTGCTGTGGGTGCTGCCGGTCGCCGAGGTACCACAGGACAGCGGTGTCGTCTTCGCCGCTGGTGACCAACTTTCCCCCGTCCGGGCTGAACGCCACCGAGGTCATCCACTTGCCGGAGTGTCCCTAGAGGACGGTTAGCTCCTTGGGATTGGCCGGGTCGGTAATGTCGACCAGCACGATGTCGCCGTGTACGCCGGCGGTGGCGATCGTGTGCCCGTCCGGGCTGAACGCCGCGTCGAACAGGGTCGCGGAGAAGTGCCCCCTGATCGGCGCTGGCCGGGTAGGCCGCGTGAGATCGGAGACATCCCACAGGGTCGTCTGGTGGTCGTTAACGTCCGGAGCGGTCTCGCGGCGCGTGTCCCGGGTGGTGGCGAGCTGCAGGCCATCTGGGCTGAGGAGCACCCCGCCCGCCTGCGCCAACCCGGGCAAGGTGGCGCGGCGCTCCAAGGTTTCCCGTTCCCGTACACCGCGGATGTCCCACAGCGCCACCCCGTCGATGCCCGAGACGGCAAGCGCCTCCCCGTTTCGGCCGAACACGAGCGAGGACACGTACCTCCCCCGGTGCGCTGGCCAGCCTGCGGGGATTTCCCGGGTCGGTGATGTCCCATAGCACCACCCCTTCGTCGGTGTCCCCGATGGCCAGGGTGTTCCCGTCCGCGCTCAGCGCCAGCGAGATGCCGTCACCGACGAACTCGGGCAGCGCCCCGAGCCGTCGCCACGCCCCACCACCGCCGGTGTCCCCACAGGACCACCTCGTGGATGAAATCTGGGCTGGTCTCGACCGAGCGGCTCCGCGCCCTGGTGGCGGCCCGGTTGCCGGTGGCCGCCGTGACGAGGTTGAGTTCGTACGCGTTGAAACTCGCCGGGGTACCTGCGAAACGGGTCCGCATCAGGGTATTCACGAGCCCGGCACGGGCTTCCGGGGTGGGGCGAGCTCAGGTCTCCCGAGGCTGGACAGCAACGAGAGCCTCGGATCATTGTCCCGCAGGTCCTCGGCTGCGGTGATCAGCTCCCGGCCGACGGCGACGCGCCGTTGCTGGTCAGTCTGCTCGCGTTGCCGGACAATGAGCGCAGTCGCCATGACGACGAGCACCAGCAACGCCGAAGCACCGCGGCCGCGGCCAGGCCCCCCGCTGGCGCCGCTGGCGCCGGTACTGGCCGTCAATCCGCTCGGGATCCTTCCCGGTCACACCGGAGACGAGATCCGCTACCTTGCTCCGGAATGCCTTGTCCCTGACGGTCGGCCGCGCCTTGGCCCGCCGCAGGTAGACATAGTTCGGCGCCTCGGTGAGCCAGTCTTCGAGGCCTCCCGGCAGCGCCGTTGTCCCCGACCAGTCGATCTCCTTGTTCCGGATGCGGATCGGCCACCCGTCAGCACGATCAGCAGCGTTTCCGCCTCGCGATTCCGCTTCCAGAAAACAACTCCCGAAATCCTCGCACAAATCGCCGAAATTCGAGACGGCACACTTCGGGACGATCACCCAAGATCCACAACAGCATAAAAAGCCCGCTGACCTGCACTTACGTGCCGGTCAGCGGGCTTCCGCCAACGTCGGGCTGACAGGATTTGAACCTGCGACCCCTTGACCCCCAGTCAAGTCCACAAGAGACAGTGACCTGCGAAACCGAAAAAAGCAGGGCAAAACGCTTCCGTTCACAGCCCGTTCCATGCTGCTCCTACGCTACATCCCTCGCTTCAGAATTGCTCCTGCTCCCGCAAGCCAACATGGACACGGAACCGACACCCTGAACGGTGTACGTCAACGTTGCCGAGCGGTGCGCTGGCTGAGTTTCTCAAGCCAACTCGCGACTGCCTGTGCGGTGGACCCGGAGTGCTCGTCCATCATCGAGAAGTGGTCGCCCGGCACCTGGACCGTGGCATCCGCGAGAGTCCACCCCGGCCGCCAGGAGTCATCGGTCCACGGCCGCCCTTCAGGGTCTGCGACGCAGTCTTCGGTCCGCACGAACAGCGTCGGAGTACCGATCGGTGTTGGGGTCCACTCGGTGAACATCCGGAAGTACCCGCCCATCGCGGTGATAGCGATGTCCTGCATGTCCGTGAAGGTCGCGAGCTTCTCATACGTCCGGTGGGCCATCGCCGCGGAGAACCTCGGCGTGATCTCACCCGGGATGTAGGTGTCCAGCAGTACGACCCCGGCCGGGAGGACCCCGCGACGCTCCAGCACACCGGCTACCTCATGCGCCAGCCAGCCCCCAGAGGAATGCCCGACCAGCACGAACGAGTCACCGGCGAACTCCTGCAGCACCGCCTCCGCCTGCGTCCGAACCGCCACTTCGATGGCGGACGGCAGCGGTTCTCCCGCAACGAATCCAGGCATCGGGACCACCGAAACGTCCCGCACATCGCGGAAGCCGGCGGCGATCCGCGCGTACTGCTGCGCGGGCGGCATCCCGATCAGCGCCGGCATGCACACCAAGGCAGGCTCTTTGGGGCCACGGGAAAGCTGGACAGGTTTCGGCAGGGATTCCAGCTCGCCAGGCGAACCGAACACCGGTCGCAACTGGGCAGCGACCTTCACCAAATCCATCCCGTCAAGTATCCGACCAGCCGCATACGCCTGTTGGAAGAGCGACCTCACGGGCTCCGCGGAGTCGTTGTCGTCAGTTCGCCTCGGTGCCGGCACGGTCGCGGTACCCAGCTGCGCGCACACGTGCCAGGCGAGTGCTGCCGCGGTGCCGTGGTCGAAGGCCAGCGTTGCGGGTAGCCGCAGTCCGGTGGCGGTAGCGAGGCGGTTGCGGAGTTCGATGGCCGTCAGCGAGTCGAAACCCAGCTCGGCCAAGGGCTTCTCGGTGTCCACGTCGTTCGACTTGCCGTGCCCCAGTACCACCGCGATATCGGCGCGGACGCGCTGGAGCACTTGCTGCCGACGTTCGTCCTCTGACAAACCGGCCAACCGTTCTTGCAACGGCTCAACCCTGGAGCTGAACGAAGTGCGGCGGCTTGGCCCCATTGCCATGCCATGCAGCATTTCCGGAATCCGGGTCTCCGCGGATCGGGCCTGCACACGCAGTGCTTCGACATCCAATCGCACCGGCGCCAGCAACGGTTCGTCCGAGCGAATGGCAGCGTCGAACAGGGCCAGCCCTCCCGGTGCCGAAAGCGGGGCAATGCCTGCCCGCGACAGCCGCTCCACGTCCGCCGCAGCGAGGTCACCCGCCATTCCATCGATACTCGCCCACAGCCCGGAGGCCAGCGACAGCGCGGGCAGCCCCTGAGCCTGCCGGCAATGCGCCAAGGCATCCAGGAACGCGTTGCCGGCAGCGTAATTACTCTGCCCCGCACCACCGAGCAGGCCCGCGACCGAGGAGAACAACACGAACGCCGACAGACCGAGTTCCCGAGTCAGCTCGTGCAGGTACCACGCGGCATCCACTTTGGACCGCAACACCGCGTCCAAGCGCTCCGGCGACATCGACATCAGCACACCGTCATCCAGCACACCGGCCGCGTGCACCACCGCCCTCAACGGGTTTTCCGCGGGCACCGACGCCACCAGCCGCGCAAGCGAGTCCCGATCTGCCGCGTCGCACGCGACGACCGCGACATCGGCGCCGGACTGCTCCAGCTCGGCCACCAGCTCATCCGCTCCTGGCGCCGCCAGACCGCGACGACTTGCGAGCAACAGGTGCCGCACACCGTGTGCGCTGACCAGATGGCGTGCGAGCAGGGCCCCTAGCCCGCCGGTTCCGCCGGTAACCAACACGGTGCCTTCATCCCACCTGAACGCTTCACCTCCGCTCGCCTTCACCTGGCCGAGGCGGGGCACCAGCACAACTCCCGACCGCACCGCGAGCTGCGCTTCTCCTGCAGTCAGCGCTTCGGCGAGTGCTGCCCGCGATGCTTCCGCCTCGTCCACATCGATCAAGGCGAATCGGTCCGGGTGCTCCGCCTGCGCGCTGCGGACCAAGCCCCACAGCGGCGCGTGTACCAGGTCGAACACGTCTTCTCCAGCAACTGCGGCGACCGCCCGATGCGTCAGCAGGATCAGGCGCGTACTGACGAACCGGTCATCGGCAAGCCATTCCTGCAGCAACGCCATCGCCTGTTGCGTCGCCCTTCGCGCGGCGGTCGGCAGCTCCTCCATCGCCTGGGGTCGCGGGCACGGGACGATCACCGCACCAGGAGCCGATCCCCGCTTGGCAACCTCGGTGGCCAACGAAGCCAGATCCGCATGGGACTCGACCTGGACACCAGTGGCCTTCAGGGCAGCGTGCCACTCCGGTTCGTCCAAACCGACCACCGCGCAGGAGGTCAGGGACATCCCCGCCGATTCAGCCGGCCTTACCCACTCGACGTGCAGCAGCCGCTCGTGATCGCCGCGACCGGCACCGATCTGGTCGGCGGAGACCGGTCGCGTCGAAAGCGATTCCACCGCAGCGACTTGTCCCCCTGCGGCATCCATCAGCGTCAATGAGACTGCACCGGTGCCCAGCGGCGAGAGCCGTACCCGAAGCGCTGCTCCTCCAGCGCGGTACAACTGGGCGCCACTCCAGGAAAACGGTAGACGAGCTTCCGAGTCGGGCGAAGCACCAAGCGCCATCGCGTGCAGTGCAGCGTCCAGCAGCGCCGGGTGGATGCCGAAACCAGCGGCGTCTGGTGACACGGCAAGCTCGGCGAAGATATCGTCGCCGTACCGCCATGCGGCGCGGAGCCCTTGGAACACCGGGCCATAAGTCAAGCCGCGCTCGGCGAGGCGCTCGTAGAACTCCGCCAGATCGACCTGCACAGCACCGTCCGGCGGCCATGCAGTCGAATCCGCTGGCGGCACCACACTGGCCTGGGCCAACAGCCCGGAGGCAATCCGCCGCCAGTCGCCGTCTTCGTCAGCGCCTCGGGAATAGAGCTGCAAACTGCGCCGGCCGGCCTCGTCCGGAGCCCCCACCGCCAACTGCACCGCCGCAGCACCCCGCTCCGGCAGAACCAGCGGTGCTTCCAAGGTGAGCTCCTCCACACGTTCACAACCGACCTGGCTACCGGCCCGCCACGCCATCTCCAGCAACGCGGTGCCGGGGACGACGACTTCGCCCAGCACGCGATGGTCGGCCAGCCACGGATGCGTCCCCACCGACAGCCTGCCGGTCAGCAGCACCTCATCCGCACCCGCGACCGGCACCACGGCCCCCAACAGCGGATGCTCCGCCCCGGTAAGGCCAGCACCTGTCACATCGCCGGAATCCGATGGCTCCAGCCAGTACCGTCGTCGCTGAAAGGCATACGTGGGCAGTTCGACCTGCTTTGCCCCCGTACCAGCGAAAAACGACCCCCAGTCCACCGCGCCACCACGAGTGTGGATCTGCGCCAAAGCGGCCAGCACCGTTGGGACCTCATCACGGTCCTTCCGCACCAACGGAATCCCCGTCACCCGCCCGGACTCCGACACACACTCATGAACCAAGCTCGACAACACCCCGTCCGGACCGAGTTCCACAATCGTGTCGACGCCCTGGTTCACAAGCGCCTGGACACCGTCGGCGAAGCGAACGGGCTCTCGCACCTGACGCACCCAATACTCCGGCGTAGCCATCACGCCCACGTCATCGAGGTTTCCGGTCAGCGTCGAGACAATCGGCAGCCCTGGAGACCGGTAATCCACGCTCCGTGCGATGTCGGCGAACTCATCCAGCATCGGATCCATCCGATACGAATGGAACGCATGCGAAACCCGCAACCATCGCCACCGAACACCCAGCCCATCCAACCGGCCAACAACGTCCTCAAGCACATCCCGGTGACCGGAAAGCACCGCCGACCCCGGAGCATTAACCGCTGCGACACCAACACGATCCCGCACCCCATCCAGCAGCGGGCTGATTCGGTCCTCGGTCGCGGCCACCGCCAACATGGCACCGCCAGACGGCAACGCCTGCATCAACCGGGCACGACCGGCCACCAACCGAGCCGCCTCCGCCATCGACAGCACACCGGCGGCGAACGCCGCTGCTAGCTCCCCGACCGAATGGCCCAGCACTACAACAGGCCGAACACCCCACGAACCCAACAACTTCAGCAAACCAACCTGCAACGCGAACAAACCCGACTGCGCCCACAACGTCCGATCGAGCAACTGCGCGTCGGAACCGAACACCACATCCCGAACCCCCACTTCCTGCCCCAGATGCGCATCCAGTCCGGCACAAGCTTCGTCAAAGGCATCAGCGAACACCGGAAACGCCCGGTAAAGCCCCCGGCCCATCCCCAACCACTGACCACCCTGACCGGCGAACACAAAACCGGGCCGGCCGCCAGAACCCACAGATCCCGTAACCACCCCAGTGGCCTCATGACCGGCAGCCAGTGCTTTCAACCCGGACAACAACGTTTCACGGTCCGACCCCAGCACCACCGCCCGCTCATCCAGCGCCGAACGCGTCATCGCCAGCGAATACCCAACATCCCGCGAGGAGACATCAGATCGATCGTCCAGATAGGACACCAAGGTGTCCGCCTGAGCACTGAGCGCTTCGGGTGTTTTGCCCGACACCACCCACGGAACCACAGGGACATTCACAGCAGATTCCGAATCAGGTCCGCTGTGCTCCACGAACTCACTTGACGCTGTCGGAGACTGTTCGAGGATGACGTGTGCGTTGGTGCCGCTGATCCCGAACGACGACACTCCCGCCCGACGAGGATGGCCGCTGTCGGGCCAGGGCGTGTTCTCCGTGAGGAGCTGGACCGAACCTGCCGACCAATCCACCTCCGACGTGGGCTCGCCGACGTGCAATGTGCGCGGCAGCTCCCCGTGGCGCATCGCCATCACCATCTTGATCACACCGGCAACACCCGCCGCTGCCTGTGTGTGACCGATGTTGGACTTCATCGACCCCAACCACAACGGCCGGTCAGGATCACGATCACGGCCATAGGTGGCGATCAATGCCTGTGCCTCGATCGGATCACCAAGCCTGGTCCCGGTCCCGTGCGCCTCCACAGCATCCACATCGGACACGGACAACCCCGCACTCGTGAGTGCTTGGGTGATCACCCTTTGCTGCGAGGGACCATTCGGCGCGGTCAGTCCGTTTGACGCGCCGTCCTGATTCACCGCCGACCCACGAACCACCGCCAACACCCGATGCCCATTACGACGGGCATCCGACAACCTCTCCAACAGCACTAGGCCAGCACCCTCGCCCCAGCCGGTCCCGTCCGCGGCCTCCGCGAACGACTTGCAGCGCCCATCCGGTGCCAGACCCCGCTGACGGGAGAACTCCACAAACGTCGCCGGGGTGGCCATCACCGTCACGCCACCGGCAAGGGCGAGATCACACTCACCGGAACGCAGTGATTGACCTGCCAGGTGCAACGCCACCAGCGATGACGAACACGCCGTGTCCACCGTCACCGCAGGACCCTCGAAACCGAACGAATACGCGACCCGGCCCGAGGCCACACTGCCCGCGCTGCCATTACCGAGATAGCCTTCGAAGCCCTCCGGCACTCCGGCCGCGAACCGTCCGGCGTAGTCGTGATACATCAGCCCCGCGAACACACCCGTCCGGCTCCCGCGCAGCGACCCCGGATCGATCCCAGCGCGTTCAACGGCCTCCCAGGACAGCTCCAGCAGCAACCGTTGCTGCGGGTCCATCGCCAGTGCCTCACGCGGAGAAATCCCGAAAAACGCGGCATCGAACTCCGCCGCGTCCCGCAGGAACCCGCCCTCACGCACATACGAAGTCCCGAAACGATCGGGATCTGGATCGAACAATCCGGCCAGATCCCAGCCGCGATCGTCCGGGAAGTCCGCGACCGCATCCACGCCCCCGGCCACCAAACGCCAAAGCTCCTCCGGTGAGGACACCCCACCCGGATAACGACACCCCATCCCGACTATCGCGACGAGATCGTCTTCGACGCTCGCGGTCGTGGTCGTCACCGGCGCCGGCGTCGTCCCGACCTCGCCTGCCAGTTCCTGGTGCAGGAACCGGGCCAACGCCCGCGGCGTCGGGTAGTCGAATACGGCGGTTGCCGGCAGCCGGGCTCCCAGCACCCCGGCCAGCCGATTACGCAACTCCACACCAGACAACGAATCAAAGCCCAGATCCCGGAAAGCACGCTCGACCCCGACCTCGGCCGCACCCGAATACCCCAGCACCCTCGCGGCGTGCTCCCGCACCACCCCAAGCAAGGCGTCCTCGTCCGCGAGGTCGGTGCCACTACTGCGCCTGATAGAGGTGATGGTAGGTACCAGTGCCGTCAGCATCGCGGGTAGCGTTCCCGACCGGGCCTGCTCGGCCAGGAAGGCCCTGTCCAACCTCGCCGGAACCACCGCTGCCCGATCCAACGCCAGCCCGGCATCGAACAGCCGCAAACCATCCTTGGTGGACAACGGTGGACTGGAGCGGGCGATCCTGCTCCGGTCGACATCACTGAGCCGCCCGGTCATCCCGCTCGACTGCTCCCACAAGCCCCACGCCAACGACACCGCAGGCAATCCCTGCGCCCGCCGGTAATGCGCCAATGCGTCCAGGAACGTGTTCGCCGCCGCATAATTACCCTGACCCGCGGCGCCGGTCACCCCGGACAGCGAGGAGAACAACGCGAAAAACGACAAGTCCATATCCCGAGTCAGCTCGTGCAGGTTCCACGCCCCCGCCGCCTTCGGACCGAACACCGCCCCCACGTCCTCCGGTGTCAACGACTCGATCACCCCGTCAGCCAGCACACCCGCGGCATGCACCACACCACACAGCGGAAACTCCGCCGGGACCGCCGCCAGCAACCCCTCCAGACCAGCACGATCCGCAACGTCGCACGCCACCACATCGACCACCGCACCGAAACCCTCCAGCTCACCCACCAACTCGGTGATTCCGGGAGCATCCCAGCCACGACGGCCCGTCAACACCACTCGACGAACACCGCGCTCGGCCACCAGGTGGCGTGCCACCACGCCACCCAACAGACCCGTGCCACCGGAAATCAGCACCGTCCGGTCGGGACCGGCCACCACCGCGGGCACCTCGACCGGCCCCGGAACCGACGCCACACGCGGCACTGTCACCACACCCTTACGCACGGCCAACTGCGGTTGCATCGACCCCACCGCACTCGGCAACGCGCGCCACGACTCGGCGGTACCGTCCACATCGACCAGCACAAACCGGCCCGGGTTCTCCGACTGCGCTGAACGCAACAACCCCCACAACGGCGCATGCGCCAGCTTTGATGCGCCGTCACCCGCAGCCGTCGTCACCGCGCCACACGTCACCACCACCAGACGTGACCCGGCCAACCGCTCCTCGGCCAACCACGACTGGACCAGGGCCAGCATCTCCCGGGTCTCCGCGAGTGCCGCCACGCCGGCGTCGGGATCCGCCTGTTCACCGGCGCAATAAACCACGACATCAGCAACCAGCGCACCGGAATCAAGGTTCCCCGCGAGCTCAGCCAGACCCGCACAACGATCGACGGAACCTGGTGCGAGCCCAATGAGACCGGCCATGCCGCCGACAGCATCACCAAGCAACGCCCAGCGACCCGATACCGTCGACCGCGTCGCCACCGGCTCCCAAGTCACCTCGAACAGCGCGTCACCGACAACGTCCCGATTCGCCAACCGCACCGACGACACCGGCCGCAACCGGAGAGAATCGATCGAGGCGAGCAACCGCCCACCCTCATCCATCACAGCCACCGACACCGCATCGGGTCGCGTAGACTCCACCCGTGCCCTGCTGATCGTCCCACCCTGACCGGAAAGTTCTACCCCGGTAAAAGAGAACGGCAGCCACGCACCACCCTCCGCCGGACGGTCACCCAGCGCGGACGCCTGCAAGGCGGCATCCAGCAACGCCGGATTGATCAAGAACCCCGCCATCGCACCAGCCGCTGCCGGCAGGGCGACCTCCGCGAGAACCTCGCCACCACGACGCCACGCCGCCCGAAGCCCCTGGAACAACGGCCCATACTCGAACCCGTTCCCCGCCTGAACGACATAAAACTCACCGAGAGCAACCGGCTCGGCACCCTCAGTCGACCAACCAGTAACCGCCCCACCACCCGTGCCGGCGACGACGAGTTCGCCCGTGGCGTGCCGCGTCCAACCCCCACCCCCAGACCCACCGGCCGGGCGGGAATGCAGCGACACGGACCGCCGACCCTTGTCGTCGGGCGCGTTCACCAGCAGCTGGATTTCGATGGCATCGCGTTCGGGCACCACCAGCGGTGCTTCCAGGGTGAGCTCCTCCACCCGGCCACAACCAACCCGCGCCCCCGCATGCAAGACCATCTCCAGGATAGCCGTGCCGGGAACCACGACCTCCCCCAGCACACGATGCTCGGCCAGCCACCGATGCGTCCCCACCGACAACCGACCGGTCAACACCATCCCATCACCGTCGGCCAACACAACCACGGCCCCCAGCAACGGATGCTCCGCCCCAGCCAGACCGATACCTGTCACATCACCGGAAACCGATGACTCCAGCCAATACCGCTGCCGCTGGAAGGCATACGTCGGCAACTCGACCCGCCCAGCCCCGGTACCAGCGAAAAACGCCGACCAATCGACCTGAACACCACGCGTGTGCGCCCGCGCCACCGCGGCGACCACAGTTTCGGGTTCAGCGCGGTCCTTGCGCAGCAACGGAATCGGCACAGTCTGATCACCCCAGGAATGACAATCAGGAATCAGAGCCGACAGAATCGCATCAGGGCCAAGCTCGAAGATCGTGCCGACCCCCTGCTGCGCGAGCGCCCGAACCCCGTCGGCGAAGCGGACGGGCTCACGCACCTGACGCACCCAATACCCTGGTGTAGCCAGCATGCCAGCGGTGTCGAGCTCACCCGTCAACGTCGACACGACCGGCAGGTCGCAACGCCGGTAGTCCACGCTGCCTGCGATATCTGTGAACTCCTGCAGCATCGGGTCCATCCGATACGAATGAAACGCATGCGAAACCCGCAACCACCGCCACCGAACCCCTTGCCCATCCAGCCCGCCGGCAATGTCCTCAAGCACCTCCCGATCGCCGGAGAGCACCACCGACTCAGAAGCGTTGACCGCGGCGATCCCCACCCCTTCACCCCGAGCGGCCAACAACGGCCGCAGCTGCTCCTCGCCAGCAGCCACCGCCAACATGGCACCGCCATCCGGCAACGCCTGCATCAACCGGGCACGACCCGCCACCAACCGAGCCGCATCCGGCAACGACAACACACCCGCCGCAAACGCCGCCGCAAACTCACCCACCGAATGCCCCATCACCACACCAGGCCGAACACCCCACGAGCCCAGCAGCCTCAGCAAACCAACCTGCAACGCGAACAAACCCGACTGCGCCCACAACGTCCGATCCAGCAAGGACCCGTCGGAACCGAACACCACATCCCGAACCCCCACCTGCTGCCCCAGATGCGCATCCAGTCCGGCACAAGCTTCGTCAAACGCGTCAGCGAACACCGGAAACGCCGAGTAGAGCCCTCTTCCCATCCCCAGCCACTGACCACCCTGACCGGAAAACACAAACCCAACCCCGCCAGAGATCAGGGATCCCGACACCACCCCAGAAGCGTCGCGACCGGCAGCCAGCGCTTCCAACCCAGACAACAGCGCTTCACGGTCCGCTCCCAGCACGACCGCCCGCTCCTCCAACGCGGCCCGGGAAGAAGCCAACGAAAACGCGGCATCAAGGGATGAAATATCGGGACGATTATCCAAATAGGACATCAATGCGCTCGCCTGAGCGCTGAGCGCTTCCGGTGTTCTGCCCGACACGATCAACGGGACCGCTGGGATGTCCACGGTAGATTCCGATTCGGGACCGTTGCTCTGCGCAATCTCGTCTGGTGTATTCGAGGCTTGTTCGAGGATGACATGTGCGTTGGTGCCGCTGATGCCGAACGACGACACTCCCGCCCGACGAGGATGGCCGCTGTCGGGCCAGGGCGTGTTCTCCGTAAGGAGCTGGACCTCCCCCGCCGACCAATCCACTTCCGGCGTAGGTTCATCCACATGCAACGTGGCGGGCAGCTGCTCGTGCCGCATCGCCATCACCATCTTGATCACACCAGCAACACCCGCTGCCGCCTGCGTATGACCAATATTCGACTTCACCGACCCCAACCACAACGGCCGATCCCTATCCCGCTCCTGCCCGTAAGTGGCAATCAGTGCCTGCGCCTCAATCGGATCACCAAGCCTGGTCCCAGTCCCATGCGCCTCCACAGCGTCCACATCAGACACCGACAGACCCGCACTCGCCAACGCCTGCGTGATCACCCGCTGCTGCGACGGACCATTCGGCGCCGTCAAACCATTCGACGCACCATCCTGATTCACCGCGCTACCCCGCACGACCGCCAGAACCGCGTGCCCGTTGCGCCGGGCATCCGACAGCCGCTCCAACAACACCAGGCCCGCGCCTTCGCCCCAGCCGGTGCCATCCGCAGCAGCCGCAAACGACTTACACCGCCCGTCCGCCGCCAAACCCCTCTGGCGCGAAAACTCCACGAACATCCCCGGCGTGGCCATCACCGTCACACCACCCGCAAGAGCCAGATCACACTCACCAGACCGCAGTGCTTGACCCGCCAGGTGCATGGACACCAACGACGACGAACACGCCGTATCCACCGTCACCGCAGGACCCTCGAAACCAAACGAATACGCGACCCGACCCGAAAAGACGCCGCCCGCGCTGCCATTACCTAGATAACCCTCGAAACCCTCCGGCGCCCTGGTGACGAACCGCGCGCCGTAGTCGTGGTGCATCAGCCCCGCGAACACGCCGGTCCGACTCCCTCGCAACGAAAGCGGATCAATCCCCGCCCGCTCCAAGGTCTCCCAAGCGATCTCCAGCAACAACCGCTGCTGCGGATCCATCGCCAACGCCTCACGCGGGGAAATCCCGAAGAAACCGGCATCGAACTCCGCCGCATCTCGCAGGAAGCCGCCCTCACACACATACGAAGTCCCGAGACGATCGGGATCCGGATCGAACAACCCCGCCTGATCCCAACCACGATCGTCGGGGAACTCCGCCACCGCATCCAAGCCCCCGGCCACCAAACGCCAAAGCTCCTCCGGCGAGGACACCCCACCCGGAAAACGACACCCCATCCCCACGATCACAACCGGGTCGTCACCACTGGCCGCCTCCACAACCGCCGGTGCCGAATTGCGTGCCTCCACGCCACCAATCAGTTTGTCGCGCAAGAACCGAACCAAGGCCCGCGGTGTCGGATAGTCGAACACCGCAGTAGCCGGCAACCGAACGCCCAGCACCCCGCCAAGCCGGTTCCGCAACTCCACACCGGACAACGAATCAAAACCCAAATCCCGGAAAGCACGCTCGACCCCAACCTCGACCGCACCCGAATACCCCAGCACAGCCGAAACATGCTCCCGCACCAAACCCAACAGCAGGGTTTCCTGATCCAGGTCCGGAAGCCTCCGCAGCCGACCGACCAGACCGGTGACATCCTCCGACTCGTTGACCGCGCTCCGCCGCACGGGCGCGGGCACCAGGTCGTGCAACAACGCAGGCACACCGCCGTCGGCCGCATCGGCGCGCAGGGCGTTCAGGTCGATGTGGACCGGGACCAGAAGCGATTCGCCCGGAACATGAAACGCCATCTCGAACAGCCGCAACCCGTCCTCCGCGGACATCGGCGGATTGGTGCGCGAAATGCGGCTGCGGTCCGCCGCATCGAGCGCTCCGGTCATCCCGCTGGTCGGCTCCCACAAGCCCCAAGCCAGCGACACCGCAGGCAGTCCCGCCGTCCGCCGGTGCTGAGCCAGGCCGTCCAGGAACGCGTTCGCCGCCGCGTAGTTTCCTTGACCCGCAGCCCCCACCACCCCGGAGAACGAGGAGAAGAGCACGAAGAACGAGAGATCCAGTTCACGGGTCAGCTCGTGCAGGTGCCACGCACCGGCGACCTTCGGCCCGAACACCTTTGCCACGTGCTCTGGTGTCAACGACTCGACGACCCCGTCGGCCAGTGCCCCGGCCGCATGCACCACTCCGCGCAGCGGGAACTCTGCCGAGATCGTCGTCAGCAGCCGGTCCAGCTGGGCCCGGTCCCCGACATCACAGCTCGCCACCTCGACCACAGCTCCCAGGCCCACCAGCTCATCCACCAATTCGGTGACCCCGGGGGCGCTCCAGCCGCGTCGCCCTGCCAGCACCAGGCGGCGGACACCGCGCTCCGCCACCAAATGCCGGGCTACCAACCCGCCCAGCAGGCCCGTACCGCCGGAAATCAACACCGTCCCATCCGCACCAGGCACTGGGATCCGGCTGTCCTCGGCGGCAACACATCGTGTCAGGCGAGGCACTCGGACTTCGCCGGCGCGCAGCGCTAGCTGCGGTTCTCCGGAACGCACCGCCGCCGCGAGCGCGCGCCATGACTCGGCGGTTGCGTCCACATCGACCAACACGAATCGATTCGGGTTCTCCGACTGCGCTGAACGCAACAAGCCCCACGACGCAGCATGCACCAGGTCGGAAACACCCTCGGCGGGCCCGGTCGACACCGCACCACACGTCACCACCACCAGGCGAGATCCGGCGAATCGCTCCGCCGCCAACCAACCCTGGATCAGGTCAAGCACGCGTTGCGTTGCGGCACGTGCCTCGGAAGCAACCTCCAAGTCCTGGTGAAACGCACCGCATGGCACCACCACCACGTCCGGGGGCGGGTCAGCCAACCCGGTCAGGTCGGGGTGGAGTTCCGTGCCAAGTGCCGAGCCGCAGGCTCGAGCGAGTTCGTCATTGCCGATCACTGCCCAGGAGACCGGCTTGGCAGCGCCGGGCGAGATTCGCCTCCAGTCGACCCGGAACAGGGACTCGTGGTCCATCGCACGGACCGCTGCCAACTGCTCGTCCGAAATCTTGCGCAGCACCAGCGAGTCGATGGAGAGCACGGCTTGGCCCGTCGCGTCGGTCGTGAACACCGACACCGCGTTCGCACCCGCCGGGACGATGTGCACCCGAAGCGAAAGCGCGCCGGTCGCCTTGAGGGACACACCTTGCCACGCGAAGGGGAGCCATCCCTCGTCCGGATCCTCCTCGGCTGCGCCCAGCGCCTGCAGTGCCGCATCCAGCAGAGCCGGGTGGACTCCGAACCTGCCGGCGTCCTCGCGCTGTGCTGCGGGCAGGCCGACCTCGGCGAAGATCTCGTCTCCGCGTTTCCAAACCGCCTGCAACCCCTGGAACGCCGGACCGAAATCGAAGCCCCGCTCAGCTGCGCGCGCGTAAAAGCTGTCCAGTGGAACCGCGACAGCATCGTTCGGCGGCCAAATCCCATCGCGGGCCTGGCCGGCGTCCCGGTGCTCACTGGTGGTCAACGTGCCGGTCGCGTGGCAGGTCCACGAGTCCTGCGGCACGGAGTCGTCCCGACAGGAATGCACGCGGACCGAGCGGCGCCCGGCCTCGTCCGGACCGCCAACCGCGATCTGCACCTGCACCGCACCGGTCGCGGGCAGAACCAGCGGAGTCGTCAGGGACAACTCCTCGATCAGATCGCACCCGACCTGGTCCGCGGCGCGTATCAGCATTTCCACGAAGGCGGTGCCGGGCAGCAGGATCGCCCCACGGACCGCGTGGTCGGCCAACCAGGGCTGGGTCTTGACCGACAGCTTGCCGGTCAGCAGGAACCCGCCCGCATCGGCCAGTGTCACCGCAGCCCCGAGCAGGGGATGCTCCGCGGAGCGCAAGCCCACCGAACCGAGATCGCCCGCGTCGTACTCGGCGGACTCCAACCAGTACCGCTGCCGCTGGAACGGGTATGTCGGCAGCGGCACGCGTCGGGCTCCGGTGTCGAGGAATACCTGTTCCCAATTCACCGGTAGTCCGCGCACCTGGCACTCGGCCAGCGAAGTCAGCCAGCGCCGGGAGCCGCCCTCGCCACCCCGCAGCGAACCGACCACCACCCCGCCCGCGTCCGCGTCCGCGGCTTCCAGCGTTTCCTGGATTCCCGCGGTGAGCAGCGGGTGCGGGCTCACCTCGACGAAGAACCGATAGCCCTGATCTGCCATCCGGGCGACGGTCTGCTGGAACCGGACGGGCTGCCGAAGGTTCTGGTACCAGTAGTCCGCGTCAAGCCGGCCGGTGTCCGTCCGCTCGCCGGTCACCGTCGAGTAGAAAGCGATCTCAGCAGGTTCGGACCCGACCTCGCCCAGCCGGTCCAGAAGCCGGCCCTGGACCTGTGCGATCTGCGCCGAGTGCGAGGCGTAATCAATTCGCACCCGCCGAGCCTGCACGTTCTCCGCGGACAGTTCGGTCTGCAAACGCTCCAGAGCGGACGGTTCGCCGGAAACGACAGTGGAGCCGGGTCCGTTGACCGCTGCAACGGTCAACTCTGGCAGGCCTGCGATTCGCTTCACCACTGCGCTTTCCGGCAAGGCGATCGCGAGCATGCCTCCTTTCCCTGCAAGCACCGACACCGCATTGCAGCGGGCAGCGACGATGCGCACCGCATCCGTCAAGGACAAAGCCCCCGCCACATGGGCGGCGGCGATCTCGCCCTGGGAGTGACCGACCACCGCGGCGGGCTCCACTCCGCACGAACGCCACAGTTCTGCCAGCGACACCATCATGGCGAACAGCGCGAACTGAATCACGTCGTCGCGATCCAGTGCGGGTGCATCGGGATCACCGCGAAGGACGCCGAGCAGCGACCAGTCCACGTAGGGGGCCGTAGCCGCCGCGCATTCCTCCAGCTTCCGCCGGAACACCGGCGAGGATTCGAACAGTTCCCTCGCCATCCCCTGCCAATGCGAGCCCTGGCCGGGGAACACGAACGCGACCTTTCCTTTGCAGTCGGCCGCCCCTTGCACCACGTTGGCTGCCGGAACGCCCGCAGCCAACGCCGTCAGTCCGGCGACGAAGGAGTCCCGATCCTCGGCAACCACGACAGCCCGGTGCTCCATCGCAGCGCGACCGGTGGCCAGCGAGTACCCGACGTTCCCCAGACCCGGCTCCGGGTGCGCGGTCACGGCGGAGAGCAGCTCGGCAGCCTGCTCGCGCAATGCGGTCTCCGTCTTGCCGGACAGCGGCCAGGGAAGTGCCCCGGTCGGCTCGGTACTGCCCGAGACCGGCTCGTCGGATACTTCCTCGACGATCAGGTGTGCGTTGGTACCGCTCATGCCGAACGAGGACACCCCTGCTCGGCGCGGCCGGCCGGGATCCGCCCAGTCAACGCTGTCCGTGAGCAGCCGCACCGCGCCCGCCGACCAGTCCACGTGCCGCGAGGGCTGGTCGATGTGCAGGCTGCGGGGCATCTCCCGGTGCCTGATGGCCATGACCGACTTGATCACCCCGGCCACACCGGCGGCAGCCTGGGTGTGGCCGATGTTCGACTTGAGGGAACCCAGCAGCAGCGGGTGATCCGCCGACCGGTTCGCCCCGTAGGTGGCGATCAGGGCCCGCGCCTCGATCGGGTCGCCCAAGGCCGTGCCCGTACCGTGCGCCTCGACCACATCGACCTCGGCGGGCGACAACCCGGCGTTCGTCAGGGCCTGGCGGATCACTCGCTGCTGTGCGGGACCGCTGGGCGCGGTCAGGCCGTTGGACATCCCGTCCTGGTTGATCGCGGAACCGACTACCGCCGCCAGCACCGGGTGGCCGTTTCGCCGTGCGTCCGACAGCCGTTCCAGCAGCAGCATTCCGGCGCCCTCGCCCCAGCCCGTGCCGTCCGCGGCATCCGCGAAGGGCTTGCACCGGCCATCCGAGGCGAGTGCGCGTTGCCGGCTGAACTCGACGAAGGCTCCCGGCGTGGCCATCACCGAAATGCCACCGGCCAGGGCCAGGTCGCATTCGCCCAGCCGCAGGGACTGGCAGGCCAGGTGCAACGCCACCAGGGACGACGAGCAGGCGGTGTCCACGGTGACCGCCGGGCCCTCCAATCCGAAGGTGTAAGCCACCCGGCCGGATGCGACGCTGCCCGCGTTCCCGGTGGCGAAGTAACCCTCGAACTCGGCTGGGGTCTTGCTGAACCGCGACGCGTAGTCGTGGTAAATCAGGCCCGCAAACACACTGGTCTTGGTGCCCCGCAAGGAAAACGGGTCGATACCGGCGCGCTCGAGCACTTCCCACGAGATCTCCAGCAGCAACCGCTGTTGCGGGTCCATCGCCTGCGCCTCGCGCGGACTGATCCCGAAGAGCCCGGCATCGAAGTCCGCGACTCCGCGCAGGAAACCACCCTCGCGGACGTAGGAGGTCCCGGCTCGACCCGGATCAGGATCGAACAGCTCGCCCAGGTTCCAGCCACGGTCTTCGGGGAAGTTCGCGATCGCGTCTCCTCCGTCGACGACCAGTCGCCACAGCTCCTCCGGAGTGGAGACGCCACCGGGATAACGGCATCCCATCGACACGATCGCGATGGGGTCGTGCTCCTGGCGCTCCAACTCGTGCAGGCGTTCGTGCGCCTCCTCCAGTTCGACGACGACACGCTTGAGGTACTCGCGGAGCTTTTCTTCATTGGCCATCGAAATACACCGTTCCAGTGATCAGGGGAGCTGAGGCGAGGAAGAAGGCGGTCAGCGCCGGAACTTCCGGTCGATGAGGTCGAAGATTTCGTCGTCCGTGGCCGCCGTCAGCGATTGGGGTGACGTCACTTTGGCCGTGCCATCACGCGCCCCGTCCCACTTGGCGATGAGTGCCTGCAAGCGCTCCGCCACCTTGGCCTGGTCTTCCGGTGGGATCGAAGGTCGTTGCGCCAACGTGGTATCCAGCCTGTCGAGCTCCGCGAGCAACGACTCGATGCCATCGCCCGGCTCCGCGACCAACGCCGGAACCAACTGTTCGGACACCGCCAGCGGTGTCGGGTGGTCGAAAACCAGCGTCGGCGGCAGGCGAAGCCCGGTCACCGCGTTCAACCTGTTGCGCAGCTCTACCGCGGTAAGCGAATCGAAGCCCAGTTCGGCGAAGGTCCGATCGGGTTGCACAGCCTCCGCCGAATCGTGCCCCAGGGTGTTGGCGGTTTCCGCCAGCACCACCTCCAGCAGCAGATGTCCGCGCTCAGCGGCCGGCAGTGCGGCCAGCTGCTGCCCCAGCTCGCCGGCACCGTGCTTCTCCGCAGTCTCGGTGTTGGGCCGTAGATCCACGATCTCATCCAATAGTGGCCGCGGGCGGGCCGCGGTGAAAGTGGCGGCGAATCGTTCCCAGTCCACATCTGCGACGGTGATGGCGGTTTCTCGTCGGGACAGGGCCTGTTGCAGCGCGGAGAGGGCCGACTGCGGTTCCATCGGTACCAGGCCCCTTCGGCGGAGATGCGCCTCGTTGCCTTCCTGAACGGCCATGCCCGCACCGGCCCACGGACCCCAGGCGACGCACGTCGCCGGCCGACCGCAAGCCCGTCGGCGCTCGGCAAGGGCATCGAGATACGCATTGGCGGCCGAATAGGCTCCTTGGCCGCCGGCTCCCCAAACCCCCGAGATCGAGGAGAACAGCACGAAGGCGTCCAACGGTTGCCCACCAAGCAGCCGGTCCAGGTTCGCCGCGCCGACGACCTTGGCCGACAACACGTCGGCGAACTGCGCCAAGGTCGTCTCGGCCAGGTTCGCAGGCGTCCCGACGCCGGCGGTGTGCACTACCGCCGACAGCGGATGCTCCGTCGGAACGGCCGCCAGCACCGCCCTCAGTTCGTCGCCGTCCGTCACATCACAGGCCACGACTGTGACTTTCACGCCGAGCTCGGTCAGCTCGGCCTGCAGGTCCGCGGCGCCGGGAGCTTCCGGACCGCGGCGACTGATCAACACCAGATGCTCAGCACCCCGCCGGGCCAGCCATCGTGCGACCTCGGCACCGAGCGCGCCTGTTCCGCCCGTGATGAGGACCGTTCCCCGGCTACGCCATGTCCCTGAACGGGAATTCTGCGCTGCGCGCACCACTCTGCGAACGAACAACCCGGATGAACGCACGGCGAGCTGATCTTCGGCCGCCGTCCCGGCGAGCGCGGCCACCAACCCGTTCCGGGACGTCTCGTCCAGTGTCGCCGGAAGGTCGATCAGGCCACCCCACCGCTGCGGATGTTCAAGGCCGACGACCCTGCCGAGCCCCCAGATCAAGCCGTGGTCCGGATCGGCCGGACCGTCCTCGGTCCCGACCTCGACGCCACCAGTCGTGGCCAGCCACAGCGGGGCGGAAACGCCCGCATCGCCCAACACCTGCGTCAGGATCACGGTAGCGGCGACACCACGGGACAGGTGCGGATGCTCTGCGCAGGGCATTCCGTCCATTGCCAACAGAGACAGCACACCCGTCACCTCGGTGCGGTCGGCAATGACGGCGCGCACCTTGTCCACAAGCGCACCGCGTTGGAAGTCCTGCTCGGTCAATTCCAGGACCGCGACCTCGGCGCCGCGCGCGATCAGCGCGTCGATGACGGCCGCCGGTTGATCTCGGAGTCCGTCAGCTGGAAGCACCACCAGCCACACGCCCCGGAGGCTGGCTGCGGACTGCACCTCGACGGACCTCCACCGCACCTGGTAGCGCCAAGAATCCGTGACGGCCTTCTGGCGTTGTTTCTCGCGCCAGGAAGCCAGCACGGGCAGCACCTCCCTGAAGGGCTGGTCCCGGTCGATGCAGAGCTCATCCACCAACGGTTCCGGATCGGCGCGCTCGACCAACTCCCAGAAGCGCGCGTTGACCGGGTCGGCAACCACATCGCCGCCACGCCCGTCCGCTTGCCCGGCCAGCCAGTACCGCTGCCGCTGGAAGGCGTAGGTGGGCAACTCGACGGTGCGAGCGCCCGTGCCGGCGAAGCAAGCCGACCAGTCCACCGCACCGCCGCGGACATGCACGTGCGCCAGGGCAGCCACCGCGGTCTCGACCTCATCGCGGTCCCTGCGCATCAGCGGGATCGCCGCCACCCTCCCGGCCTGGTCGGACCCGGCCAAGCACTGCTGGACCAAGGCCGACAACGCCCCGTCCGGGCCGAACTCGACGATCGTGTCCACGCCTTGGTCCACGAGCGCTTGGACACCGTCTCCGAAGCGGACGGGATCACGCACCTGGCGCACCCAGTAGCCGGCTGCGCACATCAGTCCGGCGGTGTCCAGCGCACCGGTCGCGGCGGAGACGATCGGCACCACCGGTTCACCGAACTCGACGCACCCGGCGGTTTCGGCGTACTCGTCCAGAATCGGTTGCATCCGGTGCGAGTGGAAAGCGTGGGAGACCCGCAACCATTTGGTCCTAAGCCCTCGGGCATCGAGTTCGCCGGCGACCTCTGCGAGCACGTCGCGGTCGCCGGAGAGCACTACCGACTCCGGGCCGTTGATCGCAGCGATGCTGACCCGATCGCACATCCCGGCAAGCAGCGGTTCGACCGCCGCCTCGCTGGTGGCGACCGCGAGCATTGCGCCGCCGGTGGGCAATGCCTGCATCAGGCTGGCCCGGGCCGCAACCAACCGTGCCGCGTCCGGCAAGGACAACACACCAGCCGCGTGCGCCGCAGCCAACTCGCCGACCGAGTGCCCCAGCACCGCGTCTGGCCGCACGCCCCACGACCTCAGCAATCCCAGGAGGCCGACCTGAACCGCGAAGATCCCCGGCTGCGCCCACAACGTCCGGTCGAGCACCTGCTCATCAGCACCGAACAGCACGCCCCGGACGTCCACGCCCAAGTCCGCGCCCAAGTGCGCGCCCAAGTGCGCGCCCAGCGCGTCGCAGGCTTCCTCGAAGGCGTCTGCGAACGCCGGGAAAGCCGCGCACAACGCCTTTCCCATCCCCAGCCACTGACTGCCCTGACCGGAAAAAACGAATCCGATGCGGCCACCGGAATTCGCAGCGCCGGTGACCACCCCCGGCGCAGTCCGGCCATCGGCCAGCGCTGCCAGCCTCGACAACAGGGTCTCCCGATCGGCACCCCACACGACGGCGCGCTCGTCCAGCACAGAACGAGTGGTCGCGAGTGAATACCCCAAATCCAGCGGAGAAGCGCCAGGCACCCGGTCCAGCCGGCCCTGCAGCGCAGCCGCCTGGGCCTGCAGCGCTGTGAGACTCCTGGCCGACAACATCCACGGGATCACCGCCGGATGCGCAGTGACCCGCCGATTCGAACGGTCGATCTCCGCTGGTTCCGACGGCGGTTGTTCGAGGATGAGGTGTGCGTTGGTGCCGCTGATCCCGAACGACGACACCCCAGCTCGACGAGGACGGCCGCTCTCGGGCCAGGGCGTGTTCCCGGTGAGGAGCCGAACGGCCCCGGCAGACCAGTCGACCTGCGGAGTGGGTTTGTCCACGTGCAACGTGGCAGGCAACTCCCCATGCCGCATGGCCTGCACCATCTTGATGACCCCAGCCACACCGGCCGCTGCCTGCGTGTGGCCGATGTTGGACTTGATCGACCCCAACCACAGGGCCCGTTCAGGATCCCGTCCCTGCCCATATGCCGCGATCAGTGCCTGCGCCTCGATCGGATCCCCGAGCCCGGTGCCGGTCCCGTGCGCCTCCACGACATCCACATCGGACGCCGACAGTCCCGCATTCGCGAGGGCCTGCCGGATCACCCGCTGCTGCGACGGGCCATTCGGCGCCGTCAAGCCATTCGACGCACCATCCTGATTCACCGCAGACCCGCGAACCACGGCTAACACCCGGTGACCATTACGACGCGCATCCGACAACCGCTCCAGCAGAACCAGGCCGGCGCCCTCACCCCACCCGGTGCCATCCGCCGCAGCCGCAAACGACTTACACCGGCCATCGGGCGCCAAACCGCGCTGACGAGAGAATTCGAGGAACGCCAGGGGTGTCGACATCACCGTCACACCACCCGCCAACGCCATATCACACTCACCCGAACGCAGCGACTGGCACGCCAAATGCAACGCCACCAATGACGACGAACACGCGGTATCCACCGCCACCGCAGGACCCTCGAGGCCGAACGTGTAGGAAATCCGGCCGGCCATGACACTCGCGGCGTTTCCGGTCAGGAGGTGACCCGCCGCCTCCGGCGCGGCAGCCACTTTCGCACCGTGGTCCTGTCCATTGGTGCCCGCGAACACACCGGTCCTGCTGCCCCGCAACGACAGCGGAGCGATCCCCGCTCGTTCGAAAACCTCCCACGCCACCTCGAGCAACAACCTCTGCTGCGGATCCATTGCTCGCGCCTCGCGAGGGCTGATGCCGAAGAACCCCGCATCGAACCGATCAGCACCGGTCAGGAAGGCACCTTCTCGCACGTAGGTACGGCCTGCCCGATCCGGATCCGGGTCGAACAACGCGTCGCAGTCCCAACCCCGATCGGTGGGGAACGTCGAAACCGCATCACGTCCCGCGGAAACCAGCTGCCACAGCTCCTCAGGCGAGCAGACATCGCCCGGATACCGGCATCCCATCGCGACCACGACAACCGGATCATCCACTGGATCGGCCCCGGCCACGACGGTGGTCGCGGGCTGCGCTCCCACCAGCTCGCCGACCAGCTGCTCCGCCAGAGCGGATGGGCTCGGATAATCGAAGATCAACGTGGTCGGCAGACTCAATCCTGTTGCCTCGCCCAGCCTGTTGCGCAGTTCGACGGCCATCAGCGAATCGAATCCGAGCTCCTGGAACGCCCGGTCGGGACTCACTGCATCCGACCCGTTGTGCCCCAACACAATCGAGGTCTCCGCCAGCACCAGTTCCATCATCGCCCGGCGGCGTTCGGCGGCTGCCATGCCCACGATCCGCTGCAGCGGGCCGGCCGAGTCCGCCGCACCCGTGGTGTTCTCCGCATCCGCCAACGCCTGCTGTGCTTCGGGCAGCTCGTCGAGCAGCGGACGCCGACGGGACATGGCGAACACCGGGGCGAACCTCTCCCATGCCATATCGGCTACGACCAGGGATGTCTCGTCTCGATCCAATGCACCCTGAAGTGCCAGCAACGCGCGATCCGCAGCCATTGGCACCAGGCCGGTACGGCGCAGCTGTGCGCCGCCTTCACCTGCGGCCATGCCGTCACCGGCCCACGGCCCCCACGCAACCGCAGTCCCGGCCAAGCCCCTTGCCCGACGCTGCTGCGCCAACGCATCCAAGTAGGCGTTCGCCGCCGCATAAGCGCCCTGCCCCCAGCACCCCACACACCCGATACCGAGGAGAACAGCACGAAGGCATCCAGCTCGACGTCGGCGAGCAACTCATCGAGATTCGCCGCACCACCCACCTTCGCCGACAGCACCCCAATGAAGTCGGTCAGACACATCGACGCCACGTCGCCGACTTCAACGACCCCCGCCGCATGCATCACCGCGGTCAGCGGGCAATCATCCGGAATGGTCGCCAACACTTCGGCCAAAGCGTCACGATCTGCCACATCGCAGGATCTGATCGACACCCGAGCGCCCAGCGCCTCCAGCTCCGCTCGCAAATCTCCAGCGCCCGGAGCCTCCGCGCCACGACGGCTGGTCAACACCACATGCTCGGCCCCGGCACCCGCCAGCCACCGAGCAACATGCGCCCCCAAACCGCCCGTACCACCCGTCACCAACACGGTGCCCCGAGGACGCCATGCCGACCCCATATCCGGCAAATCAGCGCGTTCCAACCGCCGCACGAACACGCCATCGGGGCGCACCGCGATCTCGTCCTCGCCAAGACCAGCCAACACGACCGACAAGCGTTCTTGAGCGTCCTTATCGAGCAAGTCCGGCACGTCGACCAGGCCGCCCCACCAGTCCGGATTTTCCAGGCCGACGACGCGGCCCAGTCCCCACATCAGCGCCTGCCCCGGATTCACCGGCACATCCCCTACCGCCACCCCACCACACGTCGCCAACCACAATGGCGCCGGCACATCCGCGGTCCGCAGAGCTCGCAGCAGTACCAATGAGTTCAGCGCACCATTCGGCAAGGCAGCGTTCGACGAGGACGGCGATTCATCCAGCGCCAGCAAGGACAGCACGCCGCTTATTCCCCCTGACGCGACAGGCAACGAGCGGAATCGTTGCACCAGGGCTTCCTCGTCGTGCCCGGCGAGCTCGAACAAAACCGCCGCGCAACCCCGTTCCTCGAACATCTCGCGGAAACGCAGAACTTGCTGACTCGTAGACCAACCCTCCGGCACGACGACGAGCCATGTCCCCGACAACGACCGGTCTGGCAGATCTGCCCGCTCATGCCAGGAAATGCGGTACCGCCACTGGTGCACCAGGGATTCGTTGCGGATCCGGCGATGCCAGGAGGAGAGGACCGGAACCACCGATTCCAGGGACGCCTGCACGTCGGGATCGCCGGTTATATTCAGGGCGGCGCTAAGCGCGCTGACATCTTCCTGCTCGACGAGTTCCCAGAAGCCCGACTGGGGCGCGAGATCGGCGGATTGCCCGACCGGTTCGGATGGCGAGTCAAGCCAGTACCGCTGTCGTTGGAAGGCATACGTGGGCAGCTCGACCTGCTTTGCCCCGGTACCGGCGAAAAACGACCGCCAGTCCACCTCAGCACCACGCGCATGGACCTGCGCCAAGGCCGTTATCACCTTTTGCGCCTCGTCGCAATTGCTGCGCATGAGTGGAACCGCGGCCACCCGTCCGCCCTGATCGGATCCGGCCGCACACTCCTGCACCAGCGCCGACAACACCCCGTCCGGACCGACCTCGACGATGCTGCTCACACCGTGAGCCGCGAGAGCAGCAACACCGTCGGCGAAGCGGACGGGTTCTCGCACCTGACGCACCCAATACTCCGGCGTAGCCATCATGCCGACCTCATCGAGCTCACCCGTCAACGTCGACACAGCCGGCAGCCCTGGCGACCGGTAGTCCACGCTCCGTGCGATTTCGGCGAACTCCTCCAGCATCGGATCCATCCGATGCGAATGAAACGCATGCGAAACCCGCAACCACCTCGACCGGACCCCTTGCCCGTCCAGTCGGCCGGCGATGTCATCGAGCGCATCCCGATCACCGGAGAGCACCACCGACTCGGGTGCGTTGACCGCGGCGATCCCCACACGATCAGCCCGGTCGGCCAACAACGGCCGCAGCTCCTTCTCTCCAGCAGCCGCCGCGAGCATGGCACCGCCAGGTGGCAGGGCTTGCATCAACCGGGCACGGCCTGCCACCAACCGAGCCGCATCCGGCAACGCCAACACTCCAGCCGCAAACGCCGCCGCCAGCTCACCGACCGAATGGCCCAGCACCACACCGGGTCGGACACCCCACGAACCCAACAACTCCCAGAGCCCGACTTGCAACGCAAACAGGCCCGACTGCGCCCACAAAGTCTGATCCAGAAGTTGCTTATCCGAACCGGACATCACGTCTCGAACCCGTGCTTTCTGCCCGAGATGCGCATCCAGCTCGCCGCAGGCTTCATCAAACGCGTCGGCGAACACCGGAAACGCCGAGTAGAGCCCGCTTCCCATCCCGGGCCACTGACCACCTTGACCGGAGAACACGAATCCGACCGGCCCAGCGGCACGAGTGCCTGTGATCACCTCAGCGGCGTCATGACTGGCAGCCAGCGCTTTCAACCCCGGCAGCAACGCTTCACGATCCGCACCCAGCACGACAGCCCGGTGGTCCAACGCCGGACGGGTCACCGCAAGTGAATACCCGATATCTCGTGGAGAAACATCAACGCGATTGTTCAAGTAGGACATCAGTGCATCTGCCTGGGCGGATAGCGCTTCGGGTGTTTTGCCCGACACCATCCACGGCACCACCGGAACATCGAGGACAGAACTCGAATCCGGCTCTGTTGCGCGATGCGTCTCTCGCGGAGGTTGTTCAAGGATCAGGTGCGCGTTGGTGCCGCTGATCCCGAACGATGACACGCCGGCCCGACGAAGACGACCGCTGTCGGGCCAGGGCGTGTTCTCCGTGAGGAGTTGGACCGTGCCCGCAGACCAGTCCACCTGCGCGGAGGGCTCGTCCACGTGCAACGTGCGCGGCAGCTCCCCATGCCGCATCGCCATCACCATCTTGATCACACCAGCCACACCCGCTGCCGCCTGGGTATGACCAATATTCGACTTCACCGACCCCAACCACAGCGGCCGACCGGGATCACGATCTCGGCCATACGTAGCGATCAACGCCTGTGCCTCGATCGGATCACCTAGCCGCGTGCCCGTCCCATGCGCCTCCACAGCATCCACGTCGGACAGGGACAGCCCGGCACTCGTGAGTGCCTGGGTGATCACCCTTTGCTGTGACGGGCCATTTGGCGCGGTCAAACCATTCGACGCGCCGTCCTGGTTCACCGCGCTACCACGAACCACCGCCAGGACCTTGTGTCCGTTGCGCCGGGCATCCGACAACCTCTCCAGCAACACCAGGCCCGCGCCTTCTCCCCAACCGGTGCCATCCGCGGCCGCCGCGAACGACTTGCACCGCCCATCCGGAGCCAGTCCCCGTTGACGGGAGAACTCCACGAACGTCGTCGGCGTCGACATCACCGTGACGCCACCGGCAAGGGCGAGTTCGCACTCACCGGCCCGCAGTGCTTGACCCGCCAGGTGCAACGCCACCAACGACGACGAACACGCAGTATCCACCGTCACCGCAGGACCCTCAAAACCAAACGAGTACGCAACCCGACCCGACAGCACGCTCCCCGCATTACCCGTCCCGAGGTGCCCTTCGAAGCCCTCCGGTGCTCTGGTGATGAATCGGGCCCCGTAGTCGTGGTACATCAAGCCCGCGAACACACCGGTCCGGCTGCCGTGCAACGAGAACGGATCGATCCCAGCCCGCTCCAGGGTTTCCCAAGCGACCTCCAGCAGCAACCGCTGCTGCGGATCCATCGCCAACGCCTCACGCGGGCTGACGCCGAACATGTCGGCATCGAACTCCGCCGCGTCCCGCAGAAACCCGCCCTCACATACGTACGAAGTGCCGAGATGATCGGGATCCGGATCGAACAACCCCGCCAGATCCCAGCCGCGATCGTCCGGGAACCCAGCCACCGCATCCACGCCCCCGGCCACCAACCGCCAAAGCTCCTCCGGCGACGACACCCCACCCGGAAAACGACACCCCATCCCGACAATCGCAATAAGATCCTCTTCGACGCTCGCTGCCCTGGTCACCGGCGTCGACATCGACCCGACCTCGCCTGCCAATTCCTGATGCAAGAAACGCGCCAGCGCCCGCGGCGTCGGGTAATCGAACACCGCAGTCGCCGGCAACCGCACCCCCAGCACCCCGGCCAGGCGGTTCCGCAACTCCACTCCAGACAACGAATCAAAACCTAGATCACGGAAAGCACGGTCGCCCCCAACCTCGACCGCACCCGAATAGCCCAGTACCGCCGAGACGTGGTCCCGCACCAAACCCAACAGCGCGTCCTCATCCGCGGCCTGAGAGTTGGTTGCTCTCCTCGCCACACCGCCACGAGCAGGAGCCAACGCGGTCATCAGTGCTGGAATCGCGTGCGACCGTGCGTGCTCGACCAGCAGCGCCCTGTCCAATCGAGCGGGAACGACGCAAGCCCTGTCCTTCGCAATCGCGGCATCGAACAGGCGGAGTCCATCCTCCGTGGAATGTTCTGCTATGCCCGTCCGCGCCAACCGCTCCACCGACGCCGCGTCCAAGCCACTCGTCATACCGCCGGGTTGCGCCCACAGTCCCCATGCCAACGACAACCCGGGTAGTCCACGCGCGCGGCGATAACCTGCCAATGCATCCAGGAACGTGTTCGCCGCCGCGTAGTTGGCCTGCCCCGCGGCACCCGCAATCCCCGAGAAGGACGAGAAAAGAACGAAGAACGACAGATCCAGCTCGCGGGTCAACTCATGCAGATGCCACGCCCCCGCCACCTTCGGGGCGAACACCGTGTCCACATCCGCCGCCGACAAGGACCCGAGCACTCCGTCGGCCAACACCCCAGCGGTATGCACGATCCCCCGCAACGGGCGGTCGACCGGAATGGCGGCCAGCGCCTGCTCCAGATCTGTCCGGTTACCCACATCGCAAGCCACCACGTCAACCACAGCGCCCGAGCGCGCCAGCTCATCCACCAAATCGTGGACTCCAGGCGCGTTCCAGCCACGCCGGCCTGCCAAAACCAAACGCCGGATCCCGTGCTCCGCCACCAGGTGACGGGCAACCACTCCACCCAACGCACCAGTGCCACCGGTGATGAGGACTGTCCCGTCCGTGTCGAGTCGCGGGGAGGAGCCCTCCCCGTGCGCCTTGAGTCGCGCCAACCGAGGCACCAGCGCCACGCCGCGCCGAAGTGCCAGCTGCGGTTCTCCCGCTCGCACGGCGGTCGGCAACGCCTGCCACGACTCTGGTGTGCCGTCCACGTCCACCAGTACGAAGCGACCCGGGTTCTCCGACTGGGCTGAACGCAACAACCCCCACGACGACGCACTCACCAGGTCGGCGACGTCCGTATCCGAGTCGGCCGACACCGCTGCACGCGTGACAACCACGAGCTGGGATTCGGCGAACTGCTCATCGGCAAGCCACGACTGCACGAGAGCCAGCAGATCGGAGGTCGACTCCTGGGCGCGCGACGGCAGGGATTCACTTTCGACCTCTTCGGCCGACATAGCTGCGACCAACACCGGACCCGGGGCGGGAACATCCGAGTCCGCCGCCGAACGGAGCTCATCCAGGGTCGCGAACCGTGCGGTTGCGCGCACCGATTCCGGCCAACTGGCACCGTCACCGACGATGGCAAGGCCGTCGTCGGCGGCTGTTTCCAACAACGCTCTCCGGTGCCACTCCACTTCGAACAGGCAATCACCGATCGCGCCAGACCTCACCTGCTGCCGGGAGATCGGTCGTGTCACCAGCGAATCGACCGAGGCCACGAATCCGCCAACCGGGTCCACTGCGACCAACGACAGCTCGTCATCCGCGGTCAACGAGATGCGTGCCCGCACCACCGCGGTTTCGGTAGCGCGAAGTTCCACCCCACGCCACGAGAACGGCACCCGCGCTTCGCTCTGGACCACGGACGTCTCGGCCGCGGCGGCATGCAGAACCGCGTCCAACAACGCGGGGTGGACGCCGAATCGATCCACCCCCACCTGCATGCCATCCGGCAACGCGACTTCGGCGAACACCTCCCCGCCTCGTCGCCAGGCACCGCGCAGACATCTAAAGGCCGGTCCGTACGCGAAACCGTGCCCTTCGAGGAATTCGTAGACCTCGTCGGCATCGATTTCAGTCGCATTCTCCGGGGGCCAGGCGGGCAGCTCATGATTCTCGGCGGCCACGGGTGGCAGCAGCACCCCCGTCGCGTGCTTCTTCCACTCGGATTCGGTCGCATCTCCAGGGCGGGAGTAGAGCGCCACCGACCGGGCTCCGGATTCCCCGGGCGGTCCCACCAGCACCTGAACCTGGACCGCTCCATGATCCGGCAGGATCAGGGGCGCTTCCAAAGCCAGTTCTTCCACCCGGCCACAACCGAGGCGCTCGCCGACGTGCCACGCCAGCTCGACGATTGCGGTGCCGGGGACGACGATTTCGCCCAGCACCCGGTGATCGGACAACCACGGATGCGAATCCGCTGTCAGCCGACCGGTCAGCACCACACCTTCGCCGTCTGCCAACGCAACGACCGCACCGAGCAACGGATGGTCCGCCTCGGCCAATCCCGCGGCGGTCACGTCACCCGCACCGCCGGTGGATGCCAGCCAGTAGCGCTGCCGCTGGAAAGCGTAGGTGGGCAACTCGACTTGCTTCGCCCCGGTGCCGGCGAAAAACGACTGCCATTCCACCTCACCACCACGGGTGTGGATCTGCGCCAAAGCGGCCAGCACGGTTCGCGCCTCGTCGCGGTCCTTGCGCATCAGCGGGATCCCGGCCACCCGCCCGGATTCCGCCAAACACTCCTCGACCAACGTCGACAACGCCCCGTCCGGACCGAATTCGACAATCGTGTCGGCACCCTGACCGACAAGCGCCTGGACACCCTCGGCGAAACGGACGGGCTCACGCACCTGACGCACCCAGTACTCGGGAGTGCCCATCACTCGACCACCGTCCAGCTCACCGGTCAGGGTCGAGATGATCGGCAGTTCGGGTGCTTGATACTCACGGCTTCGGGCGATCTGGGCGAACTCTTCCAGCATCGGCTCCATGTGGGGCGAATGGAAAGCGTGCGACACCCGCAACCATCGCGTCCGACACCCCTGATCGTGCAACCGATCGGCGATCTCGGTGAGCAGCTCGCGGTCGCCAGAGAGCACAACCGATCCCGGACCGTTGATCGCCGCGATCTCGACCCGGCCCCGCACCCGATCCAGCAACGGTTCGACCTGGGCCTCACTCGCGGCCACCGCCAACATGGCACCACCAGAAGGCAATGCCTGCATCAACCGGGCACGACCCGCCACCAACCGCGCCGCCTCCGGCAACGACAACACACCCGCCGCGTGCACCGCAGCCAGCTCACCCACCGAATGCCCCAACACCACATCAGGCCGAACACCCCACGAACCCAGCAGCCGCAACAAACCAACCTGCAACGCGAACAACCCCGACTGCGCCCACACCGTCCGATCCACCAGCCGCGCATCCGAACCGAACACCACATCCCGAACCCCCAGTTCCTGGCCCAGGTGTGTATCCAACTCAGCGCAAGCCTCGTCAAACGCATCGGCGAAACCCGGAAACACCGAGTAGAGCCCCCGGCCCATCCCCGGCCACTGCCCACCCTGGCCGGCGAACACAAACCCGACGCGGCCCCCATTCCCCACAGATCCCGACACCACTTCGGGCACGTCGCAACCGTCGGCGAACGCCCTCAACCCGGTCAGGAGCGTGTCACGGTCCGAGCCCAACATCACTGCGCGTTCATCCAGCGCCGCACGCGTCATGCCTAGCGAATACGCCACATCCACCGGCGACAGCTCCGGCCGGTCCTCGATATGCGAAAGCACCCGTTCGGCCTGGGCCCGCGCGGCCTCCGGTGTCTTACCCGACACCATCCACGGCACCACGGGGATGGCTGCCTCCGGTTCCCGCTCGCCTTCGACCGGCCCGGTCGGTTCGCCCTGCTCGACTGGAGATTGTTCGAGAATGACATGTGCATTGGTGCCGCTGATCCCGAACGACGACACTCCCACCCGACAAGGACGACCACTGTCCGGCCAGGGCGTGTTCTCCGTGAGAAGCCGGACCGAACCCGCCGACCAGTCCACCGCCGACGTGGGATCATCCACATGCAACGTGGCGGGAAGCTGCCCGTGCCGCATCGCCAAGACCATCTTGATGACGCCGGCAACGCCAGCGGCCGCCTGCGTGTGACCGATGTTGGACTTGACCGACCCCAACCACAACGGCCGATCCTTCTCCCGGCCCTGCCCGTACGTGGCGATCAGGGCCTGTGCCTCGATCGGATCACCAAGCCGCGTGCCCGTCCCATGCGCCTCGACCGCATCCACATCGGACACCGACAACCCTGCATTTGACAACGCCTGGGTGATCACCCGCTGCTGCGACGGACCATTCGGCGCCGTCAAACCATTCGACGCGCCGTCCTGGTTCACCGCGCTACCACGGACCACCGCCAGAACCTTGTGCCCATTGCGCCGGGCATCCGACAAGCGCTCCAACAACACTAGACCGGCACCCTCACCCCACCCGGTGCCATCCGCAGCAGCCGCAAACGACTTACACCGCCCATCCGGCGCCAAACCACGCTGACGGGAGAACTCCACGAACGTCGCCGGCGTGGCCATCACCGTCACACCGCCGGCCAACGCTAGATCACATTCGCCGGAACGCAACGACTGACACGCCAAATGCAGTGCCACCAACGACGACGAACACGCCGTATCCACCGTCACCGCAGGACCCTCAAAACCAAACGAATACGCAACCCGTCCCGACGCCACACTCACCATCCGCCCGGTGAGTCCAAAACCGCCAGAGTTCCGGCTCATCTCCGGCAAGGGCGGCCCGTACTCCTGGGGCGTGACACCGCCGAAGACACCGGTCTTGCTGCCGCGCAGCGATGTCGGGTCTATTCCCGCCCGTTCGAGGGCCTCCCAGGTCAGCTCCAGCAACAGCCGTTGCTGCGGGTCCATCGCCAACGCCTCACGCGGCGAGATCCCGAACATGGCGGGGTCGAAATCGCCCGCATCTGCGAGGAAACCGCCGGCCCGCGTGTACGAGGTTCCCTGGTGGTCCGGGTCAGGATCGTACAACCGGTCGAGATCCCAGCCCCGGTCGGCGGGGAACTCCGAGATGGCGTCAGTGCCAGTGCGCACGAGTTGCCAAAGCGCTTCGGGAGAGTCGACGCCGCCGGGCAGCCGGCAGCTCGCGGAGACGATCGCGATCGGCTCCTGACTCCGGCTCTCGGCTGCGAGCAGGCGCTGCCGGGTCTGATGCAGGTCGGCAGTTACCTTCTTCAGATAGCCGAAGAGCTTTTCTTCATTGGCCATTGTGATTTCCACCCGGTTTCGGCGACTGGACGTTCCGCAGGAACTGCTCAGGACAGGTCGAGCTCGTTGTCGATGAACTCGAAGATCTCGTCGTGCGTTGCCGAATCGAGTGTGTTCAGGACATCGGCACCGGTCGGTGCCTCAGATGCGCTGTTCCACTTCGCGTGGAGGGCTCGCAGTCGTGTCGCGATTCGGTCCCGTGCCCGCGCTTCCTCGGTGAACATCGAGAGCTGCTGCTCGATTCGATCGAGCTCGGCAAGGGCCGAGTCCACAGTTGTCTCTGTTGGGAAAAGCCCGGCGCAGAGGTGACGCGACAGCGACTCGGCATTGGGGTAGTCGAAGATCGTGCTGGCGGGCAGCTGGATCCCGGTGGCGGTGTTCAGCCGGTTGCGCAGCTCCACCGCCATCAAGGAGTCGAATCCGAGTTCCTGGAACGGCCGCGACGGCGCCAGGGCCGTGGCATCGTCGCGTCCCAGCACAGCTGCCGTTTCCGCCCGCACCAGATCCAATACCGCATCGTCACGTTCCTTCCGTGACAACCCGGCCA
Organism: Saccharopolyspora pogona; assembly: GCF_014697215.1. GTDB lineage: Bacteria > Actinomycetota > Actinomycetes > Mycobacteriales > Pseudonocardiaceae > Saccharopolyspora > Saccharopolyspora hattusasensis. The sequence goes on from NZ_CP031142.1 coordinate 3,600,683, forward strand.
GGCGATGCTTGAGCTCAACGGGTTTGCCTGTTCCCGCTTTTTCGCTGGTGGTTTCCAATGCGGCTCGGGCCTCGTCGATGGTGTCCAGCAGCGGGCGCCGACGTGCCGAGGTGAAGGCTGGGGCGAACCGTGCCCAGTCGACATCGGCCACGACGAGGGAGGTCTCATCGCGGTCCAGTGCGCCCTGAAGTGCCAGCAGAGCCGCTCTCGGTTCCATCGACACCAGGCCCATGCGATGCAGCTGTGCGCCGGTTTCGCCCGCGGCCATGCCGTCACCCGCCCACGGCCCCCACGCAACCGCGGTCCCGGCCAACCCACTCGCCCGACGCTGCTCGGCCAACGCATCCAAGTAGGCGTTCGCAGCCGCATACGCACCTTGTCCCCCGGCACCCCACACACCCGACACCGAGGAGAACAACACAAACGCATCCAACTCCGAGTCGGCCAGCAACTCGTCCAGATTCGCCGCACCCCGCACCTTCGCCGACAACACCTCTGCAAAGTCCGCCAAGGCCATCTCCACCACGCCGCCCGCCTCGCCGACCCCAGCGGCGTGCACCACCGCAGTCAGCGGACACTCCCCGCCGATCCCTGCCAACACTCCAGCCACGGCGTCACGATCAGCCACATCGCAGGGCACAATCGACACCCGAGCACCCAGCGCCTCCAGCTCCGCTCGCAATTCCCCAGCGCCCGGAGCCTCCGCGCCACGACGGCTGGTCAACACCACATGCTCAGCCCCGGCACCCGCCAACCACCGAGCAACATGCGCCCCCAAACCGCCCGTACCACCCGTCACCAACACCGTCCCCCGAGGACGCCACACCGACCCGGCACCCGACGCACCGGCGCGTTCCAACCGCCGCACGAACACACCACCACGACGAATGGCAACTTGATCCTCGCCACCATCCGCCAACACACCCACCAACCGCGCACCCAATCGGTCGTCCCAATCCGATGGCAGGTCGATCAAGCCACCCCAGAACTCCGGATGCTCCAGGCCCGCAACACGCAGCAGCCCCCAAATCAAGGCCTGCTCAGGAGACACACTTACGTCTTCCAACGAGACGCCGCCGCGCGTCACCGCCCACAAAGGCGCCTCGAGCTCGGCGTTGCGCAAGGCCCGCACCAGCTGCACAGTCAACGCGAAACCCCTTGTCAAGCAGGAGAATTCTCCAACAGCCGAGTCATCGAGCCCCAACAGCGACAGCACGCCACCGAGTCGACCGACATCCGTCAGCGCATTGGCCAGCCGCTGTGCGAGGTCCTCGCGGTGCAGGTCCTCTTCGGACAGGTCGATCCGGACGACCTCGGCGCCACCTTCGACCAGTGAACTCGTCAAAGCCGTGGCCAAGCCGTCATCCGCATCGCCGGGCACGACCAACAGCCAGGTACCGGAAATCTTCGGGGCCGGTGCTTCCCGAGAGGAATGCCAATTGATTCGGTACCGGCAGGAATCGACGAGCGAACGGTTGCGGAGTCCGCTTCGCCAGGATGACAGCGCCGGCAGTACATCGCTCAAAGATGCGCATGTGTCGTCGTCCGCCCCAAGCTCCAGTGCGGAGACCAATGCTTCCAGATCGCCTTGTTCAACCGCGGTCCAGAACTGTTCAGCCACCTCGCCGATGTCTGCGCGGTCGCGTGCTGTCCGCGCACTGGATTCGATCCAGTAGTGCCGTCGTTGGAAGGCATACGTGGGCAACTCGACCTGCCTGGCCCCGGTGCCGGAGAAAAACGCCTGCCAGTCCAACTCACCGCCACGGGTGTGAAGATGCGCCAGGGCTGTCATCACCGAACGGGTCTCGTCCCGCTCCCTGCGCATCAGGGGAACAGGCGAAATCCGCCCGACCCGATCAAACCCGGTGGCACACTCCTGAACCAGTGCGGACAGCGCTCCGTCCGGGCCGAGCTCAACAACCGTGTCTACGCCCTGCGCTGCCAGGGCCCGGACACCGTCGGCGAAACGGACGGGTTCACGCACCTGACGCACCCAATACCCTGGCGTGCTCATTTCCCCAGCTCTGTCGAGCTCACCCGTCAACGTCGACACAAGCGGTGTCGTTGGCCTACCGAACTCCGCAGACTCCGCGATCTGGGCGAACTCGCCCAACATCGGGTCCATCCGGTGCGAATGAAAAGCATGGGAGACCCGCAACCGTCTCGTCCGGACTCCGAGCTCGTTCAGCCGGCCGGCGATGTCGGCCAGCACATCCCGATCACCCGACAACACCACCGAACCGGGGGCATTGAGCGCGGCGACGTTCACGGATGCCTCCCGACCAGCCAGCAATGGCCGAATCAGGTCTTCACCAGCGGCCACCGCGAGCATCGCGCCGTCAGAGGGCAGGGCTTGCATCAACCGGGCGCGTGCGGCCACCAACCGAGCCGCATCCCGCAACGACAACACTCCAGCCGCAAACGCGGCGGCCAACTCCCCGACCGAATGCCCCATCACCACATCCGGCCGGACGCCCCACGAACCCAGCAGCCCCAAGAGGCCGACTTGCAGCGCGAACAGTCCCGACTGCGCCCACAACGTCTGATCCAGCAGCTGCGCATCGGAACCGAAGACCACATCTCGGACCCGGAGGTCTTCACTCAGATGTGCGTCCAACTCGGCGCAAGCCTCATCAAACGCAGCAGCGAACACCGGAAACTTCGAGTAGAGCTCCCGGCCCATCCCCAACCACTGACCGCCCTGCCCCGAGAACACGAACCCGAACCGAGCAGAAGCACGAGTTCCGGTGATCACCCCGGAAGCCTCATGACCGGCGGCCAACGCCACCAATCCAGCTACCAGCTCATTCCGGTCCGCACCCAGCACGACAGCGCGTTCATCCAGCGCGGCTCGGCCAGAAGCAAGCGAGTAGGCCACATCCAGCGGACGCTGCTCCGGCCGGGACTCAACCTGGGACAAGACTCGTTCAGCCTGTCCCCGCAGGGAATCCGATGTCTGTCCCGACACCAACCAGGGAACAACCGGAATATCCACGGTAGATCCGGATCCTGATTTGTCCGTGGCCGCGGGACTATCTGGCGCATTCGTAGATTGTTCGAGGATCACGTGTGCATTGGTGCCGCTGATCCCGAACGAAGACACCCCCACCCGACGAACGCGATCAGACTCCGGCCAAGGTACCTGTTCGGTAAGGAGCCGGACCGCCCCCGCCGACCAGTCGACCTGCGACGTGGGCGCACCCACGTGCAGCGTGGCGGGCAGCTCGTCGTTCCGCATGGACATCACCATCTTGATCACACCGGCAACACCCGCCGCCGCCTGCGTGTGACCGATGTTCGACTTGACCGACCCCAACCACAACGGCCGATCCCGCTCCCGGCCCTGCCCATACGTTGCGATCAAGGCCTGCGCCTCGATCGGATCACCCAGCCTGGTCCCGGTTCCATGGGCCTCCACGGCGTCCACATCAGACGCCGAAAGCCCCGCATTCGCGAGTGCCTGTTTGATCACCCGCTGCTGCGACGGACCATTCGGCGCCGCCAGTCCGTTCGATGCGCCGTCCTGATTCACCGCAGACCCACGAACCACCGCCAACACCCGATGCCCATTCCGGTGGGCGTCCGACAACCGCTCCAGCAACAACAGGCCCGCGCCTTCGCCCCAGCCGGTGCCGTCCGCGCTCTCCGCGAACGACTTGCACCGGCCATCCGGCGCCAAACCACGCTGACGGGAGAACTCCACGAACATCTCCGGCGTCGACATTACGGTCACACCACCGGCCAACGCCAGATCACACTCACCCGAACGCAACGACTGGCACGCCAAGTGCAACGCCACCAACGACGACGAACAAGCCGTGTCCACCGTCACCGCAGGACCCTCGAAACCAAACGAGTACGCGACCCGACCCGACAGCACACTGGCGGAGGTACCCGTCAGGAGGTAGCCCTCCGCCTCCTCGGGAAACTGCCGCACATCCGTCGCGTACCCGCGGCTTCCAGCACCGATGTACGTGCCGACCCCACTGCCCTTCAAGGACAACGGATCGATTCCGGCCCGTTCGAGGGCTTCCCAGGCGATTTCGAGCACCAACCGCTGCTGCGGATCCATCGCCAACGCCTCGCGTGGGCTGATGCCGAACAAGCCGGCATCGAACTCACCGGCGTCGTAAAGGAATCCCGCCATCCGCGCATACGTGGTTCCAGGTTTGGAAGCGTCCGGATCGTAGAGGCTTTCCGCATCCCAACCCCGGTCGGAGGGGAACTCGCCGATCACCTCCGCGCCGGAGGCGACCAGCCGCCACAGGTCTTCCGGCGAGTGCGCGCCGCCAGGGAACCGGCAGCTCATCGCGACGATCGCGACCGGTTCGTCAGTCGACGGCGCGATGGCAGTGGTCACCGCGGCCGACGCGACATCGCCCACCAGCTCCTCGAGCAGGTGAGCGGCCAATGCGGCCGGATTCGGGTAGTCGAAGACAGTTGTGGTCGGCAGGCGCAACCCGGTGGCGGTGGTCAAACGATTGCGCAGGTCCACCGCCATGAGGGAGTCGAACCCGAGCGCGCGGAACGCCCGTTCAGGCTGGACTTCCTCGCGACTGCCGTGCCCGAGCACGGCTGCCACCTGGGCGCTGACCAGATCTACCAGTTCGTGGCGTCGTTGGGCTTCCGGCAGCTCCGCGAGATTGCGGGCGAACGGCGAGCCGCCTGGTTCTGCCGGCCCGTTCGCGGACATCGCCTTTCTCACCGCGGGCAGTTCGTCCAGCAACCGGGTGGCGCGGGTCGCGGCGAACGTGGGCACGAATCGGTCCCAGTCCACATCAGCGATCGACACGCACGTCTCATCCTGGTCGAGTACTTCCTGCAGAGCCAGGATGGCCGACGCCGCCGGCATCGGACGTATTCCCCGTCGCCGCAGGAGTTCGCCCGCTGCGCCGTCGGCCATGCCGCCGCCCCAGCTGCCCCAGGAGATCGCGGTTGCCGGCAGACCGCGTGCTCGGCGTTGTTCGGCGAGTGTGTCCAAGAATGCGTTCGCCGCGCCATAGGCGCCCTGACCGCCACCGCCCCAGACCCCGGCACCCGAGGAGAACAGGACGAAGGCATCGAGATCGGTGCTGTCGCACAGCTCGTCCAACACCTGAGCGCCGTGAACCTTGGCCGTGCATATTTCGGCCAGGTCGTTCTGTTCGGTTTCCGCCAGCGGCAGCAGCCGGCCGACTCCGGCCGCGTGGAACACCGCGGTGACGCCGAACTCGGCCAGCAGTGCGGACATCTCGGCACGATCGGTCACGTCACAAGCCACGATGGACACTTGCGCTCCAAGGGCCCGGAGTTCGGCTTCCAGCTCTGCGGCGCCCGGCGCTTCTTTGCCCCGTCGACTGGTGAGCACGATTCGCTCGGCTCCGCTTTCGGCCAACCACCTCGCCACCTGCGCGCCCACCGCGCCGAGCCCGCCCGTGATCAGCGCGCTACCTCGGGGTCGCCACTTACGTCCAGCGGGCTGATTCGCCGGGGCCGGTACCAGGCGCCGGGCCAGCACGCCCGACTGGCGAATCGCCAGTTGGTCCTCCGCCAAGCCGTTGATGAGCGCTTCGCCCAACCTTGTGAGGACGTCGCCGTCCAGCGATTCCGGGAGGTCGATCAGCCCACCCCAGCGCTCGGGGTGTTCGAGTGCGGCTACTCGCCCCAGACCCCATGCTTGAGCCTGCATCGGGCGCAGCAGCCGATCTGCGGGGTCTGCCTTGACCGCACCACGCGTGATCGTCCACAGAGGAACTCTGAGGTCGCCTTCACCGAGCGCCTTGACCAGGTTCAACAGCAAGGCAATCCCGCTGGGGACGGCCTTGCGTTCGGGGTGTGTTCGCTCGTCCAACGCAGTGAGCGACAGGATTCCCTTCACCGGGTCACCGCCAACTGCGGCGCGGAGGCCGGTCGCGAGTTCCCCACTTGTCGCCGTCGGTGGCACGTCGAGGCGCAGGGTGCTGATCCCTCGCGTGTTCAACGCATCCGTCAACCGTTCGACCAGCGCTTCTTCAATGCCGCCCGCGGGAACGACCAGGAGCCAGGTTTCCCGTGTTCTCCGGATCGGCTGCGGGGCCACCGGTACCCAGTCGACTCGGTACCGCCAACCGTCCACCAAGACCTTTTCTCGTTCCTGACGGTGCCAGACGGACAGGGCCGGAAGTGTTGCGCTCAGCGGTGCGTCGGCGTCGAGATCGAGGGCGTCGGCCACGCCTTTCAGGTCTTGGCGCTCCACGGCTTGCCAGAACCAGTCCGCCGCCGGGTCCGAAAACGCACGAGCCTCCTCGGAGGCAGCTCCCCTGTCCAGCCAGTACCGCCGGCGCTGGAACGGGTAGGTCGGCAGGTCCAGCCGTCGACCCACGCCCCCGAACGCCACGGCCCAGTCCACGGTGGCGCCGCGCACGTACGCCTCGGCCAGCGACTGTAACAACCTCCGGCGGCCGCCCGAGTCACGTCGCAAGGTACCTACCGCGGCCACGGCGGACTCCGACTCGGCACTGGTTTCCTCGACCGCCATGGTCAGCACCGGATGCGCACTCATTTCGATGAACAGGCCGAATCCCCGCTCAACCAGGCCCTGCACGGCGTGTTCGAATCGGACCGGCTGCCGGAGGTTCCGGTACCAGTACTCGCCGTCCAGCCCGGCCGGATCCAACCAGTCGCCGATCACCGTCGACCACCACGGCACCTGGCCGTCCCGGTGCCGCACGCCGGCCGCAGCCGCCAGCACCGGGCTCCGAACCACCTCCACGTGTGCCGAATGCGAGGCGTAGTCGACGGGGATACGGCGTGCACGCATGTCCCTTTCAGCGCACTCTGCCAGCAGTTCTTCCACCGCTTCCAGATCGCCGGACACCACGACCGATCGCGGGCCGTTGATCGCCGCAATTTCCAGACGACCGCCCAATCCCGCGAACAACGCCGCGGCCTCATCCGCAGAGCAAGCCAGCGACGCCATGCCACCTCGCCCCGATAGTGCCTTCAACGCTCTGCTGCGCAAGGCGACAAGCCTGGCCGCATCCTCCAGTGGCAGCACCCCGGCTGCGCAGGCCGCGGCGATCTCGCCTTGACTGTGGCCGACGACGGCCGCCGGCCGCACCCCGTAGGAACGCCACACCTCGGCGAGCGACACCATCACCGCGAAGGACACCGGTTGCAGGACGTCCACCCGGTCGAGCGGTGGGGCGTTCTCCGCTCCGCGCAGCACGTCGACCAACGACCAGTCCACGTACTTCCGCAGCGCGGTGGCGCACTCGTCCATGTGCCGCGCGAACGTCGGCGAAGCGTCCAGCAAGTCGACTGCCATACCGGCCCATTGCCAACCCTGACCGGGAAAGACGAAGACGACCTCGCCGCCCAGGACGCTCCCCTGAACGACATCGACTGCCGGTTCGCCGCTAGCGACAACGCCAAGTCCGGAACGCAATGTAGCGCTATCACCACCAAGCACCACCGCTCGGTGCTCCCAGGCCGTGCGCGTGGTGGCCAGTGAGAAACCGACGTCGACGGGGTCGGGATCGGTCTGCTCGCACAGCTCGCTCAGCCGTTCGGCCTGGGCTCGCAGCGCCGTCGACGACCGCCCGGACAACGCCCAAGGCACGATCCCAGGTGCTGGGGACACCGCTGCGTTCTCGTTCTCGGTCAAGGCGAGCGGGTCGTGTTCGAGGATGACGTGTGCGTTGGTACCGCTTACCCCGAACGACGACACGCCAACTCGGCGCGTACCCGTCCCTGGCCACCGGATGTTCTCGGTGAGGAGCCGGACCGCACCAGCCGACCAGTCCACGTGCGAATTCGGCTCGTCCACGTGCAACGTGCGCGGCAGCTCCCCGCGCCGCATCGCCATGACCATCTTGATCACACCAGCAACGCCCGCGGCCGCCTGCGTATGACCGATGTTGGACTTGACCGACCCCAACCACAGCGGCCGATCCCGGTCCCGATCCTGTCCATAGGTGGCGATCAGAGCCTGCGCCTCGATCGGATCACCAAGCCGCGTACCCGTCCCATGCGCCTCCACAACGTCCACATCGGACACCGACAGCCCCGCACTCGTGAGCGCCTGCTGAATGACCCGCTCCTGGGCCAGCCCGTTGGGGGCCGTCAATCCGTTCGACGCACCGTCCTGATTCACCGCGCTACCACGAACAACCGCCAGTACCCGATGCCCGTTGCGCCTGGCGTCCGACAGCCGCTCCAGCAACACCAAGCCGGCACCCTCACCCCAACCGGTTCCATCCGCAGCAGCCGCGAACGACTTGCACCGCCCATCCGGTGCGAGACCACGCTGACGGGAGAACTCCACGAACGTCGCCGGCGTGGCCATCACCGTCACTCCACCGGCCAGCGCCAAATCACACTCGCCCTGCCGCAACGACTGACACGCCAAATGCAGGGCCACCAACGACGACGAGCACGCCGTGTCCACCGTCACCGCTGGGCCCTCGAACCCGAACGAATACGCAACCCGACCAGAGGCGACGCTCCCCGCATTGCCGGTTCCGAGATAGCCTTCGACACCTTCCGGGTGGGCGCCGGTGTCATAGCCCTCGTACATCAATCCCGCGAACACCCCGGTGCGGCTCCCCCGCAAGGACCTCGGGTCCATCCCAGCGGATTCGACGGTCTCCCAGGAGATTTCCAACAGCAGCCGCTGCTGCGGGTCCATGGCGAGCGCCTCACGGGGGCTGATGTCGAAGAACCCCGCGTCGAACTCGCCGGCCTCGTGGAGGAAGCCGCCGTGCCGGGTGTAGCAGGTTCCGGGCTGATCCGGGTCGGGATCGTAGAGCTCGTCGAGGTGCCAACCACGGTCAGCGGGAAATTCACCGATGGCGTCGCCACCGGAGGCGACCAGTTTCCACAGACCTTCCGGGTCGTGCACCCCACCCGGGTACCGACAGCCCATCGCCACGATCGCGATGGGTTCCTGCTCCCCCGACTCCGCCTCGTCAAGCCGCTCGCGCGCCTGGTGCAGATCCACGAGCGCACGCCGCAAGTACTCCCGGAGCTTCTCTTCGTTCGACATGGGGCGTTTCCCTCCAGGAAGCTGCGAAGGCACCGGCTGAGGCATCAGGGAAGTTCGAGATCGTTGTCGAGGAGTTGGAAAAGCTCTTCGTCCGTGGCCGATCTGAGCCGGTCCGGCACGGAGCCGCCGCCGGTTCCGCCAGACACGTCCGCCAGGCTCTGCAAGATCGCCTGCAGCCGGGTGGTGATCTGCGCCCGCGTGGCCTCATCCCTGGCCAGCGCGGGCAGGTTCGCCGCCCACCTGTCGAGTTCCTCGAACGTCCCGGCAAGGCGGTCTGCGGAAAGCGCGGTGACGAGGTGTGCGGCGAGCGCATCCGGCGTCGGGTAGTTGAACACCAGGGTGGCGGGCAGTCGCAGCCCGGTTGCCCCGTTGATCCGGTTGCGCAACTCGACCACGGTCAACGAGTCGAAGCCCAGCGCCTTGAACGTGCCGTCCGCGGTGATCTCCTGGGGACCGGCGAATCCGAGCACTGCCGCCACGTGCGTGCGGACGAGGTCCAGCAGAATCCGGTGTTGTTCTGCATCCGGCAAGCGTCCCAACCGTTTCCGGATGCTCTCGGCATCATCCGCGGTCGCCTTGTTGACGCGATGCGGCTCGACCAAGCCTCGCAGGACGGGAAACTTGATCGGGTTCCCGTCGGACGAGCGGCCGATTCGAACCGGAGCCACCACGGTATGCGCGCCGCCGCACGCGGCGTCGAACTGGGACAACCCCTCCTCGGTCGAGATCGGCAGCAGCCCAGATAGCGCCAATCTATCCTGCTCGGCTTCGCGCAAGGTGCTTGCCATGCCATGTTCCGCCCAGGGACCCCAGGCCAACGATCTCGTAGGTAGGCCGCGCGACTGCCTTTGCTGCGCCAATGCGTCGAGGAAGGAGTTGGCCGCCGCGTAATTACCCTGCCCACCGCTGCCGAGCACGCCCGACACCGACGAGAACAGCACGAGGGCCACGTCGGGTGCGATCAGCTCGTGCAGATTGCGCGCGCCATCGACCTTCGGGCGCAGAACGTGGTCCAGCCGTTGCGCTGTGAGCGATTCGGCCACTCCGTCGTCGAGAACACCAGCCGCGTGCACCACGGCGGTCAACGTATGCTCGTCCGGGATGCCGGCAAGCACCTTCGCCAAGGTCTCACGATCGGCGACATCACACGCCTGCAGGGAAACCTCGGCACCGTAGGCCGTCAGTTGCGCCACGAGCTCAGCAGCGCCACTGGCTGCGGGACCGCGTCTGCTGACGAGCACCAGGTTGCGCACCCCGTGCTCGATCACGAGGTGCCGGGCGACCTCTGCTCCAAGTGCTCCCGTTCCGCCGGTAACCAGAACCGTGCCGGCGGTGTCCCACGCCGGAGGCATGGTGAGCACCAGCTTGCCCACATGCCGCGCTTGGCTCAGGTGTCGTAGCGCCTCGGGCGCCTGCCGAACGTCCCAAGCCGTGACAGGCAGGGGCTCCAGCACGCCTCCCTCGAACAGCTCCACCAGCTCGTCAAGCATCTCGCCGATTCGCTGCGGGCCGGCCTCTACGGTGTCGAACGCCTGGTAGGACACGCCCGGATGCGCATCGGCGACCTCGACGGGGTCACGAACATCCGTCTTCCCCAACTCCAGGAAACGGCCACCGCGCGGCAGCATTCGCAGGGACGCATCGGCGAAGTCCCCGGCGAGGGAGTTGAGCACGACGTCGACGCCGCGTCCGCCGGTCGCCCCGAGGAACTGCTTCTCGAAATCGCACGTCCGCGACGAAGCGAGGCGTTCTCGTGTCAGCTCCACGGCTTGCCACTTGTCCTCGCTTGCGGTGGCGTACACCTCTGCACCGAGGTGCCTGGCGAGTTGGATCGCGGCCATGCCCACCCCACCGGCGGCCGAATGAACCAGCAGCGACTCCCCTGGTCTCAACCCGGCGAGATCAACCAGCGCGTAGTAGGCGGTGAGAAAGACGATCGGCACCGATGCGGCCTGCGCGAAGCTCCAACCAGCGGGAATCCTCGTCACCATGCGATGGTCGGCGACTGCGAGCGGCCCGAACGCCTTCGGGATCATCCCCATCACCCGGTCGCCGGGTGCCAGGCCGGTGACGCCGGGGCCGGTCTCCACCACGACCCCGGCCCCCTCACCGCCCAGCGAAGCCGCACCGGGATACATGCCGAGCGCGATGAGCGCATCCCGGAAGTTCACCCCGGCAGCGCGCATCGCAATCCTGACCTGCCCGTCACCCAGCGATGCCGTGGCCGCCGGTTCGTCCAGCAATGCCAAGCCATCCAGAGTTCCTGGGCTCGTGGCCTCCAATCGCCACCCCATGCTGTCCGGCACGGGCAGGACGTCATCGCCGCCCAGTCCAGCCAGTCTGGGCGCGTGTGCGCCGCCACGTCGCAGTGCGAGCTGAGGCTCGCCGCAGGCCAGCACCCCCGGCAGGGCGGGGAGGAGTTGCGCGGGCTCAGCCACATCGACGAGGACGAAGCGATCAGGGTGTTCGGTCTGCGTCGAACGCAACAGTCCCCAGAGCGCGGCCTGCGCCAGATCGGTCACGGGTTCGCCGGGCTCCACGGCCACTGCTCCCCGTGTCACCAGGAACAATCGGGAATCGTTGAGTCGCTGATCGGCAAGCCAGCCTTGTACCAGGTCGAGTGCATGCCGAGTCGACTCCCGGACATCCGCTGTTTGTCCACCGCCGGGGGGCGTGGGTGCGATGACGACGCCGGGTGGTTCGGCACCGGCATCCAACGCGGCCGTCAACGACCGGAGGTCCGGATACACCTGCATGTCAGAGGACACTTCCGAGGTGCCGAGAAGCACGCAGGACGGGGGCTGAGCGGATGTCGGCAGTTGAACCGTTGGCCAGCCCAACCGGTACAACCGAGCTCGATGGGCCTGTCGGCGCGCACCGGTCCGCCCGGCCGCAGCCGACCGAAACACGAGCCGGTCCACCGAGATCACCGGTCGACCGGTGCCATCGCACACCAGCAGGGATTTGGCATCGTCACCAGCCGGGACCACGCGGACCCGCAAAGCCGACGCGGCCCTGGCGTGCAGGCACACACCTTCCCACTGGAATGGCAACCATGCGCCATCCATGTCCCGGACAGCCGTTGCGTGCAGAGCCGCGTCCAGCAATGCCGGATGCACCCCGAAACCGGAGTCTTCTGTTCCTGGCAGCGCGGCTTCGGCGTACACCTCGTCCCCTTGCCGCCAGGCCGCCTTGAGCCCTTGGAAGATCGGGCCGTACTCCAGGCCATGCTCAGCGAGGTCCCGATAGAACTCGTCGAGGTCGACCGGCAGCGCACCAGGAGCCGGCCAGTCGGCCAGGTCTCCGGCCGCCTCTCCGCCGCCTGGCGCCAACCGGCCCGTGGCGTGCCGTGTCCAGTCATGGTCCGCCGCCCCTTCGGGGCGCGAGTAGAGCACCATCGGCCTGCGTCCGGAATTCTCGGGCGCACCCACTCGCAGCTGAACCTGCATCGCCCCGCGCTCCGGAAGGACCAGCGGTGCTTCCAGGGTGAGTTCTTCCACCCGTTCACAACCAAGACGTTCCCCCGCATGCAAGGCGATCTCCAGCAACGCGGTGCCCGGGACGATCACTTCGCCCAGCACCCGGTGTTCGGCCAGCCACGGATGGGTCCCCACCGAAATCCTGCCGGTCAGCAACACCTCATCACCACCCGCGACCGGCACCACAGCACCCAACAGTGGATGCTCCGCCCCGGCCAGACCGGCACCTGTCACATCACCGGAATCCGATGGCTCCAGCCAGTACCGCTGCCGCTGGAAGGCATAGGTGGGCAGCTCGACTTGCTTCGCCCCCGTACCGGCGAAAAACGACCGCCAGTCCACCGCACCACCACGCACATGGACCTGCGCCAGGGCTGTTGTCAAGTTCTGTGCTTCGTCCCGGTTCCTGCGCATCGCCGGGACCGCGGCCACCCTTCTGGACTGATCGGATGCGGCCACACATTCCTGGATCAGCGCCGACAACGCCCCGTCCGGACCGATCTCGACTATGGTGGCCACGTCGTGCTCGACGAGTGCCTGGGCACCGTCGGCGAAGCGGACGGGCTCGCGCACCTGACGCACCCAGTAGTCGGGACCGCTCATCCTGCCAGCGTCATCGAGTTTTCCCGTCAGGGTCGACACGATCGGCAGTTCGCAACGCCGGTAGTCCACGGCTCGTGCGATTTCGGCGAACTCGTCCAGCATCGGGTCCATCCGATACGAATGAAACGCATGCGAAACCCGCAACCACCGTGTCCGAACCCCTTGCCCGTCCAGCCGCCCGGCAATGTCATCGAGCACATCCCGATCACCGGAGAGCACCACCGACTCCGCAACGTTGACCGCAGCGAGCCCCACACGATCACCGTGATCGGCCAACAACGGCCGCAGTTGCTCCTCGCCAGCAGCCACCGCCAACATCCCACCGCCTGACGGCAACGCCTGCATCAACCGGGCACGACCCGCCACCAACCGAGCCGCATCCGACAACGACAACACACCCGCCGCGAACGCCGCCGCCAACTCACCCACCGAATGGCCCAGCACCGCACTCGGCCGAACACCCCACGAATCCAGCAACTTCAGCAAACCGACCTGCAACGCGAACAAACCCGACTGCGCCCACAACGTCCGATTCAGCAACTGCGCATCCGAACCGAACACGACATCCCGAACCCCAACCTCCTGGCCCAGATGTGCCTCCAGCTCGGCACAAGCTTCGTCAAAGGCAGCAGCGAACACCGGAAAAGCCCTATAGAGCCCCCGGCCCATCCCCAGCCACTGACCACCCTGACCGGAAAACACAAACCCGATGCGTCCCCCAGTCCCCACAGATCCCGTAACCACCCCAGAAGCCTCATGCCCGGCAGACAGCGCTTTCAACCCGGACAACAACGTTTCGCGGTCCGGACCCAGGACCACCGCCCGCTCATCCAGCGCCGAACGCGTCATCGCCAGCGAATACGCAATATCCAGCGAAGGGACGTCAACACGATCATCCAGATAGGACATCAATGTGTCCGCCTGGGCGCCGAGCGCATCCGGTGTTTTGCCCGATACCATCCACGGCACCACCGGAACATCCACGACAGAGCCCGAATCCGGCCCCGCTGACTGACGCGTCTCGCCCGTGGGCTGTTCAAGGATGACGTGCGCGTTGGTGCCGCTGATCCCGAACGACGACACCCCCGCCCGGCGAACACGACCGCTCTCGGGCCAAAGCATGTTCTCCGTAAGGAGTTGGACCGTCCCTGCCGACCAATCCACCTCCGGCGACGGCGCGTCCACGTGCAACGTGCGCGGCAGCTGCCCGTGCCGCATCGCCATCACCATTTTGATCACGCCGGCCACACCCGCCGCCGCCTGCGTATGACCGATGTTCGACTTGACCGAACCCAACCATAACGGCCGAGCAGGATCACGATCACGGCCATAGGTGGCGATCAGAGCCTGCGCCTCAATCGGATCACCAAGCCGCGTGCCCGTGCCATGCGCCTCCACTGCGTCCACATCAGACACCGACAACCCCGCACTTGCCAACGCCTGGGTGATCACCCGCGCCTGGGAAGAACCGTTCGGTGCGGTCAGCCCGTTGGAGGCACCGTCCTGGTTCACAGCGCTACCTCGCACCACTGCCAACACCCGGTGTCCGTTTCGACGAGCGTCGGACAGCCGCTCCAGCAACAACAGTCCGGCACCCTCGCCCCACCCAGTACCATCCGCCGCCGCCGCGAACGACTTGCACCGCCCGTCAGCCGCGAGACCACGTTGGCGGGAGAACTCCAGGAACGCCTTCGGCGTCGACATCACCGTTACGCCACCGGCAAGGGCGAGGTCGCACTCACCAGCGCGCAGTGCTTGACCCGCCAGGTGCAACGCCACCAACGACGACGAACACGCCGTATCCACCGTCACGGCAGGACCCTCGAACCCGAACGAATACGCAACCCGACCCGAAAGAATCGCTGCCGCGCCGCCCGTCAGCACATGACCTGCCACCTCAGACGGCGGCGTCCGCAACCACGACGCGTAGTCCTGGCCATTGGTACCGACGAACACGCCAACGCGGGAACCACGTGTCGACCGCTGCTCCAGCCCAGCCCTCTCGAAGACCTCCCACGCGACTTCCAGCAGCAACCGCTGCTGCGGGTCCATCGCCAACGCCTCACGCGGAGAAATCCCGAAGAAGCCCGCATCGAACTCCGACACGCCCTGAAGGAAACCGCCCGCACAGGCATACGATGTGCCAGGACGATCGGAGTCCGGATCGAACACGCCGGCTAGGTCCCAACCGCGATCCCCCGGGACTTCGGAGATCGCGTCCACACCGCCGGCGGCCAGTTGCCACAAGTCCTCCGGCGAGGAGACCTGACCGGGGTAACGGCAACTCATCGCCACGATCGCGATGGGATCGCCCTTCTCCGCGGCGAATCGATCCCGGCCGCGCCGGAGGCGTTCGTTCTCCTTGAGCGATGCTCGCAGTGCCTCGACAACTTCTTCGTAACTGGTGGTCACCGTGATCTCCCAGGTCTGCGGTCTCAGGACTCGCGTTCGCCCAGCGCTGCTTCGACGAGGTCGGCTACATCCATCGCATCGATCGAGGTCGCGACCGCATCGTCCGGGGAGCTGCCGGAGTCGACTGGGTGTCCGGCAAGGGCGAGCAGGCGATTCACCAAGTCTGCCTCGCGCAAGGCCGCGAACGGGATCGACGTCAGTGCCGCTCTGATTCGCGCCTCGTCCTCCTCGGAAATGTCTACTCCTGCGGACTCGGGGAGGAGCCTCGCCCGCAGCTCCGCAGCCAGTTCTGCAGGCGTGGGATGGCTGAAGATAATTGTCGATGGCAACTGGAGGCCGGTGGCTCGATTGAGCCGAACGCGGAGTTCGACCGCGGCCTGCGAGTCGAATCCGCTGTCCTTGAAAGCTCGTTCCGGTGCAACGGCCTCTGCTCCGGGATGTCCCAGTACCAGAGCCGTTTCGCCGCGTACCAGCTCCAGGATCAGCTGTTCCTGTGCCGGCCTCGGTGCTGCGGCCAATCGCTGCCGCCATGCCACCGACGCCTCGGCAACGACTCCCACCTCGGACTGAGCATTGACGAGGAGTTCCTTGACCTCGGTCAGTTCGTTCAGCAGTGGCCGCGGCCTAGCCGCCAGGAATCCCGCGCTGAAACGTGCCCAATCGACGTCGGCCACTACCAGGGAAATTTCGTCCTGTTCCACTGCCCGCCGAATTCCGGCGATGGCGTACTGCGGACCCATTGGGGAAAGGCCGTATCGACGCAGCTGGTCTCCTGTTTCGCCGGCGGCCATCCCCTCGCCGGCCCACGGCCCCCACGCCACCGCGGTCGCGACCAACCCTCGCGACCGACGCTCTTCCGCCAGCGCATCCAGATAGGCATTCGCCGCCGCGTAAGCCCCCTGTCCCCCAGCGCCCCAAACTCCCGACACCGATGAGAACAAGACGAACGCGTCCAATTCCACATCGGCCAGCAAGGCATCCAGATTCGCGGCACCAGCCACCTTTGCGGACAACACGTCATCGAAATCAGCCAAGCTCATTGACGCCGCATCACCAGTCTCGATCACGCCTGCCGTATGCACTACCGCAGTCAATGGATATTCAGCCGGAAGGGCTTTCAACACTTCGGCCAGTGCTTCGCGATCGGTCACATCGCATGACAGGATCGACACCCGAGTACCCAGATCCTCCAGTTCCGTCCGCAATTTCTCCGCACTCGGTGCCTGCTCTCCGCGTCGACTCACCATCACCACATGTTCGGCTCCGGCGTCGGCCAACCAGCGAGCAGCGTGCGCCCCCAAACCACCCGTGCCGCCCGTCACCAGTACAGATCCCCGGGGGCGCCACGCCTTCTTCACACCAGCCGAGACACCATGGCGTACCAACCGACGTGCGAACACGCCGTCAGAACGGATCGCGACCTCTTCCTCACCGAGACCTGCCAGCACAATCGACAAGCGCTCTTGAGCATCTTCGTCGAACAAGACCGGAATATCGATCAAGCCGCCCCACCAGTCCGGATGCTCCAACCCCGCAACACGCCCCAACCCCCACACCAATGCCTGCTCTGGACGAACCGGTACATCCCCCACCGACACGCCACCACACGTCAGCAACCACAACCGGGCATCCGCACCAGCGGCCGCCAAAGCCCGCACCAACTCCACGGTCAACGCAAAACCCCGTGACACCGCAGAAAATCCCGGAATCGCCGATTCTTCCAAGCACAGCATTGACAAAACGCCAACAAGATCCGGAGAGTCCGAACACAGGGTCCGTACCCGGTCGCCGAAGACGACCGGGTCGGGATCAGCTTCCACCAACACCACCGAGGCACCGCTTGCCCGCAATGCCGCAACGCAGTTCGCCACCTGCGGTTCGCCGGACCAGCCATGGGGTGCGAAGACCAGCCAAGTGCCGAAGACGGTTCCCCTTGGCGGGAGTCCGGCTACCTGCCTCCAGCCGATTCGGTAACACTGCCGATCCATAATCGACTCGTCATTACGGGTTCTCTGCCAGCCGGCCAACACCGGAAGGGCGTTTCGCAAGGAATCCACGGCAGCGCCGTCGTCCACAATACCCAATATGTTTGCAAGCGATGTCACATCTTCGTGCTCGACAGCGCTCCAGAATTCCGTTTCAATACGCCGACCCATGTCGCCGGCAGAAGATTCATGCACCGCATTCAGCCAGTACCGCTGTCGTTGGAAGGCATACGTCGGCAGCTCGACCTGCTTCGACCCCGTACCAGCGAAAACTGACCGCCAGTCCACCGCACCACCACGCACATGGACCTGCGCCAGGGCCGTCATCACCTTCTGCGCCTCGTCCTGGCTCCGGCGCATCGCCGGAACCGCGGCCACCCTTCTGGACTGATCGAATTCGGCTGCACATTCCTGGATCAGCGCTGACAACGCCCCGTCCGGGCCGAGCTCGACAACAGTGGCCACATCGTGCTCGACGAGCGCCCGAACCCCGTCGGCGAAGCGGACGGGCTCTCGCACCTGACGCACCCAATACTCTGGTGTAGCCATCAGGCCGCTGTCATCGAGCGCACCAGTCAGCGTCGACACGACCGGCAGTTCGGAACCCCGGAAATCCACGGTTCGTGCGATGTCGGCGAACTCGTCCAGCATCGGATCCATCTGGGGCGAATGGAAGGCGTGTGACACCTGCAACCACCGTGTCCGGCACCCTTGATCGTGCAGCTGATCAGCGGCTTCGGTGAGTAGTTCGCGGTCACCGGAGAGCACGATCGATTCCGGAGCGTTGATCGCCGCGATATCGATCCGGTCTCGCACTCCATCCAGCAAAGGTTCGACCTGGGTCTCACTTGTCGCCACCGCGAGCATGGCACCGCCAGACGGCAACGCCTGCATCAACCGGGCACGACCGGCCACCAACCGAGCCGCCTCCGCCATCGACAGCACACCGGCGGCGAACGCCGCTGCTAGCTCCCCGACCGAATGGCCCAGCACTACAACAGGCCGAACACCCCACGAACCCAACAACTTCAGCAAACCAACCTGCAACGCGAACAAACCCGACTGCGCCCACAACGTCCGATCGAGCAACTGCGCGTCGGAACCGAACACCACATCCCGAACCCCCACTTTCTGCCCCAGATGCGCATCCAGTCCGGCACAAGCTTCGTCAAAGGCATCAGCGAACACCGGAAACGCCCGGTAAAGCCCCCGGCCCATCCCCAACCACTGACCACCCTGACCGGCGAACACAAAACCGGGCCGGCCGCCAGAACCCACAGATCCCGTAACCACCCCAGTGGCCTCATGACCGGCAGCCAGTGCTTTCAACCCGGACAACAACGTTTCACGGTCCGACCCCAGCACCACCGCCCGCTCATCCAGCGCCGAACGCGTCATCGCCAGCGAATACCCAACATCCCGCGAGGAGACATCAGATCGATCGTCCAGATAGGACACCAAGGTGTCCGCCTGAGCACTGAGCGCTTCGGGTGTTTTGCCCGACACCACCCACGGAACCACAGGGACATTCACAGCAGATTCCGAATCAGGTCCGCTGTGCTCCACGAACTCACTTGACGCTGTCGGAGACTGTTCGAGGATGACGTGTGCGTTGGTGCCGCTGATCCCGAACGACGACACTCCCGCCCGACGAGGATGGCCGCTGTCGGGCCAGGGCGTGTTCTCCGTGAGGAGCTGGACCGAACCTGCCGACCAATCCACCTCCGACGTGGGCTCGCCGACGTGCAATGTGCGCGGCAGCTCCCCGTGGCGCATCGCCATCACCATCTTGATCACACCGGCAACACCCGCCGCTGCCTGTGTGTGACCGATGTTGGACTTCATCGACCCCAACCACAACGGCCGGTCAGGATCACGATCACGGCCATAGGTGGCGATCAATGCCTGTGCCTCGATCGGATCACCAAGCCTGGTCCCGGTCCCGTGCGCCTCCACAGCATCCACATCGGACACGGACAACCCCGCACTCGTGAGTGCTTGGGTGATCACCCTTTGCTGCGAGGGACCATTCGGCGCGGTCAGTCCGTTTGACGCGCCGTCCTGATTCACCGCCGACCCACGAACCACCGCCAACACCCGATGCCCATTACGACGGGCATCCGACAACCTCTCCAACAGCACTAGGCCAGCACCCTCGCCCCAGCCGGTCCCGTCCGCGGCCTCCGCGAACGACTTGCAGCGCCCATCCGGTGCCAGACCCCGCTGACGGGAGAACTCCACAAACGTCGCCGGGGTGGCCATCACCGTCACGCCACCGGCAAGGGCGAGATCACACTCACCGGAACGCAGTGATTGACCTGCCAGGTGCAACGCCACCAGCGATGACGAACACGCCGTGTCCACCGTCACCGCAGGACCCTCGAAACCGAACGAATACGCGACCCGGCCCGAGGCCACACTGCCCGCGCTGCCATTACCGAGATAGCCTTCGAAGCCCTCCGGCACTCCGGCCGCGAACCGTCCGGCGTAGTCGTGATACATCAGCCCCGCGAACACACCCGTCCGGCTCCCGCGCAGCGACCCCGGATCGATCCCAGCGCGTTCAACGGCCTCCCAGGACAGCTCCAGCAGCAACCGTTGCTGCGGGTCCATCGCCAGTGCCTCACGCGGAGAAATCCCGAAAAACGCGGCATCGAACTCCGCCGCGTCCCGCAGGAACCCGCCCTCACGCACATACGAAGTCCCGAAACGATCGGGATCTGGATCGAACAATCCGGCCAGATCCCAGCCGCGATCGTCCGGGAAGTCCGCGACCGCATCCACGCCCCCGGCCACCAAACGCCAAAGCTCCTCCGGTGAGGACACCCCACCCGGATAACGACACCCCATCCCGACTATCGCGACGAGATCGTCTTCGACGCTCGCGGTCGTGGTCGTCACCGGCGCCGGCGTCGTCCCGACCTCGCCTGCCAGTTCCTGGTGCAGGAACCGGGCCAACGCCCGCGGCGTCGGGTAGTCGAATACGGCGGTTGCCGGCAGCCGGGCTCCCAGCACCCCGGCCAGCCGATTACGCAACTCCACACCAGACAACGAATCAAAGCCCAGATCCCGGAAAGCACGCTCGACCCCGACCTCGGCCGCACCCGAATACCCCAGCACCCTCGCGGCGTGCTCCCGCACCACCCCAAGCAAGGCGTCCTCGTCCGCGAGGTCGGTGCCACTACTGCGCCTGATAGAGGTGATGGTAGGTACCAGTGCCGTCAGCATCGCGGGTAGCGTTCCCGACCGGGCCTGCTCGGCCAGGAAGGCCCTGTCCAACCTCGCCGGAACCACCGCTGCCCGATCCAACGCCAGCCCGGCATCGAACAGCCGCAAACCATCCTTGGTGGACAACGGTGGACTGGAGCGGGCGATCCTGCTCCGGTCGACATCACTGAGCCGCCCGGTCATCCCGCTCGACTGCTCCCACAAGCCCCACGCCAACGACACCGCAGGCAATCCCTGCGCCCGCCGGTAATGCGCCAATGCGTCCAGGAACGTGTTCGCCGCCGCATAATTACCCTGACCCGCGGCGCCGGTCACCCCGGACAGCGAGGAGAACAACGCGAAAAACGACAAGTCCATATCCCGAGTCAGCTCGTGCAGGTTCCACGCCCCCGCCGCCTTCGGACCGAACACCGCCCCCACGTCCTCCGGTGTCAACGACTCGATCACCCCGTCAGCCAGCACACCCGCGGCATGCACCACACCACACAGCGGAAACTCCGCCGGGACCGCCGCCAGCAACCCCTCCAGACCAGCACGATCCGCAACGTCGCACGCCACCACATCGACCACCGCACCGAAACCCTCCAGCTCACCCACCAACTCGGTGATTCCGGGAGCATCCCAGCCACGACGGCCCGTCAACACCACTCGACGAACACCGCGCTCGGCCACCAGGTGGCGTGCCACCACGCCACCCAACAGACCCGTGCCACCGGAAATCAGCACCGTCCGGTCGGGACCGGCCACCACCGCGGGCACCTCGACCGGCCCCGGAACCGACGCCACACGCGGCACTGTCACCACACCCTTACGCACGGCCAACTGCGGTTGCATCGACCCCACCGCACTCGGCAACGCGCGCCACGACTCGGCGGTACCGTCCACATCGACCAGCACAAACCGGCCCGGGTTCTCCGACTGCGCTGAACGCAACAACCCCCACAACGGCGCATGCGCCAGCTTTGATGCGCCGTCACCCGCAGCCGTCGTCACCGCGCCACACGTCACCACCACCAGACGTGACCCGGCCAACCGCTCCTCGGCCAACCACGACTGGACCAGGGCCAGCATCTCCCGGGTCTCCGCGAGTGCCGCCACGCCGGCGTCGGGATCCGCCTGTTCACCGGCGCAATAAACCACGACATCAGCAACCAGCGCACCGGAATCAAGGTTCCCCGCGAGCTCAGCCAGACCCGCACAACGATCGACGGAACCTGGTGCGAGCCCAATGAGACCGGCCATGCCGCCGACAGCATCACCAAGCAACGCCCAGCGACCCGATACCGTCGACCGCGTCGCCACCGGCTCCCAAGTCACCTCGAACAGCGCGTCACCGACAACGTCCCGATTCGCCAACCGCACCGACGACACCGGCCGCAACCGGAGAGAATCGATCGAGGCGAGCAACCGCCCACCCTCATCCATCACAGCCACCGACACCGCATCGGGTCGCGTAGACTCCACCCGTGCCCTGCTGATCGTCCCACCCTGACCGGAAAGTTCTACCCCGGTAAAAGAGAACGGCAGCCACGCACCACCCTCCGCCGGACGGTCACCCAGCGCGGACGCCTGCAAGGCGGCATCCAGCAACGCCGGATTGATCAAGAACCCCGCCATCGCACCAGCCGCTGCCGGCAGGGCGACCTCCGCGAGAACCTCGCCACCACGACGCCACGCCGCCCGAAGCCCCTGGAACAACGGCCCATACTCGAACCCGTTCCCCGCCTGAACGACATAAAACTCACCGAGAGCAACCGGCTCGGCACCCTCAGTCGACCAACCAGTAACCGCCCCACCACCCGTGCCGGCGACGACGAGTTCGCCCGTGGCGTGCCGCGTCCAACCCCCACCCCCAGACCCACCGGCCGGGCGGGAATGCAGCGACACGGACCGCCGACCCTTGTCGTCGGGCGCGTTCACCAGCAGCTGGATTTCGATGGCATCGCGTTCGGGCACCACCAGCGGTGCTTCCAGGGTGAGCTCCTCCACCCGGCCACAACCAACCCGCGCCCCCGCATGCAAGACCATCTCCAGGATAGCCGTGCCGGGAACCACGACCTCCCCCAGCACACGATGCTCGGCCAGCCACCGATGCGTCCCCACCGACAACCGACCGGTCAACACCATCCCATCACCGTCGGCCAACACAACCACGGCCCCCAGCAACGGATGCTCCGCCCCAGCCAGACCGATACCTGTCACATCACCGGAAACCGATGACTCCAGCCAATACCGCTGCCGCTGGAAGGCATACGTCGGCAACTCGACCCGCCCAGCCCCGGTACCAGCGAAAAACGCCGACCAATCGACCTGAACACCACGCGTGTGCGCCCGCGCCACCGCGGCGACCACAGTTTCGGGTTCAGCGCGGTCCTTGCGCAGCAACGGAATCGGCACAGTCTGATCACCCCAGGAATGACAATCAGGAATCAGAGCCGACAGAATCGCATCAGGGCCAAGCTCGACAACAGTAGCCACATCTTGCTCGACGAGCGACTGGACACCATCGGCGAAGCGGACGGGCTCACGCACCTGACGCACCCAATACTCCGGCGTAGCCATCACGCCGACGTCATCGAGGTTTCCTGTCAGGGTCGAGATGATAGGCAGTTCGCAACGCCGGAAATCCACGCTGCCTGCGATCTGGGCGAACTCGTCGAGCATCGGTTCCATCCGATACGAATGGAAAGCGTGAGACACCTGCAACCATCGTGTCCGGCACCCTTGATCGTTCAGCTGATCAGCGACTTCGGCGAGTAGTTCGCGGTCACCGGAGAGCACGACCGATTCCGGAGCGTTGATCGCCGCGATCCCGATCCGGTCCCGCACTCCATCCAGCATAGGTTCGACCTGGGTCTCACTTGTAGCCACCGCGAGCATGCCACCGCCATCCGGCATCGCCTGCATCAACCGGGCACGACCCGCCACCAACCGAGCTGCATCCGGCAACGACAACACACCCGCCGCGTGCGCCGCTGCCAACTCGCCCACCGAATGCCCCAGCACCGCACCCGGCCGAACACCCCATGAACCCAACAGCCTCAGCAAACCTACCTGCAGCGCGAACAAACCCGACTGCGCCCACAACGTCCGCTCCAGCAACTGCGCATCGGAACCGAACGCCACATCCCGAACCCCCACTTCCTGGCCCAGATGTGCATCCAGTTCGGCACAAGCTTCGTCAAAGGCAGCAGCGAACACCGGAAACGCCCGGTAAAGCCCCCGGCCCATCCCCGACCACTGACCACCCTGACCGGAGAACACAAACCCAACCCCACCAGAAACCAGGGATCCCGACGCCACACCAGGATCCTCGTGACCGGCAGCCAGTGCTTTCAGTCCAGACAACAACGCTTCACGATCCGCCCCCAGCACCACCGCCCGCTCATCCAGTGCGGCTCGTTCGGAAGCCAGCGAATATGCCACATTCAGCGCGGAAACATTAGGGCGATCATCCAGATAGGACACCAAGTTGTCCGCCTGAGCACTGAGCGCTTCCGGCGTTTTGCCCGACACCACCCACGGAACCACCGGAACATCCACAGCAGATTCCGAATCAGGTCCGCTGTGCTCCACGAACTCACTTGACGCTGTCGGAGACTGTTCGAGGATGACGTGCGCATTGGTGCCGCTGATCCCGAACGACGACACCCCCACCCGACGAGGACGGCTGTTGTCGGGCCAAGGCACGTGCTCGGTCAGAACCTGAACCATCCCAGCAGACCAGTCCACCTGCGAGGAGGGCTCGTCCACGTGCAACGTGGCGGGCAGCTCCCCATACCGCATCGCCATGACCATCTTGATGACACCGGCAACACCGGCCGCCGCTTGCGTATGACCGATGTTGGACTTGACCGACCCCAACCACAACGGCCGTTCCGGACCCCGTCCCTGCCCGTAAGTGGCGATCAGCGCCTGCGCCTCGATCGGATCACCAAGCCGGGTGCCCGTCCCGTGCGCCTCCACTGCGTCCACATCGGACACCGACAACTTCGCGTTGGCGAGTGCTTGGGTGATCACCCGCCGCTGCGACGGGCCATTCGGAGCAGTCAGTCCGTTCGACGCGCCGTCCTGGTTAACCGCGCTGCCACGAACCACCGCCAAAACGTCATGCCCATTCCGCCGGGCATCCGACAACCGCTCCAGTAGAACCAGGCCGGCACCCTCGGACCAGCCGGTGCCATCCGCGGCCTCCGCGAACGACTTGCAGCGACCGTCGGGTGCCAAGCCCCGCTGACGCGAAAACTCCACGAACATCCCCGGCGTGGCCATCACCGTCACACCACCGGCCAACGCCAAATCACACTCACCCGAACGCAACGACTGGCACGCCAGATGCAACGCCACCAACGACGATGAACACGCCGTATCCACCGTCACCGCAGGACCCTCAAGACCAAACGAATACGCAACCCGACCCGACGCCACACTCGTGGTGCTGCCGGTGAGCACGTAGCCGGCCGCCTCGTCGGACGCTTCGTGCAGGCGTGGCCCGTAATCCAGGGAGGTTGCGCCGACGAAGACGCCGGTTTGACTTCCGTGCAGGGTCTGCGGGTTGATCCCGCCTCGTTCGATCGCCTCCCAGGCGATTTCCAGCAGCAAGCGCTGCTGCGGATCCATCGCCAACGCCTCGCGCGGGGAAATCCCGAAGAACCCGGGATCGAAATCCGTGGCGCCATGCAGGAATCCGCCGGCGCGCACGTGCGAAGTCCCCGCACGCTCCGGGTCCCAACCTCGGTCAGCCGGGAACTCTGACACGACGTCCCGTCCAGCAGCGACCAGCTGCCACAACTCCTCGGGCGAGGACACGCCACCCGGAAACCGACAGCCCATCCCGATCACGGCGATAGGCTCGTCCGCTTCGGTCTCCGTTCGGGGTGACGTCGTGGGGACTGGCTCGTCCAACAACAACGTCCGTACCTGGCGGGCGAGCTTGTAGGGCGTCGGACAGTCGAAAACCACGCTCGGCGCGAGGCGCAGTCCGGTGGCGGCGTTGAGGCGGTCGCACAGCTCGACCACGGTCGAGGAATCGAAGCCCAGGTCTTTGAATGTCCGATCCGAGTCCATCTCTTTCGGATCGGAGTGGCCGAGTACCACGGCTGCCTGTGCCCGGATAATTGTGAGGGTCGCTGAGTCCACGTCCGCCCCCGGCGAGGAGCGCAGTTTTTCCCGCAACGCTGTCGACACATCGCCCTCGGGCATGGCGAGGTCGGAAGGTTTCGTGTCCAGCCAGTAGCGCTGTCGTTGAAAGGCGTACGTCGGCAGGTCGACCCGCTGCGCCCCGGTGCCGGCGAAGACCGCGTGCCAGTTCGCGGCCACTCCGTGGACGTGTGCTTTGGCCAGCGACGTCAGCGCCTGCCGCAGGCCACCTTCGCCGCGGCGGAGTGTCCCGAGCGCCACTACCTCCCGCCCCGCTCGCGCGGCGGTTTCCTGGATGCTCGCAGTCAGCACCGGGTGCGGGCTGATCTCGATGAATGCGTTGTGCCCCCGCTTCAACAGGGCCTCGACCGCCGCTTCGAACAGCACCGGTTGACGAAGGTTGCGGTACCAGTAGTCGGCGTCCATCGGCCGGTCCAGCAGTTCCCCGGTCGTCGTCGAATAGACCGGGATGTTCCCTGTCCTGGGTTCGATCGACGCCAACAGCGCCAGCAGCTCGTCGCGGACATCCTCGATGTGCGGCGAATGGGAGGCGTATTCAACTGGAATCCGGCGCATCCGGAGCTCTCGGCGCGCGCACTCGGCCAGCAGTTCCGCCATCGCCTCCCGGTCCCCCGACACCAGAGTCGACGACGGTCCGTTCACCCCCGCCACGCCGATCCGATCGCGCCATGGCAACAGGATTTGTCGCACCTCTTCAACGGGATGCTGCAACGACGCCATCGCGCCTCTGCCCGCCAGCGCCGCCAGAAGCCTGCTGCGCACCGCCACTACCCTTGCGGCATCGCGGACGGAGAGGGCCCCGGCGACGCAGGCCGCCGCGATCTCCCCCTGCGAGTGCCCGACGACCGCCTCCGGACGCACGCCCCACGAACGCCAGAGCTCTGCCAGCGAGACCATGACGGCGAACAGTGCGGGCTGGACGACATCGTCGCGATCAAGCTGCGAAGCGCCGGCCGCGTTACGCAGCACATCCAGCAGGGACCAATCCAGGTGCGGCGCCAACGCATCCGCGCAGTCCGCCATGGACGCCGCGAAAACCTCGGAGGTTTGGAGCAGCTGCCTACCCATCCCGATCCACTGGCTGCCCTGTCCGGGAAAGACGAAGACTGTTGCCCGCTCGCCGGAAGTCGTGCCCGTGCACAGCGTGGGCGCGTCGTCGCCGTCAGCGAGGGCCTTCAACCCGGCGAGCAGTTTCGGTACGTCGTCCGCGACCAGCGCGGCTCGGTGCGGTAGCGCGGATCGAGTGGTCGCCAGTGAGTAGCCGACGTCCAATGGACTTTGACCGGCAGTATTGAGGTGCGTGTGCAAGCGCGCCGCCTGCGCACGCAATGCGACCGGTGTTCTGGCCGACAAGACCCAAGGCATGGTCGCCTCAGCGGGTCCACTACGCCTTCGCTCCACCTGGGACGAATCGGAGAGCACCAGGTGGCAGTTCGTGCCTCCCATTCCGAAGGCGCTGACGCCGGCCAGCAGCGGGCCCTCGCTCTCCGGCCACGGCCGCAGATCACGCTGGACGCGTAGATTCAGTTCGTCCAGCGGGATTTCCGGGTTGGGGGCGGTGAAGTGAAGACTCGGCGGCAGTTCGCGGTGCCAGATGCTGAGTGCGGTCTTCAGCAACCCGGTGACGCCCGCCGCTGCTTCCAGATGGCCGACGTTGGTCTTCGCCGACCCCACACGCAGCTTGTCGCCGGGCCGTCTTGCCACACCCAGGACAGATCCGAGGGCTGCTGCTTCGACGGGGTCCCCGACTCTGGTCGCGCTGCCGTGGAGCTCGACGTACTGCACGGCGGCCGGGTCGACACCCGCGTTCCGGTATGCCTGTCGCAGCAACTCCGCCTGGGCGTCTGCCGCCGGAGCCGTGAGCCCAGCACCGCCCCCGTCGTTGTTGACCGCGCTGCCGCGGATGAGGCAGTAGATCCGGTCGCCATCGGCGCGAGCCTGATCGGCCTTCTTCAGCACGACGAGGCCGCCGCCTTCGCCGCGGACGTAACCGTTCGCCCGCGCATCGAAGGTGAAGCAGCGACCGTCCGGGGAGAGCGCGCCGAAGTCCATCAGGGCTCTGTTGCTCTCGGCAGCCAGGTTGAGGTTCACGCCGCCGGCGAGAGCGATCGCGCACTCGCCACGTCGCAGGCTCTCGCTGGCGAGATGCACGCCGACCAGGGACGAGGACTGACCTGAATCCACCGTCAGGCTTGGCCCGCGCAGGCCGAGCACGTAGGACACGCGGTTGGCGATCAGACTTCGATGGGTGCCGGTGAGACGGTACTGCGCAGCCACTTCCGGCGGGCTCTTGCGAAGCAGGGCGGCGTAGTCGTCAGAGATCGCCCCCATGAACACCCCCGCGGCAGTGCCGCGCAGCTCGCCGGCGGGGATACCGGCGTCTTCGAGAGCCTCCCAGGCGAGCTCCAGAGCCAGCCTCTGCTGGGGGTCCATGGCGGCCGCTTCTCGCGGCGAGATCCCGAAGAACTCGGGATCGAAGCAGTCGACATCAGCCAGGAAGCCGCCCCATTCCGGGCCCTTGGGCGCATCCCGGCCGGGCAACGGGTCGCCCCACCGCCCTTCCGGGACGGTGGTGATGGCGTCCGTTCCGGTGCGCAGCAACCGCCAGAAAGAAGCCGGGTCAGGTGCCTGGGGTAGGCGGCAGGAGAATCCGACGACGGCGATCAGGTTCCCGGCTTCGCTCATTCGGTACTGCCCCTCCGATTCCTGGACACACCATCAGCAAGTTCGGCGTCTTCCGGCGCCTCCACCGGCGATTCCGGAGCGCCTGCATATCATCGAGTTGCGGCACACCTTCAGCCGACCGGCTTCCGCGCCGTCAAAATCGCATAGCCCATGTCGTCGGCGTATTTCTCGTAATCGCAGACCGCGGCGGCCCAGTCGGCGACAGCCGGCCCGTACCTTTCCGCGATCCCGTGCTGGTGCGCAGCGAGCGCTTCGGCGAACTGCGGCATGAAGTACCGGGTCCGCGACGACACGTCGTCACAAGCGAGGATTTCGAAACCCGCTGCACACAGCGATTCCAGAAGTTGCTCAGCCAGGCAGATCCGGAGGCCGGTCGGCCACATGTCCCAGGACACCGGGATCCCGCTGCCTATTTCTCGTTTGACGACCTCGGTGACTCCGAGGATGCCACCGGGTTTGAGCACTCGAACGATTTCCCGGATGGCACGGTCCGGTTCCGACATCTCCAACAGCGACTGGATGGCCCAGGCAGCGTCGAACGCATTGTCCGGGTACGGCAGGGACATGGCGTCGACGCACGAGAAGTCCACCTGGTGGCTTAGTCCGCGTTCGCGGGCGCAATCAACGGCGATGGCAGCTTGCACCTGGCTGACCGTGATGCCGGTGATCCGGATCGCGTTGTCGCGCGCGACGCGCAGCGCTGGTTGTCCGGTGCCGCACCCCACATCCAGCAGTCGATTGCCGCCATCGAGCGCGGTCCGTTCGGCGACAAGATCGGTGAGCCGGTCGGCGGCCTGCTGCCAGGAAGTCCGCCCGTCGTTCTCCCAGTAGCCGTGGTGGATGGCGCAGGGGCCGCCCGCGACCGAATTCAGCAACGGGGTGACCAGGTCATACATCTGCCCGACCTGCTGCGATGTTGGCACGCCACCTGGCAACACCGGTATGCCTGATCCCTGCAACGTTCACCTTCTCGAAATTTTCTTCACCGAGCAGACACACAGAGAGAAAAGAAGGCAAACTAGCCGTCAGTTAATTCGCGGTTACCGCCGCATGCGGCGGTAACAACTAATAACCATCCGGCCAGGAGGCGAACAGCCAGCGCAAATTTTCCCCATGAATCCCCGCAGAGCCAACGGTGATCAGCGTATAGGTCTGTCCCACCCTGATCGAGCGAAGCTCAAGCATTTCACTCAGACGGGTGAAACCAGGTGCGGCAAGCTAAAGATCCTCGATGGGGGCGTGACACTCCTGCGGCGACACACTATTATTGCCGCCGGAAGTCCGTTGGACGTCAACGGCCATCGACATACGCAGCGCATTTTCCTACTCCTGACCAACAGGAGTAGGGGTTGCTGCGCCAATCGGGGGAAGAGACCGGGGTCCGAAGTATGCGCGTACTCGTCGTTCCCTTGCCCTATCCGACGCATCTCATGGCAATGGTGCCGCTGTGCTGGGCGCTGCGAGCATCCGGGCACGAGGTTCTGGTCGCCGCGCCACCGGAGCTGCAGGCGACCGCGCATGGCGCCGGTCTCACCACGGCCGAGATCCGCGGGAACGACAAGACCCGCGACACGGGTAGCACCACGCGGCTGCGCTTTCCCAATCCGGCGTTCGGTCAGCGCGACACCGAGACCGGCCGGCAACTGTGGGAACAGACCGCGTCCTATGTCGTGCAGAGCTCGCTCGATCAGCTCCCCGAATACCTTCGACTGGCCGAGGCCTGGCGACCGTCAGTGCTGTTGGTCGACGTCTGCGCGCTGATCGGCCGGGTGCTCGGCGGATTGCTCGACCTGCCGGTCGTGCTGCACCGCTGGGGAGTCGACCCCACCGCAGGCCCCTTCAGCGATCGAGCCCACGAGTTGCTCGACCCGGTGTGCCGCCACCACGGACTGGCCGGACTGCCGACTCCAGAGCTCATACTCGATCCCTGCCCGCCTAGCCTGCAAGCAAGCGACGCGCCGCGAGGCGTTCCGGTCCAGTACGTGCCGTACAACGGGAGCGGCGAACTCCCGGCCTGGGGCGCGGCGCGCACCTCAGCACGGCGGGTCTGCATCTGCATGGGCCGCATGGTGCTGAACGCCACCGGACCGGCTCCGCTGCTGCGCGCGGTAGCGGCTGCCACCGGGCTGCCCGGCGTCGAGGCTGTGATCGCCGTTCCCCCTGAGCACCGGGCACTTCTCACCGACCTACCGGACAACGCACGGATCGCCGAATCGGTCCCGCTCAACCTGTTCCTGCGTACCTGCGAGCTGGTCATCTGCGCGGGCGGCTCGGGAACGGCGTTCACCGCGACCCGACTCGGCATCCCGCAACTCGTGCTTCCCCAGTACTTCGACCAGTTCGACTACGCGCGCAACCTCACCGCTGCCGGGGCGGGCATCTGCTTGCCGGATGAGCAGGCCCAGTCCGACCACGAACAGTTCACCGGCTCCATCGCAACAGTGCTCGGCGACACCGGCTTCGCGGCTGCCGCAACCAAACTCAGCGACGAGATCACGGCCATGCCCAATCCCGCCGAGCTGGTGCGGACGCTGGAGAGCTCCGCGGCCATCGGTGCCTGACGAACTGCTCACCCGAGAACAGACGGATCCGGAGAACCGATGCCCTCCCAGAACGCGTTGTACCTGGACCTGCTCAAGAAGGTACTCACCAACACGATCTACGGTGATCGGCCGCATACGAACGTCTGGCAGGACAACACCGACTACAGGCAGGCCGCTCGGGCCAAAGGCACGGACTGGCCGACTGTCGCGCACACGATGATCGGTCTGGAGCGGCTGGACAACCTCCAGCACTGCGTGGAAGCCGTGCTCGCAGACGGTGTTCCCGGGGATTTCGCCGAGACCGGTGTCTGGCGGGGCGGCGCATGCATCTTCATGCGCGCGGTTCTCCAGGCATTCGGAGATACCGGACGTACCGTCTGGGTGGTGGATTCTTTCCAGGGAATGCCGGAAAGCTCTGCGCAAGACCACGAGTCGGACCAGGCTATGGCGCTGCACGAGTACAACGACGTGCTTGGCGTCCCGCTTGAGACCGTCCGGCAGAACTTCGCCCGCTACGGGCTGCTCGACGAACAGGTCAGGTTCCTCCCTGGCTGGTTCCGGGACACCTTGCCCACCGCCCCCATCCAGGAACTCGCTGTGCTGCGACTCGACGGCGACCTCTACGAATCCACAATGGACTCTTTGCGGAACCTGTACCCGAAGCTCTCGCCGGGCGGATTCGTCATCATCGACGACTACGTCCTGCCGTCCTGCCAGGACGCGGTGAAGGGGTTCCGCGCGGAACTCGGGATCACGGAACCCATCCACGACATCGACGGCACGGGCGCCTACTGGCGCCGCAGCTGGTGAACGGCTCAGCTGTCCTCGACGCCGAGCGCTTGCCGGGGCACGAACCCCGGCGCGGCAGGCTCAGCGTTGAGCCCTTTTTCCACGAATACCAGGTTGTGGTAGAAGTGCAGGGCCGCCACGTTCCGTTCCGTGTAGCAGGGCTCGGTCCCGCGCCGCGATTCGCGCTCCTGATAATGCAGGCCGTCGATCAGTTCTTTGAGCATGTCGATCGAGGTGCGCTGGGCCGCGGGTTCCGTATCGCGGCCGCCGTAGCCGGGCCAGTACGACGTCTGGAGATCTTCGATGACGTACAAACCACCCGGGCGGACGTGCGGAAACAGGGCATGGAAGGACTTCTTGACGTGGTCGTTGACATGGCTGCCGTCGTCGATGACGATGTCGAACGGGCCGATCTTCCCCGCCATGTCTGCCAGGAATTCCGCATCGCTCTGGTCACCTCGCAGCTTTCGCACTCGGTGTCCTTCGTTCCCGGCTTTCTCGAAAATGTCCAGGCCGTACACGAGACCTCGCCGGAAGTACCGCTGCCACATGCGCAGCGAAGCGCCACCGAGTTCGGGTGCGTGGTAACCACCGATTCCTATTTCCAGCACGCGCACCGGGACATCCTGGAATCGGGAGAAGTGGTGCTCGTAGTGTTCGGTGTACCAGTGCAGGTCCGCCCATTTGTCGGATCCGTAGCGGACCGCCAGCTCACCGAGGTCCGAGCACCTGGTGGCGGCTGCGGCCAGCACCGCGTGCACCGCGGTGGACACCTTGTTCCGGAACGCCAGCAGTCGCTGCGCGCCGGCCAGGCCCTGGTCGGGGGAGAACTGCGTCATGCTGTCCGACCAACGGACTTCACGGCTGTTGTGCCGCCTGCCGTCAACCGGGCCGAAGAGCCCTTCGAGCAGATCCACCGCGTCGAACCGGAGAACAGCAGGTGCTTCGGCGACCGCCGCGAGCCGCAGGCCTGCGTGATCGAGCTCAACGGTTCTACGGACCAGCTGAGCGCCAGAAGTGATCTCCAGGCCGATTCGCACCGACTCGTCCAACGACAGCGGATCGCAACGCACGACGAGTTCGTCGACGATGGCGTCGGCCACCGCCTCCAGTCCAGCCACCTGCACTGCTTCCTGGAGCCTCTCCGTGCCCGCACCCGCCGCGAGCAGCAAGTGCTCCACCACCGACCAGGGGGCAACTGCGATCTCACCCATGGAAAGTCATCACCTTTTCGGTTCCTGCGCATAGGACGCCATGCGCACCGCGATACCGATCCACAAAGTAGAGCCGGCGGAGGCGACCAGCTTTCACGTATGAGCCGAAACACACAGATAATCACCCGGACGCGTGGATGATCTCGGCCGAGGGCGAACAAAGTGGACCAGTCAGCAAAGGAGGGGCGGTGCCCGATTTCCATGACCCAGCAACCATGAATCGCCGAACCCCAGGAACAGAGATCACCGTCGAGCCCGGCGATCCTCGTTATCCGGACCTCGTCGTCGGGCACAACCCCCGTTTCACCGGAAAACCCGAACGCATCCACATCGCCGGCTCCACCGAAGACGTCGTGCACGCTGTCGCCGAAGCCGTGCGCACCGGCAGGCGGGTCGGGGTGCGCAGCGGCGGGCACTGCTTCGAGAATCTCGTTGCGGACCCGGCGATCCGGGTGCTCGTCGACCTCTCCGAGCTCAACCGCGTGTACTTCGACAGCACGCGCGGGGCATTCGCGATCGAGGCGGGCGCCGCGCTCGGGCAGGTATACCGAACCCTGTTCAAGAACTGGGGCGTGACGATCCCGACCGGCGCATGTCCCGGGGTGGGCGCAGGCGGGCACATCCCCGGCGGGGGATACGGCCCGCTGTCGCGCCGATTCGGTTCGGTCGTCGACTACCTTCAAGGCGTCGAGGTCGTCGTGGTCGACCGGGCCGGTGAAGTGCACATTGTCGAGGTCGACCGGAATTCCATTGGTGCCGGTCACGACTTGTGGTGGGCGCACACCGGTGGTGGTGGCGGCAACTTCGGGGTCGTCACCAGGTTCTGGCTCCGAGCGCCGGACGTGGTCAGCACCGACCCCTCGGAGCTCCTGCCACGGCCGCCCGCGACGGTGCTGCTCCGATCGTTCCACTGGCCGTGGTGCGAACTGACAGAGCAGTCATTCGCCCTCCTGCTACGGAACTTCGGCACTTGGTACGAGCAGCACAGCGCGCCGGAATCCACGCAACTCGGGTTGTTCAGCACGCTCGTCTGCGCACACCGCCAAGCCGGCTACGTCACGCTGAACATCCATCTGGACGGCACGGATCCGAACGCGGAACGCACCTTGGCCGAACACCTATCGGCGATCAACGACCAGGTCGGCGTGACTCCAGCCGAAGGGCTGCGGGAAACCCTGCCGTGGTTGCGATCGACCCAGGTGTCCGGATCGCTCGCCGAAGGCGGCGAGCCGAGCGGGCAGCGGACCAAGGTCAAGGCCGCCTACTTGCGCACCGGGCTGTCCGAAGCGCAACTAGCCACGGTTTACCGGCGGCTGACCGACTCCGGATACGACAACCCCGCAGCAGCGCTGTTGCTGCTCGGTTACGGCGGTAGGGCGAATGCCGTGGCGCCGTCGGCCACAGCGCTCGCTCAGCGCGACTCGGTTCTCAAAGCGCTGTTCGTCACGAACTGGTCGGAGCCCGCCGAGGACGAGCGGCATCTGACCTGGATTCGTGGTTTCTACCGCGAGATGTACGCCGAAACCGGCGGAGTTCCGGTGCCAGGTACCCGTGTCGACGGCTCCTACATCAACTACCCGGACACCGACCTGGCCGATCCATTGTGGAACACCTCCGGAGTTGCCTGGCACGACCTGTACTACAAGGACAACTACCCGCGGCTGCAACGGGCCAAAGCGCGGTGGGACCCACAGAACATCTTCCAGCACGGCCTGTCGATCAAACCGCCGGAACGGCTTTCACCCGGTCAGCCATGAGGAGTCCGTCACGATGTCCGCAACGCACGAGATCGAAACCGTGGAACGCATCATCCTCGCCGCCGGATCCAGTGCGGCGAGTCTGGCCGAACTGACCACCGAACTCGGACTGGCCAGGATCGCACCCGTGCTGATCGAGGAGATCCTCTTCCGCGCGGAACCGGCCCCCGACATCGAACCGACCGAGGTCGCGGTCCAGATCACCCACGGGGTCGAGACCGTTGACTTCGTCCTGAAGCTACAGTCCGGTGAGCTCATCAAGGCCGAGCAACGACCGGTCGGAGACGTCCCGCTGCGGATCGGTTACGAGCTCACCGATCTCATCGCCGAGTTGTTCGGCCCAGGAGCTCCGAGGGCCGTCGGTGCCAGGAGCACCAACTTCCTCCGAACCACCACATCCGGTTCGATACCCGGCCCGTCCGAACTGTCCGATGGCTTCCAAGCCATCTCCGCAGTGGTCGCCGGCTGCGGGCACCGACGTCCCGACCTCGACCAGCTCGCCTCCCACTACCGCACGGACAAGTGGGGCGGTCTGCACTGGTTCACCCCGCTGTACGAGCGACATCTCGGCGAGTTTCGTGATCGCCCGGTGCGCATCCTGGAGATCGGTGTCGGTGGCTACAACTTCGACGGTGGCGGCGGCGAGTCCCTGAAAATGTGGAAGCGCTACTTCCACCGCGGCCTCGTGTTCGGGATGGACGTCTTCGACAAGTCCTTCCTCGACCAGCAGCGGCTATACACCGTCCGCGCCGACCAGAGCAAGCCCGAGGAGTTGGCCGCCGTCGACGACGAGTACGGACCGTTCGACATCATCATCGACGACGGCAGCCACATCAACGGACATGTGCGCACGTCCCTGGAAACGCTGTTTCCCCGGTTGCGCAGCGGTGGCGTATACGTGATCGAGGATCTGTGGACGACCTATGCTCCCGGATTCGGCGGGCAGGCGCAGTCCCCGGCCGCGCCCGGCACCACGGTCAGCCTGCTCAAGAACCTGCTGGAAGGCGTTCAACACGAGGAGCAGCCGCATGCGGGCTCGTACGAGCCGAGCTACCTGGAACGCAATGTGGTCGGCCTCCACGTCTACCACAACATCGCGTTCCTGGAGAAAGGCGTCAACGCCGAGGGCGCCGTTCCTGCTTGGGTGCCGAGGAGTCTAGACGACATTTTGCACCTGGCCGACGTGAACAGCGCGGAGGACAAGTGAACAGCAAAGGGTCGAACGCACAGGCCTTTCCAAGCGCGGATCAGGTGGAGTCCATCTTCGACGCGTTGGCGCAAGGGCGTGCCCTGCACCACGGATACTGGGCGGGCGGGTATCGGGAGGATGCCGGGGCCACACCTTGGTCGGACGCTGCCGACCACCTGACCGACCTGTTCATCGACAAGGCCGCGCTCCGCCCCGGAGCGCACCTGTTCGACCTGGGCTGTGGCAATGGGCAGCCCGTAGTCCGCGCGGCACGCACCAAAGGCGTTCGAGTCACCGGAATCACCGTGAACGCCGAACATCTCGCCGCCGCTACCAGGCTCGCCAACGAGACCGGACTGGCCGACAGTCTTCGGTTCGATCTAGTCGACGGCGCCCGGCTGCCCTACCCGGAAGGTTCCTTTCACGCCGCATGGGCGATGCAGTCCGTGGTACAGATCGTCGACCAGGCTGCCGCGATCCGCGAGGTCCACCGAATCCTGGAACCCGGCGGCCAGTTCGTCCTCGGGGACATCATCACTCGTGCTCGACTCCCGGAAGAGTACGCGGCGGTTTGGACCGGCACGACCGCCCATACCTTGAACAGCCTCACCGCGCTGGTAAGCGAAGCCGGGTTCGAGATTCTCGAAGTCACCGACCTCACGGCGCAGACCAGATGCATGGTCTCCTGGTATGTCGACGAGTTGCTCCGGGAACTCGATGAGCTCGCCGGCGTCGAGCCTGCGGCTGTCGGCACCTACCAGCAACGCTACTTGGGAGACATCGCGGCGAAGCACGGACCGGGACCAGCGCAGCTGATCGCCGCGGTCGCGGAATACCGGAAACATCCGGATTACGCCAGAAACGAGGAAAGCATGGGTTTCATGCTCCTGCAGGCGCGAAAGAAGCAGTCCTGATGGCCTCCGAGCACGCCAGCCTGGTCGGCGACGATCTGCGGGCACCCGCGGACGATCCCTTCTACCGACCGCCGACGCCGCTGCCGCCGGGTGCCCCGGGCACGCTCATCAGGGCCCGGCCCGTCACGGCACTGCGCAGCACGGGCGAACCCGTCGCGGCCAAGGTCTGGCAAATCCTCTACCGGTCCAACTCCGCCATTGGCAGGCCGAACGCCGTCTCCGGCACCGTTCTGGTGCCGAACATCCCGTGGCCGGGCGAAGATCGCCCCATCATCACTTTCGCAGTGGGCACCCACGGCCTCGGCAGCCAAGTTGCCCCGTCCTACCTGCTCCGAACCGGAACCGAGCCGGAGACCGAGCTGATCGCCGTGGCGCTCGACCGCGGGTGGGCCGTGGTCATCACCGACTACGAGGGCCTCGGTACTCCGGGAACGCACACCTACACCGTCGGCAGGCCGCAGGGACACGCCATGCTCGATGCCGCCCGCGCTGCGCAGCGGCTACCGGGCTCGGGCCTGGGGACCGACTGCCCGGTCGGCATCTGGGGCTATGCGCAGGGTGGGCAAGCGTCGGCCTTCGCCGGCGAACTGCACCCCACCTACGCCCCTGAATTGCCAATCCGCGCTGCGGCCGCAGGTGCGGTGCCGATCGATCTGCTGGACATCCTCCACCGAAATGACGGGGTGTTCACCGGGCCAGTGCTGGCCGGCCTGGTCGGGCATGCCGCCGCCTACCCCGATCTGCCATTCGACGAGCTGCTCACCGACGCGGGTCGTATCGCCGTTGATCAAGTGCGCGAGCTCGGCGCACCGGAGCTCGTCACCCGCTTCCTCGGCCGCGAGCTGAGCGATTTCCTTGATACTTCCGGCCTTTTCGAGCACCCTCGATGGCGAGCACGACTGGTGGAGAGCGTCGCAGGTAGGAACGGCGGCCCGGTGGTCCCCACGCTCGTCTACCACAGTACGGACGACGAGATCGTTCCGTTCGCATTCGGCGAGCGACTCCGGGACAGCTACCGCGCAGCGGGTACGCCGGTGCGGTGGCATCCGCTCTCCGGATTGGCTCACTTCCCCGCTGCCCTGGCCAGCTCGCGAGTGGTCGTCTCCTGGTTCGACGAGCACTTCTCCGGGCCGTCCGCGATCAGCGGTCCGCGAGATGACGGGTGAGCGGATGGCGGTGAGCCTCTCCAGCGGCTTCACCGCCGGCTTCCGGATGCCCGGTCAGGCTTCGAGGCGAACTACTACCCGCGGATGCCGGACGGCTACGTGGACCCGCACCGGCAGGCCTGACCGATCGCCTCCACCAGCGCGGCCTGCTGGATCATCGATTCGCCCGAATCTCCGGCCACCGCAGGTTCGTCCACGCCTGCCTCTGCTCTGATGTCGCGTGCAAAGGCGGTGACCGCCTTGCGAACCTGATCTTCCGCTGGCAAGGACAACTCGTCGACAACGCCCTTCCGCTCGATTCGGATCACGGCCTGCCACTCGGCGGGCGGAGTGAACGCCCGATCGATGACGATTCGTCCACGACTCCCCCACAGCTCGTACGCGCTGCGGTAGTGGTGCACGAAACCGTATCCGAGGTGGGCAACGGCGCCACCTTCCGATTGGAGCAGCACGCTGCCCGACAAGTCGACGCCCGACTCATGAGCCTCGTGCGAGCTTGCGCCGGCAACCGTGAGCGGACCGAGGAGAAAGAGCCGAGCGGCACGGGCGGGATAGACACCGATGTCCAGCAACGCCCCGCCACCGAGTTCGGTGCGATAGCGGATGTCCGTGTCGGAAAGCGGCGGAATCCCGAACACGGCGGTGAACTCCCGGAGCTCACCGATCTCCTCGGATTGCAGCAGGTCGCGGACCACGTCGTGCCGGCCGTGGTGGAGGAACAGGTAATTCTCCCGCAGCAGCAGGTGCTTCCGCCGGGCCAGCCCGACCAGGCGAGCGGTTTCGGACGCCGTCGTCGTCAGCGGTTTCTCGGCAAGCACGTGTTTGCCTGCCTCAAGCGCCTTGCCGATCCACTCTGCATGCATGCCAGGAGGCAACGGCACGTAGACGGCATCGATGTCCGGCCGCTCCAGGAGCCGCTGGTAACCCAGCACCGCCTCGCATTCGAATCGTGCTGCGAACCGTTCGGCCTTCGCCGGATGACGGCTCGCCACCGCCACCACCTCTGTTTCGGCCACGTCGCACATCGCGGGCAGCATCCGTCGCCAAGCGAAGGAAGCACACCCGAGCACACCGATGCGCACCGGCTTTCGCATCGAGCTGGTCATCGCCCCAACGCCCACAAGCTATGCAGGGAGGCAACCAAGCTGCGCGCCTGGATGTTCAAGGAGTGGGTGCTCCGGAGCAGCTCGCCCAACTGGCCCAAGGTCATCCACCGGAAGTCGCTCGGAGGTCGTGCCGCGAAGTCCTCATGCACCTCGATGATCCGGTACCTGTTCTGCGCCTGGTAGAACCGACCGCCTTCTTCAGACAGGATCGATTCGTACCGCACGGTTTCGGGATCGGCGGTGAGCACGTCGTCCACGAACGGCGGCCAGTCGTTGCGCGGAGTGCTTTGGTAGTTGGCCACACTGCACTGGACCGTGGGAGCGATTTCCGCAGTCGACTTGTAACCAGCCTCTACCCGAGCGCGGACCAAACCGTGCAGCACTCCTCCGATCCGTTTGACCAACAGTGCGATCTCACCTGGTTCTCGCGGTTCGATCATCGGCTGAGTCCAGCTGGAGACCTCACGATTGGTCGCGGACACCGACACTGCGATCACCGAGAAGTACTTGCCGTCCTGGTGGGCGATCTCGGTGTCGGTGCGATACCACTTGTCGACCCTACTGAGCGGAACGCGCGTTGCCCGCAAGCTGTAGCGGGCCTTGGCTTCCTCGAACCAACCGACCGCCTCGGTAATACTCGCCGAATCGATGCCGTGCGAGAGCGACCTGGCCACCGCCTGCCGGAAGGGCTCCGCCGAGGCGGCTAGTCCGGGCCCGGTGGCGGAATCGTGGAACGGGATGCAAGACAGCACCGTCCGGGTGTCCATGTTGACGATGTTGTCCTGACGAAGGAGATCCAGCACCTGGCCGAGGGTCAACCAGCAGAAGTCGGGCAGGACTGGCACTTCCTCGTCGACTTCCACCACCATGTTACGGTTGCGTTTCCGGTAGAACCAGGCCCCCTGTTCAGACTGGAGCACGTCTACCAGCACGCGGCTGCGGCCCCGCCCGAGGAAGTAGTCCACATAGGGTGGAACGCTGCCACGATGTGCCTGCGTGTAGTTGCTCCGAGTTGCCTGGACCGTCGGCGAGAGCTGCAGGACGTTGACGTTGCCGGGTTCCATCTTGGCTGACATGAGGCAGTGCAGCACGCCGTCGATCTCCTTGACGAGAATGCCGAGGATACCTACTTCAGCCTGGTTGATGATCGGTTGATGCCAGCAGGTCGCCGCGCCATAGTTGGTCTCGACCTGCAGGCCTTCTACCGTGAAAAATCTGCCATCAGCATGAACCAGGTTCTCAGTGCTGGCATCGAATTTCCATTTCGACAGGCGGTCGAACGGGATGCGAGTGGTCTCGAAGCTGTTCTCGCCCAACCGGTCGGCCAGCCAGCAGTGGAAACGCGTGGTCGGAAACCTGCCATTGCAAGCGCTCAGCGCAGAGTCGACGAACCGCCGCGTGTTGTTGCTGCTGAGCGGCGCAGCAGCACTTGCCTCAGCTTCGGCAAAACTGCTCATACCCAATCCCTCACTGCCGTGACGATGTGCACGCCGACTCCCAGGGGCATCGCGGTCTGGTCCAGCGACCTGGCGAGGATCACCGAAGCGATCCGCCCGTAATGACCGCGAGCACCTCGTCCTGGCGTTCGGTCATTGAAGAAATGCCCGCCGGAGAAGACACGGACATCGGCCTCAGCCTCGGTGTGCTCTCGCCAGGCTTCCGCCTCCTCCAGGGTGACCTTCGGGTCGGCATCTCCCACCAGCACATCGAACCGCGGCGCGAGCGCTCGGGACAGCGGGAAGTAGAAGCTGGCCGAACCACCTGCGTGCGGAGCACGACCAAACGTGTTCCAGCCCCGGGCGCCGGGTGGAAGCGACGGATCCAAATCTCGCTGTGGGTTGCCAAGTCGGTCACAATTCTCCCTCGGACGACGGCCGAACTGGCGTGAACACCCACCCCGCCCTGGTAGCGCACCGACTTTCAGAGTCATCAATCGGTGTTCTCGACACCAGCGGAGCAGGAAGTGAGTGGCATGGCGATGCAAGCGGTCAGGACAGCCGCTGCGGACGCGGCATGACGTACCTTTCCAACTTGTAGTGCGCTGTTGCTTAGCGGGCGTCACGATCTTCGTCGGAAAGCGGTTGGAGCGCAAACATCTGGGGAGATCAACACTCCATTGGGGGATTCCGGACGAGAATCTGATTTCGGGACTCGTTCGGCGTCCATGTTGCCGGCCATACGTTGCTCACAGATGGCCGTCAGACTTCCCAGCGCGGCGGTTCTTACCTTCGGCAACCAGCTTCTCCAGACGTGCAACGATGTCGTGCGGGCTGGGATTTTCCTCGATTTCACCGCGGATCAGCGCCGCGTTGGCGGCGAACGACGGCTCGTCGAGCAGGCGGGCCAGCTGACGTCGCACGTCGTCTTCGGTAAACGTCGCGCGGTCGAGGACCAGACCGGCTCCCCGGTCGGCGAGGAGCTCTGCCCTACGAGATTCGTCCCAGAAGGTCCCAGGAAGAATCAACTGCGGTACGCCGTTGACCGTGGCGGTTTCCTGCGTCGTCGTTGAGCCATGGTGGATGATCGCTGAACACGACTCCAGCAGTTCGTTGAGCGGTACGTATTCGTGGACCCGGACGTTCGGGGGCAACTCCCCCATCTCCCGTACTTCACCGCCAGACAAGGTGGCGATCACCTCGACGTCGAGCCCGGCCGCGCCGCGCAACAACGTTTCCACCATTGCCTGTTCCTGGGCTTCTCCCTCCCACTGCTCGGCCACCCTGCTCTGCTGCCGCTTGGTCAGCCCGCGGGTGACGCAGACACGCGGCTTGGTCGGTGGTTCGCGCAACCACTCCGGCACCACCGCCGGACCGTTGTACGGCACGAAGCGCATCGAGATGTAGTCCAAGTCCACAGGCAGTCGCATCCAGGATGAAACCGGATCTATGGTCGCTTGGCCCGTCACGATCTCTTCATCGAACGTGGCACCGAACTTGGAGAGCTTCGCTCCGAGCCACGCCCCGAGCGGGTCGACGCGCTGCTCAGGCGGCTTCGATTCCAGGTATTCGAGGAAACCGGACCGCAGCCACCCCGACACATCGAGGGCGACGAGCATCCGTACGTGTCGTACGCCGAGCGCTTGCGCCACAACTGGCCCCGAACACACCATGGCGTCCCACACAACGAGATCCGGCTGCCATTTCTCGGCGAACCCCATGAGATCGTCCAGCGATCGGTCATCCACAAGGTGGAGTTGCTCCACGGCGTCCATGTCTCTGCCAGAGTTGATTGACAGCAGCTCGTCGAAGAGTTCCGGACGCCGGCCCTCGTCGAACGCGACCCCGTTGCCGAGAACGAGTTTGTTCCTGGCCGCCAAGGAGATGAGGTCGAGCTCGTCGCCGACGGGAACCGCGGTGAGTCCCGCTCCGGTGACCATCGACACCATATTCGGGCAGATGGCGACACGGACCTCGTGCCCCGCCGCACGCAACGCCCACGCCAACGGCACCAGGTTGAAGAAGTGCGAACTCGCCGGTAGCGGGGTGAACAGAACACGCATGGACTCTCCGATCGCAATTGAACACCCGGGAAAACATGGCAAGAATCACAGAAACATGTGATATACCCCCGGGAAACGCCGCTCCCCTAAGCTACATCTTCCTCGGTGCATCCAGGCTTAGGCCTTCCAGGTGATGGTAGCGATCTTGACAAGCGCAAGCAGGTCGTTCCCGCTAGCCTGGACTCTGTCGAGTCGGGTGTGCCGGGTAGATCGAGGAGCACTGAGTCAATGAGCGCTTCTCTGTGCTCCGCTGTCCTCATGTCCCGCACCGTGTCGAACCAGGACAGGAAGGAGTCATGCTCCGGGACAGCACCATTGTCCCACTGGGACCCCATAACGCGATTCGCCACGGGAATCGCTCACCTCCTGAAGGTCAAGGCGCGAGGACTGATCGTCGCCTGCATGCAGAGCCGGAAAAAGCCGGAGCGTTGGGGAAAGGGCGCGCCAGAGTGACTTCGTGTGACGACACTTGCGCTACCGCTACTGAGATGACGCCGGATGCCAAGGACCGGATATTGGCATCCGTGCGCGATTACCACCGCGAGCAGAAATCTTC
Organism: Saccharopolyspora pogona; assembly: GCF_014697215.1. Lineage (GTDB taxonomy): Bacteria > Actinomycetota > Actinomycetes > Mycobacteriales > Pseudonocardiaceae > Saccharopolyspora > Saccharopolyspora hattusasensis. The sequence continues at coordinate 3,643,972 of NZ_CP031142.1, forward strand.
GATCTTCGTAGCTGGATCGACACCGATCCGACCATCGGGCGCCGTGCTCGACGAGGACGACCGGGTGGCGCTGGTGGAAGCCGCGCTGGAGCTTCGGATCGCCGCAGGCGGGAATGCTCGGCGATTCGAGAGCGAGTTCGCCCGCTTCTTCGGCCTCCGCAAGGCTCACCTCACCAACTCCGGTTCGTCGGCAAATCTTCTGGCGTTGAGTTCGCTTACCTCCCCCAACCTCGGCGAGGCACGACTACGGCCCGGCGACGAAGTGATCACTGCGGCGGTCGGGTTCCCCACGACCATCAATCCAGCGGTCCAAAACGGACTCGTCCCGGTATTCGTCGACGTGGAACTGGGCACCTACAACGCAACGCCGGACCGCATCAAGGCCGCCGTCTCGGAACGGACGCGAGCCATCATGCTGGCGCACACCTTGGGCAACCCCTTTGCCGCTGACGAAATCGCAGAGATCGCACGAGAACACGAGCTGTTCCTCATCGAAGACAACTGCGATGCGGTGGGATCCACCTACCGGGGACGGCTGACCGGAACCTTCGGCGACCTGACAACGGTCAGCTTCTATCCTGCCCATCACATCACCAGCGGTGAGGGTGGCTGCGTGTTGACCGGCAGTCTGGAGTTGGCTCGCATCATCGAGTCGCTGCGTGACTGGGGACGGGATTGCTGGTGCGAGCCCGGCGTGGACAACACCTGCCGCAAGAGGTTCGATTACCAGCTCGGTACTCTCCCAGCCGGCTACGACCACAAGTACACGTTCTCCCACGTCGGTTACAACCTCAAGACCACCGACCTGCAGGCCGCGCTTGCGCTGAGCCAGCTGAGCAAGATTTCCGAATTCGGATCGGCACGCCGCCGTAACTGGCGACGGTTGCGCGAAGGTCTGTCCGGGGTGCCGGGCCTGCTGCTGCCGGTGCCCACGCCGCACAGCGACCCGAGCTGGTTCGGGTTTGCGATCACTGTCAGTGCAGACGCCGGGTTCACCCGTGCCGCCCTGGTGAACTTCCTGGAATCCCGCAACATCGGCACCCGACTGCTGTTCGGCGGTAACATCACCCGGCACCCGGCCTTCCAGCATGTGCGGTACCGGATTGCCGACGCGCTCACCAACAGCGACATCGTCACCGACCGAACCTTCTGGGTCGGCGTATACCCAGGCATAACCGACCAAATGATCGACTACGTCGCCGAATCGATCGCTGAATTCGTGGCCAAGAATTCCTAGCATCCAGCATGGCTGCATCTCGGAGGATTTCAGCAACGTGATCAACCTGCACCAGCCGACCCTCGGCGCCGAAGAACTCGACGCGATCGCGGAGGTGTTCGCCAGCAACTGGATCGGGCTCGGGCCGCGCACCCGGACGTTCGAGGCCGACTTCGCCCACCACCTGGGCGTGGATCCCGACCAGATCGTGTTCGTCAACTCGGGGACTGCCGCGCTGTTCCTTACCGTGCAGGTGCTCGACCTCGGCCCAGGCGACGACGTGGTACTTCCTTCGATAAGCTTCGTAGCGGCGGCCAACGCCATCGCATCCTCCGGTGCCCGCCCGGTGTTCTGCGACGTCGACCCCCGGACGTTGAACCCCACTCTGGATGATGTGGCGAAGGCCATAACGCCAACGACCAAGGCCGTGTTGTTGCTCCACTATGGAGGTTCGCCGGGCGAAGTCACCGAGATCGCCGGTTTCTGCCGTGAAAAGGGCCTCGTGCTCATCGAGGACACCGCCTGCGCGGTGGCATCGTCCGTGCACGGCACCGCCTGCGGAACCTTTGGTGACCTGGCCACTTGGAGTTTCGATGCGATGAAGATCCTGGTCACCGGGGATGGGGGCATGTTCTACGCGGCGGACCGCGAGCTGGCGCACCGTGCAAGACGACTCGCCTACCACGGTCTTGAGCAGATGAGCGGATTCGATTCGGCCAAGTCTTCCAACCGCTGGTGGGATATTTGCGTCGAAGACATCGGCCACCGGCTGATCGGGAACGACATGACGGCAGCGCTTGGCAGCGTGCAGCTGCGCAAACTGCCAGATTTCGTCAGCAGGCGCCGGGAAATCGCTACGCAGTACGACCGGTTGCTTTCCGATGTGCCGGGTGTCCACCTGCCGCCGACGCTACCGGATGGGCACGTCTCGTCACACTACTTCTACTGGGTCCAGCTCGCTCCGGAGATCCGCGACCGGGTAGCGCAACAAATGCTGGAACGCGGCATCTACACGAGCTTCCGCTACCCGCCCCTGCACAAGGTCCCCATCTACCGCGCCGACTGCAAGCTGCCTTCTGCGGAGCACGCCTGCCGCAGAACACTCCTGCTACCACTGCACCCGAGCCTTGACGACGCCGAGGTGCGCACGGTGGCTGACGAGTTCCGCAAGGCCGTCGAGCAACACATCAGCTGAAGATCACCACGTCGAAAGTGAGGATGTCGCGCGTGAGCGGCACATTCGAAGAACTCTCCTCGGTATACAGCCCAGACCATGCCGACATCTACGACGCGATCCACTCCGCGCGTGGCCGGGACTGGGCAACCGAGGCCGAGGAAATAATCCAGCTCATACGCACCAGGCTGCCCGAAGCACAGTCCCTACTCGACATCGCCTGTGGGACCGGGGCGCACCTAGAGCGGTTCCGTACCGAATACGCGAAGGTCGCGGGGCTTGAACTGTCCGATGCGATGCGGGAGATCGCGATCAGACGAGTCCCTGAGGTACCGATTCACACTGGTGACATCCGCGATTTCGACCTCGGCGAGCCATTCGACGTCGTCACCTGCCTGTGCTTTACCGCAGCTTACATGCGGACCGTTGACGAACTGCGACGCGTGACGCGGAACATGGCCCGGCACCTGGCCCCTGGCGGAGTCGCGGTCATCGAACCCTGGTGGTTTCCCGACAAGTTCATCGACGGGTTCGTCACCGGAGCCGTCGCTCACCACGGCGAGCGGGTGATCAGCCGGCTATCGCACTCGGTCCTGGAGGGCCGTACGAGCCGAATGACCGTTCGCTACACAGTCGCCGAACCCGCCGGGATCCGGGATTTCACAGAGTTCGAAATCCTCTCGCTGTTCACCGAGGACGAGTACACCGCCGCGCTCGAGGACGCAGGAATCCGCGCGGAATACCTTCCTGGAGGGCCGAACGGCCGAGGCCTGTTCGTCGGAACCCGCAACTGAGCCCGGAACAAAGACGCAAGGCCCTGGCTGGGCAGGCCCCAGAACTCACTCGAGCGGTGAGCCGACGTGACCCCGGGATCACTTCGATCGTCCCCGATGCCGGCAAGTTACTGACCGCCGTGATCTAATTACCAACACCGTCGGACGAGTTCTGGTACCTGTTTCGGCTGGTGCAGCGAACCGGGAACGGGGGCGTGTTCGCCAGGGGCATCAGTGCGATTCATAGATCGAGGAGGGCCGCACCGCCGTCGATCAAGTGCGCAACCTCGGTCCACCGGGACTCGTCACGCACTTCCTCGACAGAGAGCTGAGCGAGTTTCCCACCGTTGCGGACCTCTTCGAGCAACCTCGATGGCGGGCACGACTCGAGGAAAGTTCCGCCGGCAGGAGTGGCCCGGTAGCCCCAACGCTCGTCTACCACAGCACGGACGACGAGATCGTTCCGTTCGCTTTTCGAGAACGGCTCCGGGACAGCTACCGCGCGGCGGGAACCCCGGTGCGGTGGCATCCACTGTCCGGGCTGGCACACTTCCCCGCCGCCCTGGCCGGCTCGCAAGTCGTCATCGCCTGGTTCGACGAGCACTTCTCCGAGCCGCCCGCGATCAGCGGGAGGCGATGACAGGTCGACGAGTGGTGGCGAGCCTTTCCAACAACTTCACGGCCGTGCCGCATGCGTCGTACTCCGCATACTCAACCGCCAGCCGCTGCGCGGCCTGCCGATACCGAGGATCTGTCGACATCACCTTCACCGCCCCAGCAACCTGCTGCGGCGACGGCCTCCGAGTCCGCAAATCAACCCCCGCGCCACTCCACGCAACCCGAGCACACACATCCGTTTTGTCCTCACTACGGCCGGCAACGACCAACGGCAGACCGTGCGACAACGCCTGCTGAACGGTCCCGAACCCACCGTTGGTCACCACCGCCGCCAACTTCGGCATCAACTCTCGGTAAGGCAAGAAAGACGCCACCCGCGCATTGTCCGGAACATAACCCAGATCAACGCCTTCGCGACCGGTCGTCGCCACCACCAGAACTTGATCGCCGGCCAGACCTCGCAGCGCTGGACGGATCAGATCATCCGCATCCACAGCCATCGTTCCCTGTGTCACCAACACCACCGGACGATCGCCGTCCAACTCCCCCCACCAGGACGGCAATCCCACCCCCATCGGCGAATCAGGTTCCAACCGTCCAATGAAGTGCATCTGCTGTGGCAGGGCTCGCGGATACTCCAAGGATCGCGTTCCAGCCTGCATGAACAGATACGGGGATTCGCTGACCTCTCGGCTGACCGGAACCCCGATGGAATTCCAGAACGCGTTGATCTTCTTCATCCCCGGATCGTGCACGAGCGCATTTATCAACCGGTTCCCGATTCTGTTCCGCAGCCGGTGGAAGGGGCTGGTGCCGAACTTCCATCCAGTACCGATGGGCGGCACCGCTGGATCGGGCAGCAGAATCGGCATCTGCGAGATCGTGGCCCACAGAACGCCGGTAACAGCGTGGACCAGTTTAGCTGGTCCCCATGACGCATCGGCAAGCAGCACATCAGCCCGGGTTCGGTCCACTACTGCCACGAGATCGCGATACTGGCCTTCGTACGCCGGAACCCAGTGGTTGTCCATCAACCAGCGTGCCCGGCGACGCGCGGACATCTGGATGCTTTCCGGAAACTTCTGCTCCAGCTCGCGGCCGTCGATGAAGCGCCCCTCGACCGGCGCGGCGAAATCCGCTCCGGAGCGTTCAACCGCAGCACGGTAGTTCTCGCCCGTGTACCACGTGACCTGATGGTCGCGCTCCACCAAGGCTCGGGAAACAGGAACCAGCGGGCCGATATGGGCGTGATCCGCATAAGTAGCAAACACGAAGTGCGCCATGATCCAGTCCCAACTCCCCAACCACCGAGGCCCGCAATACACGCCACCGTAACAGAATTGCACGACCGCCGGGTGCCGAGCGACTCGGGGGTAAAGATTCAGTTGGATTGCCGTGAGTGGTCTGCGTGATGGCATGGCGTGATCGCCCGATGGGTTCGGTGCCGGTCGGGGTTGGCGCGGGTCAGGCTGGGGTGGGGTCCGGTGGCATCCAGGGGTGTCCGCGAATGGCCTCGCGGAGGGCTTCGATCATGTTGCGGCCGTGCTTGCCGGCGGTGGAGAGGGATCCGCGGATTCGGTAGCGGTCTTTGGTGCGTTTCTCGATGGTCAGCCGCCCGGAGATGTTCTGTTGCACCTTGGCGGGCCGTAGGTCGCGTTCGGCTTGGTTGGGTGTGCGCGGCCCCACTCGCAGCGGGGTTTCGTCGCAGCAGACAGCGTAGGCCAGGGTGTGGATCCGCTTGTCGACCTCGGTCAACACGCCCGCGGCGCGGGTAAGCACGCCGTGCACGAAACCCACGCTGGGCACGGCGCCGGTCAGCGATGCCAACAGCTCGACGCAGCGGTGTACGGGAATGAAGTGCACGACCATGAGGTACACAGCGAAAGCCTGCAGGTTCGGGCCGTAGCCCACCGCGCCGGGACGGGCGCCTTCCGGGCGGGCAGCGGTGTGCACCCTGCCGCAGCCGCAGCGCACCGCGTGCTAGTCGTACTGGGTGACCTTTCACCGACACCGGGGAGATCTCATGCTGCTGGTAGCGATCCACCACCCCCAGATCCCGTGCCCCGGGCCAGGTCACTGCCGCACTCGCATACGCCCCCGGGAAACCGATCCTTGTGATCTCCCGGGAGATCGGTCCAGGCCAGATTCGCCCCCGGCGCCCCGGGCTGCTTGCCCTTCCGCTTCACCGCGCCGCCGCGTTTCGCCTTCGCCGGAGGCGGTGTCCTGCCCGGGCCGTCGTCTTTGGACGGAGCAGATGACGAATTCTTGCTGTTACGAGACAGCGCATGCTCCAGCTTCGCCAGTCTCTCGCCCAGTGCCTCGTTGACCTCCGCCAACTCGGCCATCTGCGCGGCCATCGCTGTGATCTGCCGGTCTCGCACCGCAATCTGCTCGCCCAGCACCGCGATCCGCGCGCCCTGCTCACCCACGAGCTCGATCAACTCGGCGACACCGACACAGAAACCACACCAGCTCCAGCAGACGCAGAGTGCCACGCCAGCACCCCTGTCACTACACACAGTGCACCGGCTGAATGTTTACACTCGGGGAGTTAGGACCGCGGGCGAATTCGCACATAGCCCAGCACCGATGTCAGTCGATCAAGTTATGTTCCGGGCCGCCTCCGCTCTGCCCGAACCCGGTCCAGTACCGTAACAACACATCATGGAGATAATCGGCAGAGGATTCATCGCCCGCAACTTGCTGCGGATCTCCGGGCGGCACGCAGACGCGGTCGCATTGGCGGCTGGCGTGTCGAACACCAGCTGCCGCTCCGAGGACGAGTATCAGCGGGAAGCCGCCCTCGTGTACCGGACCATCGAACGCTGCCACGCTATCGGCCGCAAACTACTGTTCTTCTCCACCGCGTCAGCATCGATGTACGGAGCGCTCACCTCACCAGGGTTTGAGGACGGTCCGGTGTACCCGCCGACCACCTATGGCCGTCACAAGCTGGCCATGGAAGCGGTGATCAAGGCATCCGGAGTGGACTTTCTCATCCTGCGGCTGGCCTACGTCATTGGAGCCCACCAGCGCGGACACCAACTGCTCCCGTCCTTGGTGACCCAGCTCAGGTCCGGCTCGGTCACGGTGCACCGAGGCGCGCATCGCGATGTAATCGCGGCGGACGACGTGGTGACCATCGTCGACGACCTGCTCACCAAGGCGGTCGCGGGGACGGTGGTCAACATCGGCTCGGGGTTCCCCGTCCCGGCCGAGAAGATCGTGGCACATTTGGAGTATCGGCTGGGAACGGCAGCTGCACGGCAGTGGATCGACCATCCTACCGAATACCAGATCTCGTTGACCCGGCTGAACACGCTGGTCCCACGAATCGCCGAGTTGGGCTTCGGGCCGGACTATTACCGGCAGGTGCTGGACCACTACTTGGACCTGTACCCACAGGCCTGATCGATCGTCGTGACGAGCACGGCCTGCCGGATCACCGACTCATCCGAATCTCCAGCCACCGCAGGGTCATCCACGCCTGTCCCGGCTCTGATGTCGCGGGCGGAAGCGGTGACCGCGTTGCGGTCCTGATCTTCCGCCGGCAGGGACAACTCGTCGACGACGCCCTTGCGCTAGATCCGGATCACGGGTTGCCACGTGGCGGGCGGATTGAATGCCCGATCGATGACAATGCCCACCGCCGTATTGGCCACCGCGCACATCGCGGGCAGCATCCGCCGCCAGGCGAAGGAAGCCCACCCGAGAACGCCGATGCACCGGCTTTCGCACCGAACTGATCATCTCCCCGTCGTTGACGTTGCCCGGTTGCATCTTGGCTGACATGAGGCAGTGCAGCACCCCGTCGATCTCCTTGACGAGAATGCCCACTTCGACCTGATTGTGATCGGTTGATGCCAGCAGGTCGCCGCGCCGTAGTCGGTCTCGACCTGAAGACCTTCGACCGTGAAGAATCGACCTTCGGCGTGAACCAGGTTCTCGGTGGCCGCTTCGGATTTCCAGTTCACTAGGGCGCTGAACGGGATGCGCGTGGTCTCGAAGCTGTTCTCGCCCAGGCGATCGGTCAGCCAGCAGTTGAACTCAGCATTCGGCATCAGCCGATTGCAGGTACTCAGCGCTGAGTTGATGAACCGCTTTCCGCCGAGCAGCGCATCGGTACTCGCCCCAGCTTCAACAGAGCTGCCCCTGTCTAGTCCCTCACTGCCACAACGATGTGCACGCTGGCTCCCAGGAATATTGGGGACTGCGAGACTTCCACCTGGTAATCAAGCTTGCGGAGCCGATCGAGCACCTGGCGCAGCCGACCGCAGATGTCGTGCACTTCCACGACTATCCGACGAATACGGGGCCACATCTCGTCATCGATCCCGTTCAGCACGTCGAGCTCCCCGCGTTCGACATCGATCTTGAGCAGATCGAGCACATCAAGCCGGTGCTGCCTTGCGATCTCTGTCAACGTGGTCACCCGCACGTCGAGTTCTTCCTTGGTGCGGACCAGCCCCTGCATCGATTCCCCCGCCAGCTCGGGGCTGCCGACGTTCGACATCACCGTGTCGATGTTGCGCCGCTCATCCGCCGCATCGAGGTGCAGCGTCGACAAAGATGGCCCTGCGGGGTAATAGACGAAGCGGGACGTTCCGGGCTCCGCACCCACCGCCAGGTCGAACGTCACACCTCGCGGTACGTGGCGGGCGAAGTTTTCCCGCAGGCAGGCGAAGGTCGTTGGTGCCGGTTCGTAAGCGAGTATTCGTGCTGCTGGAATTCGATCGGCGAAGTACATCGACGCAAGGCCGACATGCGCGCCGACATCCACGATCACCGAATCAGCACCCAAGCCGCGCAGACCGCGGGCGTAAGCCGAATCGTTCGCGATGTCCTGCCAAATGGCAAGTACTTCAAGCGTGTTGGCGCATGCGACTAGACGCCCATCAGGAAGGGCCTGCGTCGCCCTGTCGTCAACCGTGTCGAACATCGGTAACGCCCCGTCCTCAGCGATTCGGAACTCAACGGAGTTCCCTTCCCAGAACAATTCCCGAGCTATATTCCCGATATCTCACGCGGCCGGCAATCCGAAGATCACCCAATCACCCTTCGCAACAATCGAAGGGGTGAGACGGAAGTTTCCGACGGATGACCCGTGGTGTAGCAGCACCCCGCGTGCTGCAGTCCACTCGACGCAGTCGTCCCCGACGGGATGATCCGCCATCACCACGTGATCGGGAGGGCCTCCGGCCCGCGGGTCATTCGGCCTCGTTTCCAGACGACCTCATCCACCGGAACCGCGAAGGACAGCTGCGGAAACCGTTTGATCAGCGTGCCGATCGCTACCTGCAGCTCCATCCTCGCCAATTGGGCGCCGATGCAGTAGTGCGGGCCGTGCCCCAGCGCCATGTGCGAGTTGTGCTCCCGAGCCAGGTCGAGTTCGTCCGGCCCGTCGAAGACGGCACTGTCACGATTCGCCGAGGCTATCTCGAAGAACACTGCGTCACCCCGGCGAATCGACACTCCGCCCAGTTCGAGATCCTCAGTCGCGATGCGCGGGAACCCAGGTGTGGCACCGAGCGGCGTGTAGCGCAGCAACTCCTCCACCGCGCGCGGCACCAGCTCTGGATCGGCGATCAGCTTGTCAAGCTGGTCCGGATGGGTGAGCAGGTTGAAGGTGAAGTTTGCGATGTGGTTAGCGGTGGTCTCGAACCCGGCGATCAGCAGACCCGCGCCGGTGACGACAATCTCCTCCTCGCTCAGCTGGGCTCCTTCCGCTCTGGCCTGGACCAGCACGCTCAGCAGGTCCTCAGTCGGCATCTTCTTGCGCTGCTGGACCAGTTCTCCGATATACGCGCGAATTTGATCGCGGCTTTCCCGAATCTCCTCAGGACTGTTCGATGTGATCGCCAACGCAATGTCCGACCAGACCCGGAAGCGCTCGCGGTCGGCCACCGGAATGCCCAGCAAGTCGCAGATCACCTTGATGGGCAGCGGCAGGGCCAGGGCTGACACCAGGTCGCCAGGCGGCCCGTCCGCGGCCATCCGATCAAGTAGGTGGTCAACGAGCTGCTGGGTGCGGGGGCGAAGCTGTTCGACTCGACGTGCGGTGAACGCCTTACCGACCAGTTTGCGCAGCCGCGTATGCTCCGGCGGGTCCATCGTTCCAAGCGAATGTTCTCGCAAGATCAGCGGGAACCCCCGCGGTACATCCCTGTTCAGGATCGCCGCAGCGCTGAATCGCGGATCGCCGAGCACTGTCTTGATGTCCGCATACCTGGTGACGAGCCAACCGTCACCACCGTATGGAAGCCGGATCTTGCTCACCGGTTCGCCCTCACGCAAAACGGCGTAGCGATCATCCAGCAACAGCCGGTCGATCTCGCCGAAGGGATAGGCCATTGGCTCATCACCATTGGTCATCAACGGTCCCCTCTCTCAGACCTGGCCCCGTTCCGGGGACGCGCTTCGCGGAGCCAGCGGTGGACTCCACCTCGATTGCGCTACTTCCTCTTGCTAGTCAGCAGTTTCCCGATCACGAGGATCCAACGACTCGCTCCGCGGAACTGGCTCCCAGTGACGATCACGGAAGCAATCCACTGGTGATGACCGCGAGCACCTCATACCGGGGTTCGGCGAGGTAGAAATGCCCACCCGGGAACACGTGGAGGTCCATCTCAGCTTCGGTGTGCTCGCGCCAGGATTCCGCGTCATCCGGAGTGACCTTCGGGTCGGCATCCCCCACGAGCACGGTGATCGAACAACTCACCTTCGATCCCAGCGGACAACGGTAGGTTTCAACCGCTCGGTAATCATTGCGGACGGCCGTCAGGACCATGCGCAGAAGGTCCTCGTCACCGAGCACCCAGGAGGTGGTCCCGCACAGCTGAGCGCTCGGGATAGTGGGAAGTAGAAGCTAGCCGAGCCGCCCGCGTACGGCAGCACGACCAAAGAGACCCTGGCCCGGGGTGCGGGATGGAAACGTTGGATCCACAGATCGTCGCCGGTTGCTAGGTCGGTCACACGATTCTCCCTAGGACGGCAGCGGAACTAGCGTCGATCGCTGAGCCAGCTGCCGGTAGCGAACCAACTTTCGGAGCCATCCATCACCATTCGCTGATGTCACGATCTTCTTGGGAGGCCGGTCGGCGCGCAAACCTGCTGCGAGATCAGCACTCCATCGGGCGACTTCCGATGGGAAAATCCAATCTCGGAACTCAACCGTTGACTGCCGTGATTCAAGCTGGGCCTCTTGCTGGAAGTAACTGTTGCAGGAAATACGGAAGCATAGAGCATCCGGAGCATCCGGAGCATCCGGAGCATCCGGAGCATCCGGAGCATCCGGAGCATCCGGAGCATCCGGAGCATCCGGCCAGATCTCGAATTGCTCGCGGTCGACCTCCGGAACTCCCGACAGCAGCGAGTTGATCACCTTTATGGGCAAATGTAGGGCCAGATCAAGGAATTGTCAACACCTGTGGATCAAGATTGTTCAGGCGACGGTGGGTGGGGCGTGGTCGTCGGGGCGTTCGACGAGTTTGCCGCCCTCGAAGCGTGCTCTGGCGCGCACCAGCGCGACGAGTTCGGGTGCGTTGACCGCGGGCCAGCGAGCCTGGGCTGACTCGATCAGCTTGAACGCCACGGCCAGCAACTCGTCGACATCGTCGGTGATCTTGGCGACTGCCTTGGGGAACTTCGCCCCGTAGGCGGCCTCAAACGCCCTCACCGTGTCCAACACGTGCCGGCTGTCCTCGGCATTCCAGATCTCGGCCAGGGCCTTCTTCGCGCCGGGATGCGCCGATTTCGGCAGCGCGGCGAGCACATTGCCGATCTTGTGGAACCAGTGGCGCTGCTCGCGCGTATCAGGGAAAGCCTCGCGGAGCGCGCCCCAGAACCCCAGTGCACCGTCGCCGATGGCCAGTACCGGGGCACGCATACCGCGGCGCTTGCAGTCACGCAGTAGGTCAGCCCAGCCCAGGACTCGGTGGATTCCCGATAGCCGTCGGCCAGCGCGACGAGCTCCTTGCGGCCGTCGGCACGGACTCCGATCACGACCAGCAGAGATAGTTTGTGTTCTTCCAGGCGGATGTTGACGTGAATGCCGTCTGCCCGCAGATACACAAAGTCTACTTCGGACAAACCACGTTCGTTGAAAGCACGGTGTTCGGTCCTCCACTGCTCGGTCAGTTTCGTGATCAACGTAGCGGATAACCCCTTGCTGCTGCCAAGGAATTGGCCCAGCGCGGGCACGAAGTCTCCGCTGGAGAGCCCGTGTAGGTACAGCAGCGGCAGCATTTCGGTGATCTTCGGGGTCTTGCGCGCCCACGGCGGCAGGATCGCCGAGGAAAACCGCCGACGCGCGCCAGTGTCCGGGTCGGTGCGCTTGTCGTTGACTCGTGGCGCAGTGACCTCCACCGCGCCAGCGCTGGTCAACACCTCACGAGGCTGGTCATGGCCGTTGCGGACCACCAGGCGATGGCCGCACTCATCGCGCTGATCAGCGAACTACGCGATGTAGGCATCCACCTCCGCCTGCAACGCCTCGGCCAGCATCCGGCGGGCACCCTCACGGACAATCTCATCGATCAACGACGCCAAAGCTGCGGCAGGACGGCCGTCGTCACGGGAATCAGGGTCGGGGACTACGCTGAGCATCGGGTCGTACCTTCCCGACCGACGCGGCAACGTCGGCCATGCTTGGAACCTTGCATCCGATCACTGGGAAGGTACGCCCCTCCTCAGCCGATCCAAGGTTCCGAGCATTCCTCGACCAGATCCGAAAGAAGGTCGACTTGCGCAACGGCGGCACGCAGGACCAACTCGGACTCCGCCTCAATCCTGACCAGTGCACGGGCACTCGATCGGATGGACTGCTCCTGTGGCTGCGAGATTTTGGATATCTTTGACAGAAGAGCACTTTCGCGGATATAGGCTGATCCGATGGCTCGATCGAAACCCCCACACGTCCCGACAGGAAGGCTTGGCCTTTGAAGACTCACGACGCCGCGTCCGGAACGACGGCCACCGTACAACTCCAGCGAATCATCGGAGGGCACTTGGCCTACCACGTCCTTGGCGCCGCCGCTCGATTGGACATAGCCGACCATCTGCGCGAAGGCCCGCTCACGGCTTCCGAGTTGAGCGACCTCATCGGCGGCGACGATCCCGAAATAGTTGACAAATTCCTGCGAGTGGCCGAAACGATCGGTCTGGTGCGCAGGACCAGCTCCGGTCAGCTGGCGGAGACCGAACTGCTCGCTCTGCTGCGGCGCGACGGGGGGCGGTATCGGAGTACCGTCCTGGCCCTCACAGCCCCGGGTTTCAACCGCCCCAGCGAGATGATGCACCGCGCAGTGCTCAGCGGCAGGGCGCATACCGCGCAGGTGCTGGGCACTGATCTGTGGGGTTACTACGGCACCAACCCCGAAGAAGCCAAATGGTTCGGCGGCGCCATGACCGACCTGACCAACTTGGTCGCAGACCTGGTGCTGGCCCGGTACGAATTCTCCGGACGCGGCACGATCATGGATGTCGGCGGCAGCCATGGCATATTCCTGTCCCGGATCCTGCACGCCCAACCGGACGCGAAGGGTGTGCTGTTCGACCGCATGGAGGTGGTCGAAGAAGCCCGCAATCACCTAGATCAGGACATCCGAACCCGCATCCAGATCGTCGGCGGAAACTTCTTCGAGGGAGTTCCCGAAGGCGGGGATCTCTACATCCTGAAGAGCGTGCTGTGTGACTGGGACGACCAGAGCTGCCTGCAAATACTCTCCCGCATCCGGAACGCCGCCATGCCCGGTGCTTCGCTACTGATCGTCGACTGGTTGTACCCTGACGAGTCCGACCCCGGCTTGGACGCGATCTACCTCCAGCAGGCGATCTCGGTCAACGGCCGGGTCCGCAACCAGGAACAGTTCGAATCTCTCCTAAAGGCAACAGGTTTCGCGGTCACGAGGGTCGAACGAACCACTCCGGAGAACTGGATCCCGGCGACAATCATCGAAGCGATCCGCCGGTGATGACCGCGAGCACCTCCTCCTGGTGTTCGGCAGGCAGAAGTGGCCTGCGGGCAAGACCGGGAGGTGCACTCCATTGTCTCGTCTATGAACCTTGATCGGGTTATTGATCATTAGCTGTTGGGTGTCGGGCAGGCTTGCTCGGGAAGGTCAAGACTGGTGGAGGTGGTGGATGCCTGTCGGGGCTTCCTCCCACGGTAGTTGATCGCTGGCTTCGGTTCCTCGCTTCGTGCTGATGAGAGTGCACGGGTCGATGTCCGGGGTGCAGGCGGTTCCAGCGTGTCGGTCTACCGATGCTCTGGTGTTGGCCGTTTCGGGTAGAGCCGGGTCATCGCGTGGATCGTGTCGGTCATGCGTGCGACCAGTTCGGCGGGAGCGAGCACCTGGACGTCCGGGCCGAGGCGGGGGTGTCAGGTGGGTTGTGTACAAGATCCGATAGTTGATGGAGTACGCAGATGGCCACGACTGATCAGCAGCAGGAAGGGAATCCGTTCGGGCGGCCGCCGGGCAGCCGGGATCGGCGCGGGACGCGGTCAACGAGATGGTCGACGCGGGCCTGCTTGACGGGATGATGGACGCCATCGATCGGGATGGGCTGGCGTTGACCGGGCAGGGTGGGTTCCTGCCTGAGCTGGTCAAGGCCGTGCTGGAGCGCGGTCTACGGACCGAGATCTCGGAACATCTCGGCTATGACAAGGGCGATCCGGCCGGGCGGGGCAGCCCGAACTCCCGCAACGGCACCAGCGCCAAGACCCTCTCGACCGAGGTCGGCGACGTGGACTTGGACGTGCCCCGCGACCGCAACGGCAGTTTCGAGCCGCGGCTGGTCCCGAAGGGCTTTCGCCGGGCTGGCGGCCTGGACGAGATCATCATCATCTCGCTGTACGCGGGCGGGATGACCGTCCGCGACATCCAGCACCACGTGCAGCGCACCTACGGAACCGAGCTCTCGCACGAGACGATCTGAACCGTCGCGGTTTCGGTAGAGGCGTTGATGTGCCCCGGCGCCGGCGGAGTCAGGTTACTCGATCATCGTCATCTCAGTGCCCCGACTGGAGGTTGCCTCGCATGCCCCGGAGATACCCACCGGAGTTCCGCCGTGGGAATGGATCACCGGCGGCGAAAGGCTGATGACCAACGGACTGTCCTTTCCCCTTGCTGGAAACCCTCAACGCCTACCTCTCGAACCAACGCTCATGGCAGCGCACCAGCGCGACACTCCACGTCCACCGGCAAACCGTCCTCTACCGCATACGCAAGATCGAAGAGCTCACCCACCACGACCTCAGCGAAACAAGCGACATTGCCGAACTGTGGCTGGCGCTGCGCGCACTCGAACTCATCTCCCAGTGAGTGCCTGCTGATCTCGGGGAAGCGAACGCGGTATTTAGCCGAAGTCGCGTCTGCTGACCGCGCAAACCCCGTGCCCCGCGGAGCGGTGAACGTGCGAGGTCTCGGCTACTCTTCTGGAGTTCCCAAAGCCGCTGCGGGCAAGTTCCGCGACATGACCGGAGCTTTCGTACCCGCTGCCCGTGCGTTACGGCTGGGCCAACGCCGCCCAGGTCCTGCACCGGACGACCCGCGTCCACGCCCAGGCCACCCGTCGGGTCGTGGAGACCACCCAGTTCCTGCAGGACGTACACGTACAGGCCGACGGTGGGCTGCCAACCCCCGAGGGCCACGGGATGCGGTCGGCGCAGAAGATCCGGCTGCTCCACGCCACCCATCCGATACTTCCTGCGGACCAGCGACGACTGGGACTCGGCAGTGCTCGGCCTGGCCGCGAACCAGGAAGATCTGGCCGCCGCCATGGGCACCTTCTCCGTGTGCCTGCCCCGGGGGCTGGTGGCGCTCGGCGTGGACCTGCCCGACCACGACCGCGACGACTGCTTCCACGTCTGGTCGGTCGTCGGCCACCTACTCGGCGTCGACCCGCAACTTATGCCCGCCGGGATCGACGAAGGGGTCGCTCTGATGGAGCGGATCTGGGGCCGCCAGACCGCGGAATCCGACGCCGGGAAGGTCTTCACCGCCGCACTGGTGTAGTCCGTGCGTAATGTGCTCGGTCCCGCGCTGCACGGCACCCCATCGAGGCGATGATCCCGCGCTTCTGCGGCGACGAGTTCGCCGACCTGCTCGCCGTCGACCCCGCGGACCGGACCGCCCTCGCTGCCGGCCGCGCCTCAACCGTCAACACGGTCTACGGCAAGACCGGCGACCACAGCGAACTCGCCGCGTCGATCGCCAGCAGGATTGGCGAGCTTCTCCTCGACGCCCGCCCTCCACACGGCCAACCGCAGCAACCGCTACGACTGGACCATTCCCAACTGCGAACAACAGCACCGCGAAGGCTCGCGATGAACACCACAGCTATTGATCGGGAACTTATAGGTGTGATCTTCGTTGTTCTGGCATGATCGCTGGTGTGCGGGACGCGCGGAGGTTGTCGCCTGAGGCGCAGGAGGATTTGCGGCGCAGGGTGGTCGCTGCTGTTCATGGTGGGATGAGTCAGGTCGAGGCGGCCCGGGTGTTCGCGGTGGCCCCGCAGTCGGTGTCCAGATGGGTGCAGGCGTGGCGGAAACGTGGCTCGAAGGGTCTCACCGGGCGTCGCCGGGGTCGCAAGCCCGGCGAGCAGAAAGCGTTGAGTGCCCGCCGGCAGCGCAAGCTGCGGTATGCGGTGGCCGAGCACACCCCGGCCACGTTCGGGCTGACCGGCCTGGTGTGGACCCGCAAGACAGTGGCCGAGCTGATCCGGGTGCGCCACGGCATCGTGTTGAACCTGCGCACCGTCGGCAACTACCTGCGTTCCTGGGGATTGTCGCCGCAGAAACCGATCCGCAAGGCCTACGAACAGGACCCCGAGTCCGTACGCCGATGGCTGGAGGAGGACTACCTGGCCATCGCCGCCCGCGCCCGCCGCGAGGGCGCACTGATCCTGTGGCTGGACCAGACCGGGATCCGCTCCGACGCCACCGTAGCCCGCACCTGGGCACCGGCGGGCCAGACACCGGTGGTGGGCAAAACGGGCAAACGATTCAGCGTGAACGCGATGTGCGCGATCGGGAACAAAGGCGAGCTGTACTTCACCGTCTACACCGGCTCGTTCAACGGCAAGGTGTTCCTGTCGTTCCTGGACCGGCTGACCCGCCATCTGGACCGCAAGGTCCACCTGATCGTTGACGGACACCCCGTCCACCGCCGCAAGACCATCCAGCAATGGATCACCAAGCACGCTGAGGCGATCGCGATGCACTTCCTGCCGGGATACAGCCCCGAACTCAACCCCGACGAGCTACTCAATGCCGACCTCAAACGCACCGTTTCCACCAGCACAGCCCCCAAAACCCGCGCCGAGTTGAAACAAGCGGTCCGCTCCTTCCTCCACCGGCTCCAGAAGCTGCCCGACCGAGTTCGCTCCTACTTCGGCAAACCCGAAGTTCGCTACGCCGCCTAACATCACACATTTGCCACCCGGATCAATAACATCCCTTTTCCAGGTCGTAGTGGACCGACCCCGTCAGGCAAGTGCGAGTTCCTTCGGCCCTAGGCACACGTCCAACTCTGCCAGCGTCTCGTCGTTCACGTCGACCGGGCGCAGCGTGTGCGGCAGCGAGCGGACGGCGTCAGCGGCGATGAACGCGTCCTGGGTAGTGGTCGGCGATCCGTCGCATGGCCGAACCGGTGCCCGCAGGCCCGGGCAACCATTCGACGCCTCACCATAAACCGTCTGGTGACGCTCAAAGGGGCGACGCGACAGAACCCAGATCGCACCGCCGCAACACCGCGGTCCGTGCCAGCAGCCGCATGTTCGCCCGGGACCAGCCGTATCCAGGCCGTGCAGCGTCGGGTGGTCAGGAACTCTGACCGCGGAGTACTCCTCCCGTGTTGTCAACGGAAGAGCTGTCGCCTGGTCAGCGCGGATCGTTCACTTAGATGGCGGTTTCTGTTACCACAAGTGAAGATTTGCAGGCTTCGAGGATGCGCGATGCCGGCAGCGGATCACACTTCTTGACCTGACCGCCTCGAGATCGTTTCTCTATTCTCAGGCCGTGCGGCTGAGCCGCTGACCGGGCATGTAGATCGAAAGGCGGGCTATGCACGCTTACTACTGTGCGAAGTGCAAGAACGAACAAACAGATCCTGCGGATGCGCTGAAGTTCGCGGCCTCGATCGGCTTGGAATTGTGGCTGCCGAAGGATGAGGTGACGTTCGACTTTCCCCACGGCGCGCAGCAGTGCCAGACGGCGATCGAGAAAGCGGAATGTGTGATCTGCCAGCCTCCGATAGGCAACGACTGCTCCTGGGAACTCGGATACGCCATCGGGATCGGCAAACCAGTCTACGTCATCGGAACGCTGGCCGAGCAGGACTGGATGACCAAGCTCGGCGTCACTCACGTGGACCCGGCGTCGTTGGCTGCCGAGAAAGAATGAGGTCCTGCCGTGACTCAGCACAGTCGGCGGCCCACCGGCAAAGCAGTGGGGCGCCGCAGAGTAGCGGCGATCGACTGCGGGACGAACTCGATCCGGATGCTGGTTGCCGACCTCGGTGCCGACGGGCATTTGACGGAAGTCACGAAACGGTTCGACATCGTCCGTTTGGGTCAGAGAGTCGACGAACACGGCTCGATCTCCCGCGAATCCTTCGAACGAGCGCGCGCCGTGTTGGCCGAATACGCAGGAACCATCACCACGGCCAGTGTGGAGCGCGTGCGCATGTGCACCACATGGATCTCCCGACGAGCGTCCAACAACGACGAATTCCGCACACTGGTCCAAGAGACACTCGGCTGCGCACCGGAAGACATCACCAGCGACGAGGAAGCACGGCTCGCTTTCGCCGGGGCTACCAGCGGTCTTCCGCAGGCGAGCTACCTGGTCGCCGACATCGGTGGCGGGTCCACACAGCTCGCGCTGGGAACAGCAGGTTTCGTGGACAGATCCGTCTCCGTCGGCCTGGGCTGCGTACGCCTGACCGAACGCCACCTGCGGTCGGATCCTCCAGCCTCGGGCGAACTCGCGGCGGTACAGGACGAGATCACGGCACTGGCCGACCAGGCACTGGCCGAACTTCCCGATTTGTCGGGCACTCGGCTTCTCGGTGTCTCCGAAGCAGTCGGCACAGTTGCCGCCATCGCGCTTCCTGGACGAAGGCTCCATCACGCACGAATGACCTACGACCAGGTCGATTACGTGACAGAGCGGGTGCTGGGAATGTCCTTCGCCCAGCGACAAGCGCTGCCCGGAATCCACACAGGTATGGCCGATGTACTACCCGTCAGCGCGCTCAGCGTGCGTACGGTGATGCAATGTGCCCGGGCCAAGGAGCTGATCATCAGCGAGCACGACATCCTGCATGGAATCGCTTACTCCCTGAGATAAGCGGGATCAGATCCCAATGCCGAACAGCATCACGGCGAGCGGGCAATCGAATCCACCGACGCACCGAGTCCCGAACACCCTGCCAGCCCGGCAGGGTGTTCGGCGGCGGGTGTCAGGTCTGCCGCCACGGGCTTCCGGCGCCTCTGATGGACGCCTAGCCGCAAACCTTTGCGTAGTCGGTTTCCTCGACCGCTTCCATCCTCATACACCACGACAGGCGCGAAAACGTATGCCGCGAAGGTCTCGCATGCCTCGCGTATGTCGGCCTCGGCGTGGAGTTAGGCAAACGAGTTGCCAAGGCAGAGGATCACGTCAGAGGTGACACCATGCGAAGGTGCCCAGACATGGTGCCGAAGATGCCGCGCTACTCGCGAGCATCTTCGGCACCTTCGCCTTCCAGCACCCACTCCCACGCGCCGCTGGCGAAACCGGCTTTTCATCGAACCAGCACGAACACCAGCAGGCTCAGACCACAGCCCAGCACGAACACGGCATAGAGGATGTCGACACCGTGCGGGGGATGCTCGGCTATGCCGGCCACGATCGCCGCCGCCGGCAACCAGGCGAGCAGCAGCACACATGTCAGCCTGTTGCGGCGGACCCGCATCCCGGAGCGCGACGACCACGGTCGCGGTGACCACCCACCGGTCAGCCAGGGCGGCAGCCGCCGGACGAACACCAGGACCAGCGTGCAGGCGAAGCCCAGAGCCAGACCGATCACGGTCGTCGACGTCCAGCCACCAGCGAGGTGGATCGCGGCGAGTACAGCGAAGACCCCAAGGAACCACCAGCGCGGACGCCAGGCAACGTCCTCGGCCGCCACCTCGGCCGGCTCGGGAACAGGCGACTTTTCGGCCGCTGATTCAGCTCCGTCGGAAACCACCACACCACCCTTGCCCAAACAGACCTGCCGATAGCGTATCGAGCGCGATCTGAGCACTCTCGCGCCGAAGGGCACCACAGCAGGGAGTCCCCGCGCCCCACTGCGCTGGCTGGCCGGCGACTTCGGGTTGCGTGATCTCGTCGCCGACAGCGGAAACACAGCAGCCATCGCCGCATATGAACAGGCCACTGCTCAGGCAGCAGAGGCAAAACTAGATGGCAACGCTGCGCGACGCAGCGACGTCATGTCCCGGGACACCGTCACAAGCAGCGACACGCTGTCGAGTGCGGGATCAACCGCCTCAAACGGAACCGAGCCGTGGCCACCAGATACGACAAGCTTGCCGTCCGCTACGAGCCACCGTCACCATCGCAGGGATCAACGAGTGGCTCCCATGACTTTCGAAACAGGCCCAAGCGCCCGCCGCCTGGTCCAAGCCCCGGCGCGCGACAGCCACACCCGAACTCGCGTTGTCGCGGTTGGGAATACCCACAACCGGCTCTCCGCGCGCGGGGCGCCCCAGCAACGGCGCCCCGACACGGTGCTGCGTGGAACGGACGAGAGTGCGCTCCGACGCCAGCCCCGAGCACCTGTGCGGTTCGAGCCCGCGGACGAACTGCGGCTCTCCGTCCTGTCCTCGCTGATCCCCGCCGCCGCTGGGCGCAGGTCTTCCCAGACACGCCGAGCACACTGATGGCCTGGCACCGCACGCTTGTGGCCCGCCGGTGGGACTACTCCGATCGGCGCCGACCTGGACGACCGCCCACAAGGCCGGCCATCAAGAAGCTCGTGCTACGCCTCGCCCGCGAAAACAGTCAGTGGGGACACCGCCGGATCCGGGGCGAACTGGCCCGGCTCGGACACCCGATCGCCGCCTCCACCGTCTGGGAAATCCTGCACGTAGGCGGCATCGATCCGGCCCCGCGCCACAGCGGCCCGACCTGGCGTGAGTTCCTGTCCGCACAAGCCAGCCGTCTGATCGCCTGCGACGTCCTGAGCATCGACACCACCGGCCTACAACGCCCATACTCCCTGGTCTTCCTAGAACACCGAACGCGGCGCCTGCACATCACCGGCGTCACCGCACACCCGACGGCGCCTGGGTTACTCAGCAAGCGCGCGACGTCGCCACCGACCTCGGCACGCGTATGGACTCGCTGCGTTTCCGCACCGGAGACCGCAAACAGCAAGTACACCGACGATATCGAGATCATCAAGACACCGGCGCGGGCGCCACGAGCGAATGTGCACTGCGAGAGAGCGATCGGCAGCCTCCATCGAGAAGTCCTCGACCACTCCCCTCATCATCGGTAAGACCCATGCACGCCGCGTTCTCACCGAGTACCAAGAGCACTACAACAAACACCGCCCCCACCGGGCCCGCAACTAGAACTAGTGTCCTGCGCCGGAGATTCGTTGACAATATGATCGGAGTGACTCCAAGATCTCGTCAGCGCTCTTCGTCCAGATGAACGGCCGGGGATCGTTGTTCCACTCGTCGATCCAGTTGCGGATATCGGCCTCGAGTGCCTGGACGCTGGTGTGCACGCCGCGTTGCAGGAGTTTGGTGGTCAATTCGCCGAACCAGCGTTCGACCTGGTTGATCCAGGACGATCCGGTCGGGATGAAGTGGATTTGGAATCGGGGATGCTTCGCTAGCCATTTCTGGATGATCTCGGTTTTGTGGGTGGCGTAGTTGTCACAAATGACATGGACGCCTAACTCCGCCGGTACGGTTTTGTCGATCTTGGTGAGAAATTTGCGGAACTCGACCGAGCGGTGCCGGCGGTGCAGCGAGGAGATGACCTTGCCGGTGGCGATGTCGAAGGCGGCGAACAGGCTGGTGACGCCGTGACGGACGTAGTCGTGGGTGCGCCGCTCGGGCATGCCGGGCATCATCGGCAACACCGGCTGGGACCTCTCCAGCGCTTGCACCTGGGATTTCTCATCGGTGCACAGAACCACTGCGTTCTCGGGCGGGTTCATATACAGGCCGACGACGTTACGGACCTTCTCGATGAACTGCGGATCGGTAGAGAGCTTGAATGTGTCGGCCAAGTGGGGTTTAAGGTTGAACGCTTTCCAGATCCGTCCCACGGTCGATTTACTCAGCCCGGAACGCTTCGCCATCGATGTACGCGACCAATGCGTCGCGTTGTTCGGTTTCTCTTCCAACGTCGAGACGACCACCTTCTCCACCTGTTCGTCGGTGATCTTCCGCGGCGCGCCTGGGCGATCCTCGTCGACCAACCCCTTCAGTCGTCGCTGGACAAACCGCGACCGCCACTTGCCCACCGTCGGCCGCGACACCCGCAACTTCTCGGCGGCATCCACATTGGACAAACCATCGGCGCATGCCAGCACAATCCGACACCGCAACGCCAAAGCCTGCGAACTCTTCGCCCGCCGAGCCCAACGCTGCAACGTCGAACGCTCATCGTCGGTCAGCACCAACTCAGCCTTCGGCCGCCCAGTCCTCGCCATTCCCGCAGTATAGCCATTTCGACCATGAATTTCCGGTGCAGGACACTAGATACCACCCGAAGCCCAGGGACAACCCACCCCCGGTACAGGATTCGCCCACCCGCCACGTCCTACGCACCCACGTCCGGGGGCGTCACCAACGAGTACCGATACACCCCTTGAGCAGCAACGACGAATAATCGAGCCCCCCACAGGCCCGGTTGCGGGACGTGGCGGGAAGTTCCCGGCAGTGTCCCCAATGGACGTCACGTCCTGCTTGCTCACAGCCGGGCGAGCGCTGCGAACGGGTCGGAGTCCGCTCCACTGCCGACGGCGGCTACTCGTCGTCGGAGGGTGAACGTCGCTCCTGGTTCGAGGGCCACCTGCAGCTGGCTCATGATCCAGTTTCCATTGCCGTAGGCGCCGAATGACGAGTTCTCGTAGAGCAGCCCGTAGGTCTGGCGGTCGGAACCGGTCATCCCGATCCACGTCCCGCTCGGCGCGTAGTCGCCAGGGCTTCCGTAGCCGGTGGTGATGGTTCCATGTCCGGCGATCCCGCTGCGCTGCCCCGCGCCGTCGTGGTCGATCACGTCGCCAGTCCAGAAGGTGCAGGCCTGCGCGCCCCGGTTGGTGAACGTGGTCTCCGCGGTGATCCACGGCTGGCCGTTGTCGATGCGGTAGGTGGTGACCACTTCCACGTCGGGGAAATCGGTGCTGGCTCCGGCGGCGCGGACGACGGCCGACGAGTCGGTGGTCGCCACGACCTCGACCGAGGTGTACTTGACCGTGAGCTGCTGCCACGCGTTGGCGCCGCGGGGCTGCGCGGTCGAGGCGTACGAGAGGTTCAGCCAGTCGAGCTGGTCGAGGTTCCCCACCGCGGCCAGGTCGAGCGGTTTGCCGACGGTGGCACCGGGCAACTGGCCGTCATTGCTCCCCGCCGACACCGCCAGCGCCATCAGGTCGTTACCGATGACGATGTCAGACGTCGTGGCCTGCGATTGCGGTCCGGGCACGGTGCGACCAGTGCTGGCGTGCGCGACCGCTCGCGACAAGCGGAGGTCAACCCGAGTCGGTTTCCCCGATTCGCCCGTCGTCACGCTGCTGGCGCGGTTGTAGCCCACGCCGTTGGCGGCGACGGTGTACGTGCCGGGCGGGACGAAAACGATGTATTCGCCGGAAGGATCGGTGGTGCTCGCCGTCACCCGGTTGCCATCGGCGCCGGTGATCGCCACTTCGACGTTCGGCAGCGCGGCGCCGGTGGAATCGTCGGTGACCTTGCCGACGAGACCGTCACCCGCGTCGATCCGTTGGGCGCCCGGGATGCCGTCGCGCACTTCGAATGCGGCGATCGTGTACGCAGGAGAGGCCGCATCCCTCGCGTTGAGCACGATCCGCAGGTCGCTGCGCCAGCGCTGCGCAGTGACGTCGCACAGCACGTAGCCCCGATAGCTGCCGTTGTAGAACTTGACGTGCGGATTGGCCGCCAGACCCTGCCGGACGTCGGCGTCCCAGCCCGCTCCGGAGGAGATCGAGGTGCCGACGAACTCGGTGGCGATGGTCTCCGAAGCCGGGTCGGTGAAGTCGGTCCTGAGGTCGTTGACCCAGTGCGTGTGCCAGTCGCCGCTGAGCACGACAGGGTTGGACGGTCGGCGTTGGTCGATGAAGTCGAGGATGCGGGAGCGGGCCGCCGGGTAACCGTCCCACTGGTCGAGGTTGACGATCTGTCCCGGACCGAGGTCGTAGTCGAAGGCGGCCATGATCGTCTGCTGCGCGATCACGTTCCACTTGGCTGCGGACTCGCTCAGTCCCTGCAGCAGCCACTGTTCCTGCGCGGGCCCGGTCATCGTGCGGGCGGGGTCATACACCTCGCCGGCCGGCGCCTTGCGTCCGTCGCCGAGTGCCTGGTCCGAGCGGTACTGGCGGGTGTCCAGGACGCTGAACTCGGCGAGGCGCCCGAAGCGGATTCGCCGGTACATCAACGCCTCCGGCCCATGGGGCTGTTGTTCCGGCCGCATCGGCAGGTGCTCGTAGTACGCCTGGTAGCCGTTGGCGCGCCGTTCGAGGAACGGCCGTCCGTCGCCGGCCCCTCCGGCGACCGCACCGGCGTAGTTGTTCTGCACTTCGTGGTCATCCCAGGTGAGGATGAACGGGAAACGCGCGTGCGCGGCACGCAGGTCCGGCGAGGTCTTGTACCACGCGTGCAGCCCGCGGAACTCGGTCAGGCTGCCGTTCGCGGTCTCGTAGATGTAGTCGCCGAGGTGGATCACGAAGTCGACGTCCTGGTCGGCGAGATCGCGGTAGGCGGGGTAGGGCCCGCCCACCCACGACTGGCAGGAGACGAACGCGAACCGCATCCGGTCGACCGGGGCGCCGAGCGGCGGCATGGTGCGCGTGCGGCCGATCCGGCTGTAGGTCCCGTCGGCCTGGAAGCGGTACCAGTACCAGCGGCCCGGAGCGAGATCGCGCACCAGGACGTGCACCGTGTGAGCCGACTCCAGGCGAGCGGTCGCCGTGCCGGATTGCAGGACCTGGCGGAAGTTTTCGTCGGCCGCGATTTCCCAACGAACAGGTACCTGTTCCGCTGGCATGCCACCGGTTTCGGCGTTCAACGGATCAGGCGCCAACCTCGTCCAGAGCACGACGCTGTCGTGATTCGGCTCGCCCGAGGCCACGCCGAGCTTGAACGGAGCGGGGTCCAGATCGGCTGCCTGCGCTGACGGTGTGCCGTCGACGAGTTGGCCTGCGGTCACAGCACCGAGGGTTCCTCCCGCCAACGCCATGAAACGCCTTCTGTTGATGGAGAAAGGAACCACGTTTCACTCCGCGCGCTTCGAGCCATGATCCGACCAGGACAGCCTTGATCGTCTTGCTGGCCAACAGCTGAAGCGGCAGTGAACCCGCGGAGTAGCCTCCATGTCGCAAACTCCGTGCTGTCGTCGAACTCGCACCAGGCAGCGACTCACCAGCCGTCAGGTAACGACGGGGCAGGCAGAATGCTGGACCTGGCTGACCGTTACCGGTCGCACACCACGCGTAGTTCGCGGCTGGAGCGGGTTGCTCCGGGGGTGTGACGCCGCGCGGTTCGGTGCCTACCGTCGGACGGGTGCGGCCACCACAGTGAAGGTGACACGAATGGATCGGCCGACAGTGCGGGATGAGGCGCGAGAGCTGGTGCGCAACGTGAAGGACCTGACCGTGTGCGGCTCGACGGAGCCGAATCAGCGCCCGCCCGGACACACCGGGCGGGCTCTGATTCAAATGCGAACACTGCCCGCCGTGATCTTGATTCGAGTGGTCAGTGGTACCCCGCATCCCTCGCAGTAGGTTCCGTCAGCCGACGTCGTGTCCGCTGAGATCATCAGCGGGCTTCCCGAAAGCGATCTGGTCGGAAGGGGGCGAGAAGCGGCCGGGCACGCGATGGCCGAACACATACGTGCCGATCTGGTCTGCGACGCGATCGAACTGGCCCGCGCTCGGGGACTGATCGGCCCGGCCGCGATCTTCCACTCCGACCGCGGCAGTCAGTACACCTCAGCCCAGTTCCGTACCATCCTCAGCACTGCGGGCATGCGCCCGTCGATGGGCAGACTCGGGTCGTCCCTCTTAACCGGCTAATAGTTGTGTTTGGGCTGGTCAGCGACATGCTGCGGTAGTGGTACTTGCCTGCTCGAAGTGGTCAGTGCTGGTACGTCTGTCCTTATGAACACCGAGGCCGGTATTCGGCTTGAGGAACACGACGGTGGCTGGGCGTTGGCCGGGCCGGCCGCGTCGGGGTTTGGGTTGGTGGATGAGTACTTGGCTCATCTGGCCGATCGGAACTACTCACCGAAGACCGTGCGGGCCTATGGTTACGACCTTTTGGCGTTCTGCCGGTGGCTCGTTGCCGAGGAGCAGCCGTTGCCGGAGGTGACCACCGAGGTGCTGTTGCGGTTCTTGCGTGCCTGCCGTGAGGCGACGGTTCCGGGCCGGCCGGGGCCGAACGTGATCACGTTGTCGGGGCGTCGGATGGATCAGTACGCCGTCACGACGATCAATCGTCGGTTGGCGGCGATCTCGGGTTTGTTCGGGTTCGCGGCGATGCGGGACCCGGACATGAAAAATCCTGTCCCCAAGGGCAAGGAGGCCCGCTGGCGGGTAGCGGGTGAGCGCAGCGGGATGCTCGCACATACCGTTCGTCGGCCGAAGAACCGCTCGTCGCTGCGGCTTCGGGAGCCCGGCCGCCTGCCCACGGCGCTGTCGCAGTCCGATGCGGCGGAGCTGTTGGCGAGCTTCCACACATGGCGGGACAGGGCGATCGCGGGCTTGATGCTGTATTGCGGGCTGCGCTCCGCCGAAGTGCTGGGCCTGAACATCGCCGATGTCGATATCGGCGGCCGATGGCTGCAGGTGCTCGGTAAGGGCCAGCGGGAACGCCGCGTCCCGCTGGACCCTGATGTCGGCTCGGTCATCCAGGTGTATTTGCTGGCCGAGCGGCCGGAATCCGGCAGTCCTCGCCTGTTTCTCGTGGCCAAGGGACCGAACCGGGGCCAGCCGTTGACCGCGGCCGGGCTGCGCACGATCTTCCGCTATCACCGTGGAATCACCGGCATCGTCGGAGGACATCCCCACGCGCTGCGACACACCTTCGGCACCGCCCTGGCCGAAGCGGGGGTTGATCTCGCGGTGATGCAAGCCCTGCTCGGCCACGCTCATGTCGACACCACCGCCCGCTACATCCATCTGGCTCCGGCCCACGTGAAAGCAGAATTCGATGCCGCTCGCGATCGCCTCCGCTCCCAATCCCAGCAATGATCTGCACATCGCCTATCTGGACTATCTTCAGCAGACAGGACGGGGAAACGCTGCCTACTCGTGGGCGGCTCGGGTGTTCTTCGGGCGCTGGCCGGACCCGCGAGGGTGGGTGGCCGAGTCGTTGGAGACTCGCTTGTCGGCTGGGAGCTCGACTCGGCCGATCATCACGTTCCTGATGCTGCACCGGGTGCTGCAACCGGGCTATGACTATCTGCTGGAACGCAAACTCTCCAGCATCTGGCGGGAAATCAAAGACTCACCGCTGAGACCAGACCTCGATCGGTTCATGACCGCGGCCGCCGAGCTCGGGTTCACCGAACGGGTCCGGTTCGCCACCGGCTCCCAAGTGCCGGTCCGGCTGCTCATCCAGACTGGACGGTCGCTGGACCGGATCACCGTGGCCGATCTGGACGAGTTCCGGGCTGCGTGTCAGGAGCGCGAGACGCGAACTGGCAAGGGCCACAAGCACTATCTGGCGGCGGCCAGTAACGCCCAGCGCGTGCTGTTTCACCTGGGAATCGTCGATGAGCTGCCACGCTCGGGCGGCCCGGTCCCGTTCACGCAAAGGCTTTCCGGCCTACAGCCACCGATCCGCGAGACGATGATCGCCTATTTGGAACGCAAACGGGCAACCTGCCAACCGAAAACGGTGTCGGCGATCGCAACCCGGCTCAAACACTTCGGAGTGTTCCTGGCCGACATCGACCCCGAACTCGGGTCCATCGCCGAGCTCGATCGCCGCAAACACATCGAGCCCTACCTGACGTCGCTGGTCGACGCGATCAGCGCGAAGAACAATGAGCTCATCACCGTCGCGGACCGGTCCCGGCGAGTGCTCACACTGATGGGCTTTCTGACCGACATCACCGAGTGGGGCTGGCCGCAAGCACCACCCCGCAAGCTGATGTTCCGCGACGATGTCCCCAAACTCCCGCATACCCTGCCCCGCTATCTACCAGTCGACATCGACCGACGACTCACCGAGGTGCTCACCGAAGGGCCCGGCAACGAACTGGCCGCAACAGCCCTGCGACTGCAACGCGCCTGCGGGCTGCGCATCGGAGAGGTCCTCGACCTCGAACTCGACTGCGTCCACGAAGTCCCCGACCACGGCCACTGGCTGAAAATCCCGCTCGGCAAACTGGAAACAGAGCGGATGATCCCCATCGATGACGACATCCTCGACCTGATCGACCACATCACCGCCATCCGCTCCCACGGACGACCCATGCCGCACCCCCGCTACCGGCGTCCCGCCCAGTTCCTGTTCACCCACCACGGCCGGCGACTGTCCCAAAGCGCAGTCCGTCACGAACTCAACCGCGCTGCTCAGGCCGCGGGACTTGACCACCTCACCCCGCACCAGCTCCGCCACACCTACGCCACCGCCCTGGTCAACGCCGGGGTCTCACTCCAAGCACTGATGGCGCTGCTGGGCCATGTTTCCGCCGAAATGAGCCTGCGCTACGGGCGACTGTTCGATACCACCGTCCGAGCCGAATACGAACGAGGCCTCGACCTCGCCAAACAACAGGCCCGCACCTCCACCACCGGCAGGATCGGCCTGCCACTGGCCGACATCACCGGCGGAGCCGACTGGAAAGACACCCCACTGCTCAAATCCCGCCTCGCCGGCGGATTCTGCCTGCGCGCACCCGCCCAAGACGCCTGCCCCTACGCCAACATCTGCGAGCACTGCCCCAGCTTCCACACCGAAGCCAGCTCGCTGCCCATCCTCGCAGCCCAGCGCGTCGACGCCGAAGCACTGGCCCGCGACGCCGAACAACGCGGCTGGATCACCGAAGCCCAACGACACCAACGACTCATCGCCCGACTCGACACCCTGATCAACGAGGCCCAAGCAGGATGACCAAAACCAACACTCTCAACCGCGTCGAACGCGCCTGCACACAACTCATCCACGACGGCCACGCCGTCACCTTCACGGCCATTGCTGCTCGCACCGGACTGGGCCGCACCACCCTCTACCGCAACCCCACCCTCCGCGCCGTCATCGAACACCACCGACACCAGACCAGCACTAACGGCACCCTCACCGGCTTCACCGACGAGATCGCCACCCTCCGCACCGCACTCGACGCCCTCGCCACCCGAGTACGCCACCACGAAGAACAACTCCGACGCCTCACAGCCAGAAACGACTGAAAGCGTTAACCGGTCAATCACCGGAAACCGAGATCATTAGCCGGATAAAGCTACGACAATGCCGCCGCGGAATCATTCTTCGCCGACCCTGCTGGCTAATTCCGCG
Organism: Saccharopolyspora pogona; assembly: GCF_014697215.1. Classification (GTDB taxonomy): domain Bacteria; phylum Actinomycetota; class Actinomycetes; order Mycobacteriales; family Pseudonocardiaceae; genus Saccharopolyspora; species Saccharopolyspora hattusasensis. Next base: position 3,673,511 of record NZ_CP031142.1, read on the forward strand.
AGGGGCTGGGGCTGGTGTCACTGCGGGAGTGGTCCGGTTCTGCCTCGCCAACCGGTGTGCGGTGAACGGCCTGTTCACCTCGATAGACGACACGAATGGTCCGTTCGCTCCGTTCATCCGATGTGAGCCCGGGGCTGTTGGTGTGCGGTGAACGGCCTGTTCGCTTCGGTAGGAGCCTGTTGCGTTTTCGGCGAAAACGGCTGAACCGAAGTACCAAATCAGTCTCGATCGCCGCCGTTTGTCCGCCAGTGGCCATCTCAGCCGTGATCGATCGATCACGGTCCGTGGTGGGCGTAATTTTGCAACAGGCTCGTAGACGACACGAACGGTCCGTTCACTTCACGCCCGCACCTTCCCAAACAGCCCCAACACCGCGCCGAATTAACCAGCAGGGTCTTCGCCACGCTCAAAACCGAGATCGGTACCCAGGTCTGGGACACCCGTGAACAGGCCCGGCAGGCCGTGTTCGCCTACCTCAACTACTACAACCACGACCGTCTACATTCGACACTCGGATACCGAACACCATCCGAAACCCGCATCAGCTATCATCAACCCAACGCCCACGCGGCATAATACCCCGATGTCCGGCTCTGGGGTGGAACCTCAATCCGCCGCCTCGCACGAGCCAACCACCTGCGCCCCAAGTATCTGCGCCGCTGCCTGCACGACACCGAAACTGGCGACATCCGCCTGGACTGGCTGGCCGTGACGGCAGGACGACCACAAGCGTCGCTCGAACGCGCCTTCGCCGACACCCGGCCTCAACCTCCACGACCGAATGCACGCAAGACCGACAAGGCCGCACTGCTTCTGACGCTGCGCGGCGAAGCCATCGACCGGGGCCTGCCCATCCGCAGCATCGCCGACCGTCACGGAGTAGGGCAACGCACGGTGCTTCAAGCACTGGAATCGCCCGTCCCGCGCCCCGGCAAGCAATACCCGTCACGAAGATCGCGCCTGGAACCGTTCCACGACACGATCGACGAAATCCTGCGCCAGGAAGCAGGGACCCCACGCCGCTCCCGCCGCACCGTGAGGTCCATTTTATGGACGAGCTTGTCGACCGGCACGGCATGACAGACGTCTCCTACCCCGTCCTCCGCAACTACATCGCCCACCAACGAGGGCTCACCCGACTGCCTGCCCCGGTCAAGGCCACCCACACCAGCCCCCGTCCCCGACGCACCCCACGTCCAGGTCACCAGCGCATCGCGCGGTCAAGCACCACGACCTGTCTCGACTGCGACGCCTGCTCGACGCAGGCCACCTGCTGTCGCGTCGAGCCCGAGCCGTACGTGGCCGTTTGCACCGGTGCCTTGGCGGAGGCGACGACAATGCGCTCCAAGCCGTCCGGGGGACGAGCCGGTGCTGGCGCAGGGCCGTCTGCGCCGCCGAGTCCGGCGAGCACCTCCCGCTTTCCGTCCGGAATGGCACCACCGTGACCGCCTACACCGGTGCAGGGACGCGCCTTCGTAGCGCCTTACTCCATCGAGTCAACGGCGGGCGTCCGAAAAATTTCAGCGATCTCTTGAACCGGTGCGGATCGGGGCACGTGTGTCCGCCGTACGTGGCTGCAGATTGGCTGGAGCCCGGGATTTGAGGGGAGAACTCATGCTATCCAAGCGAGCCAAGTACGTTGCCGTACTCGTCGTCGCCGGAGCGGTGTCGTTGACCGCGTGCGGGTTGCCGACCGTCGCGGCGGGTCCGGTGCCTGCCGCGCCGAGTGCGCCGGTCCCCGAGACCGGAAGCGCTGGCCTATCCTTCCTGGCGGGGACCGCCAAGGCGCACAATGCGCCGGCGAGGACCGGGGACTGGGCAACCGGGTCCGACGGCACGGCCAACACCGCGGACCAGGATGTTGCGCGAAAGTGGGTGCAGTTGAAGGCTTCCCGGGCAGGTGCTCTGGACCCGGTAGTGGTCAACGGTGCCGGACTGACGTTGTACCGGTTCGACAAGGACACGGCCAAGCCCTCGAAGTCGAACTGCAACGGGGATTGCGCGAAGACCTGGCCGCCGTTGACCGTGGTTCCGGGCGGCAAGATCTTCCTGGCCGGCGTTCCGAAGTCCCAGGTGGGCACCGTCAAACGGGACGACGGCAGCCTCCAGGTGACCATCGGTGGCTGGCCGGTCTACCGCTTCGCCAAGGACACCAAGCCGGGTGACGCCAAGGGCCAAGGTGTGGGCGGAACGTGGTTCGGGATCACTCCGAACGGCCAGAAAGCCGGGGCCGAAACCGGTGACGGCAGCGGCGATGCGCAGGACGGCGGCACGCAGCCGACCGAATCCGCCGGCAACGCGGTTCTTTTCGACGACCCGAATTTCAGCGACGACGGTGCTTCGCAGGGCGTGGCCGGACCGGGCTGCCAGAACGTCGCGCGGCCCGACGTGACGTCGTCGATTTCGGCGTCCGGGTCCTTGAAGCTGTGGTCCGGGCCGAACTGCACCGGCAAGTCGTTGGTCGTCAACGGTGATGTCGCCGATCTCGGCGAGGTCGGATTCGACAATGCCGTGGAGTCGGTGTTCTTCAGCTGACCTGCCGCTGGTCGTTGGTGCGTTGCCGGGCGGAGCCCTGGCAACGCACCAACGACCATTGTCACTTCGGAGGTTTCTTCCTCAGCCGATGCGCCCGCTGTTCACGACGGCCACGACGTGTGCCATCTGCTCATCGGTCATCACGTTGATGAAGTCGCTGTGATCCGTGATCGGGCTGCGCAGCTGATCCGGGAAGGTGTCGATGGCGTACTCCGCGTCGCTGGGCACGTCGTAGCCGACTTCGATGCGCAACTGCGGGACGGCGAACGAGTTGGTCGGGCATACCCCGTTGCCCGCCGGGAACACCAGGTGATCGCGATGGTTCGGGCTGTCGTTCCTCCTGCCATCCCAACAATTCGGAAAGTCGAAGACCCGGACCACTCGATGCCCGTCCGGGCACCTCGGATAGCGGTTCGTCCGCCGGTCGAGCATTCCGGAACAGGTCCAGTGCACTCGGGCGGTATTGGCCGAGCCGGTGGTGAGCGCCTTCGGGTCGCCGGTGACGGCCCGCAGGAACCGGGGCATCGGGATCACCTTGCTGGCCGGATTGCCGCGGAAACTTATCAGTGCCGAGGCGGGTTGGAGAATCGTGCCGCGGTTGTGCGGCACTTCGGCGGAACCCGGCTCGTCGCCGTTGAGCAGGCGAAGCACCGGCCAGTAGTAGGTGGACCTGTCACCGTTCACGCAAGTGGTTTCGGCTGCAGCGAGGCTCTGGTCGGTGGCGAACGCATCCGTTGCCAGGTTGCCCACGTAATCGTGTATGTGATGCGCTCCGCCGGACACGGCGGGTGCTGCGACGACGTTGTCCGCGTTGCGGTGGGCGTTTTCGTTGCGACCGCAGTCAACCGTCACCACGCCGGTCGAGGCGTCCGGGCCGAACCGGTTTTGCGGACCCATCGGGGGAACATCTGCGATGTCGACGAAATCGCCGGTCACCGGCCCCGGATCGCCATGAACACCGTGCCCGTCGACGTACCCGACGCCCAACGCCGCGACGAGCCCGACCGGCAGCAGAACCGCGGCCAGCCGCCACGCCCGGCGCCCAGACTGTCTTCGGCTTGTGGACACCGAGTCATCATCCCACTCCCGGGCCGCGGCCTGGTCAAGCCCCGCCCCGGATGTTCCGGGACGGGGCCGACGTCGGAATACGTCGCCTGGTCAGACCGGCGTGGAGACGAATCTGGTGCCCTCGAAGTTCTCCACCTCGACGGCCGCCACATCCTCCGGCGCCACCAGCGCCGAACCATCCAGCGCGCTGCCTTCGTTCGCGCCTTTCTCGGACACCAGCCAGCTACCAGCAATCTCCCGGCTACCGTCCTTGCCCACGACGACCAAGCGGCACCGTTCGCCCGCCGGTATCCCGTTGACCGCGGCGTTCAACCGCACCCAGCCAGCTGCAGGCGTGACCGTCACCGTCAGCCTCGCCCCACTGGCCGGGTCGACGGCCGTGGCGGCCTTCGTTCCGGCGGGCGGCATGGACGCGATCGGCGGCTGCGCGACGACCAGCGGCGGAGCGCTGTCACCCGCTCGGCCGATCAGCACGCCGCCGCCGAGGACGGCGGCCGCGGCGAGAACCGCCGCCGCGCCGACCACGGCGTGCCTGATGCCGTTCGCCCTGGATTTCTCCGAACGAACCTGCCGGAAGGTACGCTGCAACAGCAGGTCTGCGTCGGCCGGAGGTCCGTCCAGGAACAACTCCGGCGGGACCTCGCCCAGCACGGCACGCATCTGCTCCAAGTCCTCCAGTTCCCCACGGCAGTGTCCGCAGGACGTCAGGTGCTCGTCGATCGCGCTGTGTTCCGGTTCGTCGAGTGCGCCCAACACGTAGACGCCCAGGTCGACCTTGTGATCCTGGCTGGTCATCCGGTCACCTCTTTCCATGCGACCAACGCTGCGCCGCCCAACGCTTCACGAAGTGCCCGCAAGGCGTAGTACGATCGTGATTTCACCGTTCCCGGCGGTATTGCCAGTTCAGCGGCCGCCTCAGCCACGCTGAGTCCTCGGAAGTAGATCTGCACCAGCACGTCGCGGTGGTCTTCCGAAAGCCTATCCAGCGCCTCGGTGACGACCATCGAGTCGACCACGGAGTCGGCGTGGTCGCGCACCGCCGGCGGCGCTGTCGGCGTGGTCGCGACCTCCGGTGGACGAGCGGCCTTCGCGCGGCTGCGGTCGATGACGATGTTACGTGCCACGGTCAGCAACCACCCGCGAACGGAACCCTTCCCGTTCACCAGTGCACCGGGATTTCGCCACGCTCGTACCAGCGTCTCCTGCACGACGTCCTCGGCCGCCGCTCGATCACCGGTCAGTCGCGTCGAGTAAGCGAGCAGGGCGCGACCGTGCTCCTCGAACAGCGACCGGATCAGCGCATCATCGCCAGCGGTTTTCGTCCGACGAGACAATAAGCTCGCCATCTACCACTCCTTCCGCCCTGCAGCACCGGTGGATGGGGCTCCGATCAGGGTATTGGTAGCCACACGTAATCCAGGCCGCAACGGTTCAACGGCCGCGGCACCCTGGTACCGGACTCCGTCGTGGTCGTCGTGCCGAACCTTCGCGCGCTGGAGAGGCACGGGCTGGCGACAACCCGACCGCTAATGGGGACGCGCAAGTGAATCGCTGTGTAAGGACACGTACCCGACATCAGCGCGCACTGGTACCACTCGATCAGCGACCTCGCGGCGAGCATACTGACCTAGTCGCAGAGCCCCCATCACCGCCGTGACGCAGGCGATCGTCCTGGTGTTCCTGGCGATCATTCGCGGTCAACTATGCGGTTCACACACCCACCAGGGATGTCCGTAATAGAGGAACCTCTGCTTGAGTGGATCAACAAGCGGGCAACATGAACACTGCCGGCAATCCGAACTCCCGCTGGCTGTTCCCCGGGCGCCGCACGAACCAGCCCGTGCACCCTGAATCGCTCGCCGCCCTTGTTAACGCGCCCCCACGACGACCGGCCGGACATCCGCCGTCCTCCAGCACGTCCTCGACATGCCAGCACCGGTAATCGCTGACGCCCTCGGCTACCACCACCAGGATCGCCAGCCAAGCCCGCGCAACCTGGAGCCGCTACGCCCCTGGCGATCACACACCGCCAGCTGCACGACGAACTCGCGTAGCGGTACAGAGACGTATTCGACGGCGACGAATTCTCCGCATGCAGCGCTGCGCCTCCGGGCTGGGCGGATTCCCGGCTCGGAGACGCAGCGTGACGGAGTTTTCAGGTGTTCGACGCCGCCAGGGTCCCGCGGCTGCCGCCTGGCGTGCGGCGCTTCGGGAGAACCGGGCCACTACAGGTTGTGCGAGAACAGCCGGCTCAGCGCCTCGTCGACGTTCATCCACCGGTGTTCGTCACCGGGTGCGACCACGTCGTAGGTGTCGTTCAAGAACTCCACAAGCTGATCAGCATTCACTTCGAAGGTGGCCTGCCCCGACGGCGAGCTCAACACGATCAGGACCAACCCCGGATCGTCCAGTCGAGGGCCGATTCGCACGTCGCCTTCGCCTGCCTCGGCGACCAGCCCGTCGGCCAGCAGGTCACGGGCGATCACCCAATCCACCTGACCGGCCTTGCCCACGTTGAACTTCATGCAGACCTCGTACGGGTTGCGGCTGTCGTACCCCAGTTCCACGCCAACCGGCGCGATCACACCCGCCGGGGCTACCAGGTTGAAGACCATGGTGGCGAGCACCGTGCCGTGATCGTTTGCCATCATGTCCGCACTCCCAAGCGTCGGCTTCGCTTCCTAGATACCAGCATGCCCAACCCGGGTTCATGTCTTCTTCACGATGTCTTCAGGTCCCTGGTGGCAATCCACCCTCGGGGCTCCCAGCGAGGAACCTTCACTCGCACTGAGCCCACGGGACTCAAGGCGTCCCGGCAGCAGACGCCGGACCAACGCTTAGCTCGGAAGCGCTGGCTGCGGGCCGGGGCCGGGGGCGAGCGCTCGGTCGGTGCTGAGTTCGGGGATGGTGCAGCCCACGTGGACGACTTCCGCCACGGTGGATCGCAGAATGCGGTCGGCGACCTCTCCTCGGTTTGAGTGCGCTCCCGATGGGTTCGATGGTTCGACGTTGAAGGCACAGAACGACACCTTGCGGGGGGTCCTGAAAGAACAGGACCACCCCACCGGAGCTGTTCCATCGGACGTCCCCCGCGAACTCGCCCGCGACGGTTTCACCACCGCCCGTCCATCTCGAGCGTCTGCAGCCGTCTGCGTGGCGCGATCGCCCTAAGCAAAGCCGGAATGGCGATGGCACGGCGCGGGTCAGCGCTTCGAATCGTCTCCAGGTGCCTCGTCCGCGGCTTCCTCGGCGCGTTTCTCGCTGGCCCAGATGCCGCGGACGTGGCCGATGTGACGCCGCATGAGTTCTTCCGCACCGTCGGCGTCGCGGGCTTCGATGAGGTCGAGCAGCTCGGCGTGTTCGTGCGACGACGGGATCAGCTCGTTGCGTTCAGCGAGGGTCTTGAGGCCGTAGATGCGGGACCGTGCGCGCAGCGACCGAACTGTCTCAACGAGGTGTGCGTTGCCAGCGAACCCGAGCAGGGTGAGGTGGAACTCCATGTCGATCGTGACATGGGCGATGAAGTCATGGCGGGTGGCGGCGTCCTCGATCCCTGCTGCGAGGGGGCGCAGACGCTCGATGTCCGAAGGTGCTACCCCTGCTTCGGCAATCCGGCGCACCGTCGGGACCTCGATGAGCAAGCGGAGCTCGGTGAGGTCATCGAGTTCGCGCTCGGTCGGCTCGGTGATGCGGAAGCCCTTGTTGCGGACGGTATCTATGAGGCCTTCCTTGGCCAGGTCGAGCATGGCCTCGCGGACGGGCGTAGCCGACACACCGAACTGCTCGGCCAGGCTAGGTGCCGAGTAGACGACACCCGGACGTAGTTCGCCCGAGATGACCGCTCCACGCAGGGTCTCGATGATTTCTTGGCGCATGCTCCGGCGGCGAGGTGGATTCGGACTACGTGTTATCTGGACATCCAGATAACACGTATTGTCTGAATCTTGACGTTATCTTGAGTCGGTAACGGAGTCGCCTGAATGGCAGAGTCTTTGTGCCGCAGTTGGCGGGATAATGACGAACGTTGATCGTTTCCTGAAGTATGGCTGTTTCGTCGCTCGGGTGAAGGCTTCCTTGATCGGAAGGAGTGTTCGTGATGCGGCGGTTGGATGGCGCGAGCGTGAATGGCCCGTTGGGGCCCTACTCCGCTGGGTTCGCTCAGTGGCTGATCAGCCAGGGCTATGCCCCTTCGACTGTCGGGCATCAGTTGGGGTGGATGGGTTGGCTGAGCCATTGGCTGGCCGGGGAGGGCGTTGCGGCTGACGCCTTGTCGGAGGTGGTGGCGCGGCGCTTTCGCGGAGGTGATCCGGGCGTCGGGCCGGTCTCGGCCGACCGAGCGCGCGTTGGCGCCGATGCTGGCGTATCTCCGCAGCATCGGGGTGGCCACGGTGCCGGAGCCACCGCTGGAGACGCCACGGCAACAGCTCTTGGTTGCGTATGAGCGTTATCTGACGAGGGAACGCGGTCTGAGGCTGCTCACGGTCACGAAGTATTTGCATATCGCGTCGGTGTTTTTGGACGGTCTTCCCGATCCGTTCCCTGACGCTCTTGCCGCGCTGTCGGCCGAGCAGGTGATCGGGTTTGTCTGTGACAAGGGCGCCGGGGCGAAGAGCATCTCGGGCGGCCTGCGGGTGTTCCTGCGTTATCTGTATTTAAGCGGAACCGTCGGGCGGGAGCTCGATGAAGCGGTTCCACCGGCCGCGGGCTGGAAATTGTCAGGGTTGCCAGCGCGGCTGGACGCTGCAGCGATGGCCGCGGTCATGGCCACCTGTGACCGTGCCAGCACGACAGGGCGCCGAGATTACGCGATTCTGATGTTGCTGGCGCGGCTGGGGTTACGCGCGCATGAGGTCGCCGGGCTGGAGCTGGACGACATTCGCTGGCGGGCCGGGACGGTGGTGTTGCGCCGCAAGTGCGGCCGCAGCGAGGAACTTCCCCTGCCGGTGGACGTCGGGCAGGCGCTAGTGGACTACTTGCAGATCCGACCAGCTGCCGGCGCCTTCCGTGCGGTGTTCATGTCGGTGGTCGCGCCACGACGACCGACTACCAGGGCGGCGGTGACTTTGCTGGCGCGGCGGCACTGCGCTGCTGCGGGAGTCGCCTCGGGTGGTGCGCGTCGCCTGCGCCACACCCTGGCCAGCGATCTGCTCGCCGCCGGGGCGTCACTGTCGGAAATCGGGCTGGTGCTGGGACATCGCAGCGTTTCCGTGACCTCGATCTACGCCAAGGTGGACCGAGTTGCCTTGGCTGAGCTCGTGCGTCCCTGGCCGCTGGCCGATCCGGAGGAGGCGAACCCATGGGCGTGACGCGCGATGCCGCGCAACGGTATCTACGGATGCGCCGGTCGTTGGGCTATGAGTTGAGGGAGCCCGGTCGGTTACTACTGGACTTCGCTAATCATCTCGACGCACTGGGCGTCACGCACCTTACCGTCGATGCGATGGTGGCGTGGGCCACCGCGCCGCAAGACACCGCCGCCTATTGGCACTGGCTGCGGCTGAGCGCCATACGGGGCTTCGCCCTCCACCTGCACATCCTCGATCCCAGCCACCAAGTGCCGCCAGCCAATCTGCTCCCGCGCCAATACACCCGCCCCACGCCCTACCTGTTCAGCGACGACGAGGTGGTCGCCCTGATGCGGGCCGCAGGCCGGATGCGCCACGGACCTGCCGGGCTGACCTACCAGACGCTCATCGGGCTGTTGGCTGTGACCGGGCTACGGCCTTCCGAGGCATACCGCCTGGACCGGGACCATTTCGACCCAGACAACCGAACTCTCACGGTGTTCCGCGGTAAGTACGGCAAGACCCGCCAGCTCATCCTGGACTCCAGCACCGTCACGGCGTTGCAGGACTACGGCCGCCACCGTGATCGGCATTACCCCCATCCGGCCGAGCCGAGCCTGCTGGTGTCCATGCAACGCACCCGGCTGAACGTCATCTCCACCGAACGGTCCTTCGCCCGGCTCGCCCACACCATCGGCCTTCGGCCACGCTCCGAGCTGACCCGGCCGCGGTTGAAGGACCTGCGGCACACCTTTGCGGTCAACACGCTCCTGACGTGGTACGGGTCCGGCGTCGACGTCGATGCGCGCCTGCCGACCCTGTCCACCTGGCTCGGTCACGTCGACCCTCAAGCGACCTATTGGTACCTGCAAGCCAGCCCGGAACTTCTCGCTCTCGCTGCCGACAAGTCGCCCGCCACCGCAACCGGGAGGCATTCACATGAGTGATCTCGCGCCTATCCTGCAGAGCTTCTTCACCGACAGGATGATCACGCAGAAACACGCCAGCCAGCACACCATCCGCGCCTACCGCGACACCTTCCGGCTGCTACTGAGCTTCACCCAGCAAGCCATCGGCACCCCGCCATGGAAGCTGGACGTCGGCCAACTCGACGCCGATGTGATCACCTCATTTCTGTGCTGGCTCGAAACCACACGCAATAACAGCCCCCGAACTCGCAACACGCGCCTGTCGGCGATCCGCTCGTTGTTCCGCTACGCGGCCCTGCGCGCGCCCGACAACGCGGCCGTCATCCAGCGAGTGCTCGCCATCGAGGCCAGCCGCATCGACACCACCCTCGTCAGCTGGCTGACCGACACTGAAAGCGATGCGCTTCTGGCCGTCCCCGATCGCAGCACCTGGATAGGCCGCCGGGACTACGCCCTCCTCCTCACCGCTCTGCGAACGGGTCTGCGCGTCTCCGAACTCACCCAACTCGCCCGTCGCGACCTCCACCTGGGCGCCGGAGCGCACGTGCGCTGCATCGGGAAAGGACGAAAAGAACGCTGCACACCACTTGACGCCCAAACCATCGCGGCACTACACGAGTGGCTCGCTCAACACCCAGGCAAAGACCAAGCCGACCCGCTCTTCACGACCCGGCAAGCAACGCCGATGTCACGAGATGCCGTCCACGTCCGGATCATCAAATATCAGAAGGCCGCCGCACAGGCATGTCCCTCGCTGGCCGACAAAAACCTCACGCCGCACACCTTGAGTCATTCCACCGCAATGCATTTACGTCGCACCGGCGTGGACAACGCGGTCATCGCCTTATGGCTTGGCCATCAGGACATCCGCTCCACACAGATTTACATCCACGCTGACCTCGAATTGAAAGAACGCGCACTCGACCGCACCACACCACCAGACGTCCCGCCAGGCCGTTACCAGCCCCCCGACCACCTCCTCGCCTTCCTCGAATCCCTGTAAGCCTGCCCAGCGTTATCCCGACAGAAACCGCACATGCACCCCATTACCCCAGCAAGTCCAGCGTGCTGCTCAAGATAACGTCAAGACCCAGACAATACGTGTTCGTGAACCTCTTCGCCGAACCCAGCGGACACGCGTTGTCCTACCCGGCGGTCTACGAGTTGGTGAAACGGCTGCGGCACCGCACCGGGATCGACTTCGATCCGCACTGGTGTCGACATTCGGCGGCAACCAGGATGCTGCGCCGTTTTCACGCCCGCCTTTGGGGGACGTCATCCGCCCGCGGCGTCCTCGGCCTCCCAGCGCAGCAGGTCGCCCGGCTGGCACTTGAGCACCTCGCAGAGCGTGGCAAGCGTCGTGAAGCGCACGGCCTTGGCGCGGCCGTTCTTGAGTACCGCCAGGTTGGCGGGCGTGATCCCTACGCGGTCCGCGAGCTCGCCCACGGACATCTTCCGTTTGGCCAGCATCACGTCGATGTCGACGGCGATTGGCATCAGATCACCTCGTCCAGCTCGGCCTGCATCTGTGCCGCTTCGACATCGCGCGCGACGGCCTGGGCGAGCAGCGTCCGCAGCACGAGCACGATGAGCGCGACCCCCAGGATGGCCACGCCAACCCCGCCCATGATGACGGTGACGCCCGGGTCGTCCCGCTGGCCCGGCGCATTGAGGGCCGTGACCGCGAACCACACGAGGGCAGCCGCCACGATCGCGCCGATCACGACGTCCACGTACCGGAAGGCGGCGTGGGAGAACACGGTTCCGCGTCGCACCATCGTCACCAGCCGCCACACGCAGACCCCGATGACCTGGACCGACACCATGCCCAGGATCGTGATCACGCGCAGCGGGGTCAGCGGGAGCGACCCGTCCTCCGGGTCGCTCCCGCTGACCAACGCCCACACCATCAATGCCTGTACGAACACGGTGCCGACGAGCACTACCACGAGCACGGCACGCAGCGCACGCACTGTCAGCTTTCCCATGGCCCACCTTCCATCGATCTGCGATGGAAATCTATCGAATTTCGATAGGCGAAGCAAGGCTGGGACGGAGGGGCGGGCGGCGGTTTCGCACCGTGGCGGGACGCCGCCGCCCCCTCCCATGGCATGGCGGTTGCGCTAACGTCGCAGTGCGGTTTGAAGGTGAGCAGTTGACGTACGCCGAGCTTGATGGCGTGCGACGCTACTTGCCCGGCAGCTCGCGACCTTGTGTGCGAGACCGGAACGGGTTGTCGCGGTGGCACTTCCCCGTTCCATTGAGCTCGTGGTCACGCTCGTCGCGATCCTCAAAGCCGGTGCGGCGTGTCTACCGCTTGACGTCGATCTGCCGGCCGAGCGGCTCTCAACTATGCTTGAGGACGCAAATCCTGTGGCGGTCATCGGCAGGGACGAGATCACGGCGCAGCCAAGGACCGATTTGGTCCGTTCGGGACCCGAATCCCCTGCCTGTGTCATTTATACTTCCGGATCCACCGGTCGCCCGAAGGGTGTGTTGGTGGAGCACCGCGCGATCGTCAACGAACTACGGACTGATCATCTATAATGTGGCGCAGATCAGTTTCCGGCAAAGCGTATGTCCACAAGGGATGATGTCGCGAATGAACGCGACCGTCCGATTCCTGAAGAACGACCTCGCCCGCCTAGTGTTATATACCGCGATCCACGGCCGTGGATGACTCACATTAATAGGAATATGGGGATAAGTGAATGGAAAAGAAGGCGCCAACGAAAACTCTCAGCGGCGACGAGAGTCTCGTACTGCCGGAATTCGACACTCCGCTTGAAGATCCGATCGAACTGCTTCATCGTTGGCTGACCATCGCTGCCGATCATGACGTGCGGGAACCCCTCGCGGTCTCGCTCGCGACCGCAGACGAGCATGGCCGACCGGTAAACAGAATCGTGCTGATCAAGGAGATCACCAACTGTGCGATCGTGTTCACCTCGCACACCAGCGGCCGCAAAGGCCGGCACATCGCGGTTAACCCATTCGCGGCAATGAACTTCTACTGGCGCGAAACATTGCAGCAAATCACAGTCTCAGGTCCTGTCGAGCCGCTACCGGCGGAAAAATCCGACGAACTTTTCGCCGAACGGCCGGTCGCCGCGCAGGCGACAACTGCAGTATCAGCCCAAAGTACCCCGCTGCACGACGAGCAGTCGCTGCACACCAGAGCACAGGAACTCACCGACGCGAACGAGCCACTTCCCCGCCCGGCCGGATGGGGCGGTTATCGCTTGGTCCCGGACACCATCGAGTTCTGGCAAGGTAAATCAACCAGGCTGCATCGCAGACTTCAGTACACCCGGACCGGCAATGACTGGTCCCACGTACGCCTCCAACCGTGAAGCTCGTCGCCACCACGCGGACTGCGCAGGGTTGTCGGCCTCGACAGATCGTGCAGCGCTCCACTGCAGCAAACGCGCGACGACCGGGCACTTCAGTTGACGGGGATCGCCAACTGAAGTGGCCGCCCGAACTATCGTGTGGTGTGTGAGTCAATGGGAGCAGGCCACGCTGTCAGCCCCCGAACGCAGGCGTTGTTCCCGGTCTACCGGTGAAAGGTAACGGCTCTGGACGGCTGAGCCTACGGACGCGAGTGAACTTGAAATTCAGGCACCGGCCCACAGGTCCGCGGACAGATACTTAAGGAGTCTTCGAGATTAGCCGGGTTCGGGCGGGCTTCGGCCTGCTCCATCGATGACTTACGGTAGTCGAGGAAACTGTGCACATTGGACGTTCTCGCCGACGCCCTTGGCGACGTCAGCCGCTCCGCGATCGGCGGCGTCATCCGCGAGACGCGGCCGTTTCTGGAGCAGGACGGCCATCTCCCGCCCCCAGCGTCCGCCCGTTACCGCACCGCCGCCGAACTCCTCGCCGCGGCGTCCGCGCCGAACCCAACGAGAACCGACACGCCGAAAAGTTGATCTTTTACTTCACAAGATCGGTCAAGAAGGGCCGGGGAGCCCTGCCAAGGCTCTAGGCATCCTCTGAACTCGACTGTTCCAAGGTCGATTCTTCTGAGCTCGCTCCTGCACGGCGGGCTCGTGGCTTGCCCGGCGGAACCCTGTGTGACGCCTCTGGCATCAGTGCCCTGTCCGGGAACAACGCACGAGGTGAGACGCTGCGGTCGAACCCGGCACGCCGACCGCGAAGGTCCTTCTGGGCCCGCTACCTGCGTACTTCGTCTTCCGCGATCCCGAAATAGTCCCCACGGCGGACCTGTTGACGACGTCCAGGACACGACGTAGCTTCAATACCGCGCTGACATGTCAGAGAGATTTCAAGGCCAGTTTTGGTCGGCGCAATCGATCTTCTTCCCGAGGAGAACCTGTGAACCTGACCCTGGACGGCGTGCTCGCATTCCCGGCCACGCCGATGGACAACGCCGGCGATCGCCTCGACCTGAACGCCTATGAGAGCCTGCTGGGCTGGCTCAGCGAGGGTGGGGTGCACGGCATCATCCCGCTGGGCAGCACCGGCGAGTTTGCCTACCTCGACCCGGACGAGCGACACTCGATCGCCGAGGCGACGGTGAAAACGCTCAGCGGCCAGGTTCCAGCCATCATCGGGGTCTCCGCTGTCACGACCCGCGACGCTGTCGCCTACGCCCGCCATGCACAAGACATCGGCGCCGACGGGGTCATGCTGAGCATCCCGACCTACTACGCCCTCGGTGCCGAGCAGGTGCTGGCCCACGTCCAGGCCGTGGCCTCGAGCACCGAGCTTCCCCTGATCCTCTACAACAACCCCTTCACCTCCCAGGTCGACCTCACCACCGACCTGCTGGAGAAGCTGGTGGAAAATCCGACGCTGGTCGCGGTCAAGGAAGCGACGATGGACGTCAACCGAATCCCGCTGATCCAGCAGACCGTGGGCGACCGGTTGGAGGTTCTCGGAGGTGGCTTCGACCCCTACGCGCTGCCCGCGTTCGTCGCCGGCGCCCGGGGGTGGACCACCGGGATGGCCAACCTAGTCCCCCGGCTGTGCGTGCAGCTGCACCAAGCCGCGGTGCAGGACCGCGACCTCGACCGGGCACAGCAGCTCGACCGTGCTCTCGCGCCACTGGCCAACTTGCTGGTCAACAACAACCTCAGCGCCGCGGTGAAGTGCGGTCTACGGCTCATCGGCCGCCCGGCCGGTGCGCCGCGCCCGCCCCTGCAGCCCGTGGGCCCCGAGGTCGAAGAGCAGCTGCGCACCGCACTCGCCGCGCTGGACCAGGCATGACCGACGACCTCGACGCTTTTGGTGTCAGCGGCCGCAACTATCGCGGCCGGCTCAGCATCGTCGGCGTCCCAGCGACCTCACAGTCCGACGCGGCCTACGACGCGATCAAAACCGACATCGTGCAGTGCGTGATCCCACCGCGCGCCCGCCTCACCGAAGCCGAACTCGCCGACCGCTACAAGCTCGGGCGGGCCTCGATCCGCGTCGCGCTCAACCGCCTCTACCAAGAGGCACTCGTCGACGTCCTGCCCCGCTACGGCTACGTCGTCGCCGGCGACGACGAGCTCGGAACTCGTGATCTCTACCAGCTGCAGCTGGTCCTCGAACCCACCACAGCCCGACTCGCAGCCGGGCGGGTCGACGCCAAGCAACTGCTCGATCTCGATGCTCGCTGCCGCGACGCCAAAACCGTACGCACCCTCGACGACGCCACCCGGTTCCTGCACGCCAACACCAACTTCCACGCCGCCATCGCCCACGCATCCGGCAACGCCCTCATGACCCGGTTCGTGCGGATCCTCTTCGAGCGACTCGAACGTCAGATCTATGCATCCGGCAAGGCCGTCGAAATCGTCGCCAACGTCGCACACACCCACGAGGAGCTCGTCGAGCTCCTGATTGAGGGCAGCGACGACGCCGCCGAGGCCGTAGCCCGCCAGCAACTCGCCGACAACCACCAGATCATCACCGAGACCATGACCGGCCGACGCCGGTCCAGCTCAAAAGAAGCCTAGGAGCGCCACACCGTGAGCACGTCCACCAATGAGTCAACGGTTCCCGCCCGCCCCGACCGCACAGCGAAACGCCGGGTCCTGCTGTCCAGCCTCGCCGGCACGACCATCGAGTGGTACGAATTCTTCATCTACGGGCTCGCCTCGGCCCTGGTCCTCAACAAGGTCTTTTTCCCGTCCTTCGACTCGGTCGTCGGCACCCTGCTCTCGTTGTCGACATTTGCCGTCGCGTTCGTCGCCCGCCCAGTCGGCGCGGCCATCTTCGGTCACTTCGGAGACCGCCTCGGCCGCAAGAACGCGCTGGTCATCACCCTCACCATGATGGGTGGCGCAACCTTCCTCATCGGTCTCCTGCCGACCTACGCCACGATCGGTGCGCTCGCCCCGATCCTGCTGGTCCTATTGCGTCTGGTGCAGGGCCTGTCGCTGGGCGGCGAGTACAGCGGCGCCGTCCTGATGTGTGTTGAGCACGCCGGACCACGACGACGCGGACTGTTCGGCGCCATCGTCAACTCCGGCTCGGCACTCGGACTCATCCTGTCCAACCTGGTGTTCATCGCAGCCTCGGCGATCGCCGGACCCGACTTCCTCACTTGGGGCTGGCGGCTGCCGTTCCTGGCCAGCGCCGTCCTGGTCGTGCTCGGTCTCGTCGTGCGGCTTAAGGTAGAGGAAAGCCCCGAGTTCATGCAGATGCGCTCCGACACCGACAGCCGTCGCGCACCCATCGTCGAGACCTTTCGCAAGCACCTGCGCCCGGTCCTGCTCACCGCCCTGGCCTATATCGCCGCCGGCGTCACCTTCTACATGGCCGCGGTGTTCTCCCTGTCCTACGGAGGTGTACATCTCCAGGTCGGCAACAACACCATCCTCACCCTCGTGCTGCTGGCTTACTTGTTCAACTCCGTTGCGATGCCGTTCTTCGGCTGGCTGTCGGACCGCTGGGACCGGCGCAAGATCTTCCTGATCTCGGCAGCGCTGCTGCTGCCCACCCCGTTCATCTGGTTCGCCCTGCTCGAGACCCGCAACTACGGGCTCATGCTCATCGGGTTCATCGTGCTGTTCATCCCGTTCAGCGCCAACTACGGTGTCCTGCCCACCTACTTCTCCGACAGCTTCCCCGCCCACATCCGCTACACCGGAATGGCCATCGGCTATACCCTCGGCACCATCCTCAGCGCAGCAGCCGCCCCGCTCATCGCCACCGCCCTACTCGCCGCCACCGGCGGCTGGACCGCCATCGCGGCGTACATGGGTCTGTCCGCGATCATCTCCCTCATCGCTGCCTTCTTCCTCCACGAGCAGCGCACCACGGCGCAGGCACCCCGATCCGAACCCACCGCAACTCCCACGCTCGGCGGCGAAGCAGTACCGGCCTGACACCACCGAGATGGGGCGAGCGATAGGCCCAGTCTGTTCTGGAGGCTGAACTCCGGAACAGGCACTCGCGGACACTGAAGTTGCGCCTTCCACAAGACGTCGCTCTTAGCCTCGATCCACCGATGGCCGCTGGTGATGATCTTTCGGTATTTGGGTGATCTTGGTTCATAGGGGGAGTCCGGTGTGGTCGAGGAAGGAGAAACACAGTGGTAGTTGTTGCCGATGCGGTCCAGGCCGGTGTCCGCGGCGGTGTGGGCTTCGTCGATGGTGTCGGGGCAGAGGTTGGCCAGTTCGGTGGCTTTGAGGTTGCCCAGCAGGTCGGCGAGGAACTCGATCAGCGAGGTGGTGTTGTAGCTGCCCGGTTTGGCAAGGAACACCAACGCGGCTTGGCTGCGGTCGGGCCGGTAGACCAGCGCGGCCGACATCGACATTCGGGTCCAGGCGAAACGGTGCCGCAGTACCGGGGCCTGGCCTCACGGCGCCCAGGTGGCTCTGACGGCTGGGATCAGCGAGAACCCCGCTTTCGTCCTGGAAACAGATCCACGCTCCTCGTCGTCGGGCCCCTTTTTTATCCGTGGCCACTCGACCTTGATCCATTCCTCGATCGCTTCGTCATCGCGCTCGGCAGCCCGTCGTGCCGGACTCTGCCGGCTCCAGCCCAGCCGCTCGCCCAGGATCGACCAGGTCTGCGTCAGCGAATACCGGACCCCAGTGATCCGCTCGATCACCTCCGCAACCCGGGCCAAAGTCCACATCTCGGTGGCAAACCCGTTGGCACATGGGCCTTTGATCAACTCAGCCTCGACCTCCGCGCCGGTGTCGGGATCCTGGAGGCCTCGGGGTAGCGCACCGGTGTCCAGGCGTCGTCATCATCGATGGTGGCGATCGCAGCCCGGATCGCCGGGTTGTTGACCACGGCGATGGAGAACCAGTCCCCGGCCTTGCAGGCGGCGGTGACCACCGCGCCGGCGTGGTAGGCCGAATCTGCCCGCACCCAAAGCCTCCCGCTGGCCCCGGCCGCTTTCGCGGTGGCCAGGGCTTGGGTCAGCAGGCCGGCCGCGCCCCGACCCGAGCCCGCGGACCCGGACCGTAGCCGCATCGCGGCGATCACCGGCGCCGCGATCGGCGTGGACAGGGTGGCCACCAGCGGCGACAGTCCCCGCAGCCGCACCGGATAGCCACCGACCTTGGTGTGCCCGAACCGCGCGCCCTGCTTCTTCTTGCCATACACCCGATGCAGCAGCGAATCAATGTCCACAAAGGTCACCTGATCCGAGCCGTCCAGTATCGGTGTCCGTTCGGCGAGATTGATCAACAACCGGCGGGCCGCCGAGGCTTGCTGCAGGGTGTGGCCGTGGGTGAACCCACGGTGAGGTAGGTTCCCGGGCGCGGTGTCGGTGTTGCCGCCGGTCCGCTTCCCGGGAACCCCCTCCCGAACCCGGCGTACTGATCTCTCAGTACCTGTCGGGTTCCAGAAGTTGGCCGCGCTCGTGACCTGCGGTGATCGACGGGCGGCGGCAATCGAGGCATGATCGTGTGCCGTGTCGTCGCGCCTGCTATATCTGATCTTCGTTCGGCTTCTGGAATGGCTGCTGTTGCTCGGCCGTTCGTCGGCGGCCAAGGACGTGGAATTGCTGGTCCTGCGCCACGAGGTCGCCGTGCTCCGCAGAACGACCCCCAAGCCGCGCCTGGACTGGGCCGCCCGCGCAGTCTTCTCCGCGCTCATCCGGCTGTTACCGACGACGCTGCGTCGGCACCGTCTGGTCACGCCGGATACGGTCCTGCGCTGGCACCGTCGGCTGGTCGCCAAGAAGTGGACGTACCCACACCGATCCGGGCGCCCACCGATCGACAAAAACCATTGCCAAGCTGATCGTCCGCATGGCCACAGAGAACAACACCTGGGGTTACCAACGAATCCGGGGCGAGCTCCTCAAACTCGGCCACCGCGTGGGCGCGTCGACGATCCGCAGGATCCTCAAACAGCGGCAGATACCGCCAGTGCCGCACCGGCACGCCGACACCAACTGGCGGCAGTTCCTGCGCACCCAAGCCTCGCCATGCTGGCCGTGGACTTCTTTCACGTGGACTGCGCAGTCACCCTGAAACGGGTCTACGTCCTGTTCGCCCTGGAAATGCACAACCGCGCCGTGCACATCCTCGGCACGACCGCGAACCCGGACGGACCATGGACCACCCGGTAGGCCCGTAATCTTCTGATGGATCTCGGCGAGCACACCGCCGAGTTCACCTTCCTCGTTCGCGATCGAACCGGTCAATTCACGGCATCGTTCGACGCGGTGCTAGCTGACGTCGGCGTCCGTGCTGTGAAGATTCCTCCCCGCTGTCCACGAGCGAACTGCTTCGCCGAACGATTCGTGCTCACCACCAGGACCGAACTCACCGACCGCATGCTGATCTTCGGTGAACGACACCTACGAACCGTACTGGCCCACTACGTACGGCACTACAACGGTCGGCGACCGCACCGAGGTCAGCAGCTCCGACCTCCACAGCCAGACCACCCCGTCCCTAACCTCAACCACGAACGGATCACACGACGCCCGGTCCTCGCGGGTCTCATCAACGAATACGAACCCGCAGCATGAAACTGCAGATCAGCCCCACCGGCCGAGTATTGGAACCCGACAGGCAGATCGGCGCGGCATGGCGAGCCAAGGAACTGCTGCGTAAACATTCAGCCGGTGCACTGTGTGTAGTGCCAGCGGTGCTGGCGTAGCGGTCTGTGACTGCTGGGACTGGTGTGGTTTCTGTGTCGGCGTGTCGCTGGCTGATCTTCTGGTTCGGAACTGCTGTGATGCTGGGGTGCCTGTGCCCGAGGAGATGACCCGTGACGAGTTGATCGAGCTCGTGGGTGAGCAGGGCGCGCGGATCACGGCGCTGAGCGAGCAGATTGCGGTGCGAGACCGGCAGATCACAGTGATGGCCACGCAGATGGCCGAGTTGGCGGAGGTCAACGAGACGCTGGGCGAGAGACTGGCGAAGCTGGAGCATGTGCTGTCCCGGAACAGCAAGAATTCGTCATCTGCTCCGTCCAAAGACGACGGCCCGGGCAGGACACCGCCTCCGGCGAAGGCGAAACGCGGCGGCGCGTCGAAGCGGAAGGGCAAGCAGCCCGGGACACCGGGCGCGAACCTGGCCTGGACCGATTCCCCGGGAGATCACAAGGACCGGTTTCCCCGGGGCGTATGCGAGTGCGGCACTGACCTGGCCGGGGCACGGGATCTGGGGGTGGTGGATCGCTACCAGCAGCACGAGATCCCCCCGGTGTCGGTGAAGATCACCCAGTACGACCAGCACGCGGTGCGCTGCGGCTGCGGCAGGGTGCACACCGCTGCCCGCCCGGAAGGCGCCCGTCCCGGGCCGGTGGGCTACGGCCCGAACCTGCAGGCTTTCGCTGTGTATCTCATGGTTGTGCACTTCATTCCCGTACACCGCTGCGTCGAGCTGTTGGCATCGCTGACCGGCGCCGCGCCCAGCGTGGGTTTCGCGCACGGCATGCTTACCCGCGCTGCGGGCGTGTTGACCGAGGTCGACACGCGGATCCGCACGCTGATCACCCTGGCCTACGCTGTCTGCTGCGACGAAACCCCGCTGCGAGTGGGGCCGCGTACACCCAAACCGGGCAAGAAGAAAGCCGAGAAGTACCTGCTGGTCGCCTGCACCGAACTGTTCACCCACTACCTGCTCGGTGACCGGGACCTCGCCACGTTCAAGGCGTTCGTGATCCAGGATCTTGCCGGCTCGGTGATCGTGCACGACCGCTACCAAAACTACGACTCCGCCGAACTGGGCGAGCTGACCCACCAACTGTGTTGCGCTCACCTGGGTCGTGATCTCGATGGTGCCGGCGAGGTCTATCCCGATGCGCACTGGCCCACCCAGATCGCCGGCGCACTGCGCGGGCTGATCCACGAAGCCAACCTCGCCCGCGCCACCGGCCGGGACGCGATCGAGCAGACCATCAAAGACGAGCTGATCAAGCGGTTCCGGGACGGTGTTCGGGTCGGGCTGTCCGACACCACCGGTCACGGAAACCGGCCCGGTGAGCGCAAGGCCCGGCTACTGCTGGAAGTCCTGCGCGACCGCGAGCCCGACGTGCTGCGCTTCGCCCACGACCTGAAGATTCCGCCCACCTCCAACCAAGCCGAACGCGACCTACGGCCCGCCAAGGTGCAACAGAACATCTCCGGGCGGCTGACCAGCGAGAAACGCACCAAAGACCGCTACCGAATCCGCGGATACCTCTCCACCGCCAGCAAGCACGGCCGCAACATGATCGAAGCCCTCCGCGAGGCCATCCGCGGACACCCCTGGATGCCACCGGACCCCACCCCAACCTGACCCGCGCCAACCCCGACCGGCACCAAACCCATCGGGCGATCACGCCATGCCATCACCCAGACCACTCACGGCAATCCAACTGAATGTTTACACTGCTGCGTGCGGTGATCGGACTGTCTCCCAACCAGACCGGCGTTGCCACCACCGGCCACCAGGTCCGCAGGGCCTTCGAGGCGTTTTCACCTTCTGCGGCACCACCGGGGGTACCGTTGCCGAGATCGTGACCCTGGCCCAGACCATCTCCACCTGGCGTGAGGAGATCGCCCGTGGTGTGCTCACCGGCCACAGCAACGCCGCCGCCGAGGGCGTTAACCGGTTGGTCAAGCTCGTCTACCGGGGCGCGTTCGGGTTCACCTGCGTCGCCAACCAGCAACGCCGTTCCCGCTACGCCGCCTCTCGATCCACCCGCCCCGAATGGCTACATACCGTCACCACGTCATCGATACGCCGCGTAGCAACCTGATCACAAGATCCCATCAGGCGCGAAGAGCCCCCTGAAGTCAGCAGGTACTCCTTGCTGCGGCAGCGATAGAACATCGCCGTCCGCGACAGCCAGCACCTGTGACACCCCAGAGAATGCCGCGACCGTAATCCACCCGGACGCGGCGGCGCTCCGTGGATTTTATCTCGGGCGGTTGCCCTACAATCCGTTTCCGTACCGGCGTCCGGAATTCACGATACCGGACAAACGAAAGGAACCGCATGGCTGAGAAAGTAACCGTTGCGCTCGTCGACGACATCGACGGCACGCCCGCTGAGACCACCGTCGAGTTCAGCCTAGATGGAGTCAACTACACGATCGACCTGTCACAGGACAACGACACTGAACTTCGGGACGCCCTCACACCCTATGTGTCTCATGCCCGCCGGACCGGAGGGCGAAAGCGCGCGACTATCAAGCCCGCCAAAGCTGCCGCTCCACCGACGACGGACAAAGAACGCAACCAGGCCATTCGCGCCTGGGCTCGCGAACAAGGTTTTCAGGTGTCCGACCGAGGCCGTATCCCCGCGGAGATCGCCGAAGCCTACGACAACGCTCGATAATCGAAGGCGGGGCCGCCGGCCGGCACGCCTGCGGCCTCGCCTCGCACCACGCGGTGGACGGCGGGGCCGCAGGCCTGCGCCGGGGATATGGGGGTGCATAGGGAGGATCACCAGGGGGATCCGCAGGAGGCCGCGCTTAGAGGACCATCCCCTCAACGGCGGTCCCGCGCTGCGTAGCGTGCCTTACCGGGGATCCGCGGGTATCTCCGACTGGCCTGGCCACAGGCCGGGAGAAACATCGAGGCGGGCGGACGGCCAGGCATCACGTCAGGACACTCCCATCACGCATTTCACTGCCCGCATCCCGATAAATAGCCTCCCCTCCACTATTGTTGTTTTCATTTCGCTTTTCAGGCATTTTTCAAGCCACTTACTTTCGGGGATCCCATTCGCCGGCGCTTGGGATTCGAATAGGAAATGTGAGCGATTTCAAAATAACGGCAGGTCGCCCCCTATTGGGCGGTTCGAAAAGAGTCCTGAAAATGGGGCTTTATTTGTTGAATCGTGCGCGGCACAGAGCTATCTTTGAACCATCACCGGGGGAACCGGGAAATCACCGAAATGCCGCCCCTGGCGGAGCTATGTTCACCGAGGGAGCTACCGTGCTGATGGCCGCGATCCAACCTGCCGCCGAAATCTGCGAATCCGGCGATGCCGCCGAAACCGAGATGCCGATTGTGTGGCCCACCGCCTGGGAAGGGGAATTGCACATGACACCGCCCGCCGGTTCGCCAGGAACCCCCGCACCCGCTCCGGTGCCCTCGGGTACTGCGGGGGGTGTCCGGTTGCGCAGTGGCGAGCTGCGGCGGATTGTCGCCGAATGGCTCACCGATCACACGGGAACGGAATTCACGCCACGCGACATAGCCAAAAAGTTGGGCCGCTCGTCGGGCGCGGTCGGCAACGCGTTGCAGGTGCTCACCGATCGCGGCGAGGCCGAGAGGACCGTGCCGGGGGGTGGCGGCCGTGAACGACCCGTCGGCCGGGTCGATGTAGCCCCAGCCGGCCATGCCCCGACCGCAGACCATCAGGGTGAGCGTGCGGCCCGGGTCGACCACGGTCGCGCGGATTCGCGACACGATGGTGGCAGGTGTTCACGAGACAATCGTTTTCCGAATTGGGACAAGGCAAGCGCCGGTGCGGGCGACGCGCATGCCTCTATCCGGGTGAATGTGCTCGCTCTGAGACAACGACGTCTCCGATCCGGGCAGTGTGTACGGGGACCGGAACGGCCCGGGCACCAATCGGACGAGAGGGAAATGCCAATGAGATTCACCCGACGGGCAGCGCGAAACGGGGTCGCCGTCGCTGCCGCGGTGACACTGGCGACCACCGGTGCCGTGGCCGCACCGCAGGCCTCTGCCGTTGAGGCCTGCAGATCCAACGGTCTGTGTCTGTACTACAACACCGGATTCACCGACATGCACTTCGTGACCGAGAGAACCGGAGCCGGTTGTTGGGGTCTCAACGCTTTTGGGCTCAATGAGCACGTCAACTCTTACGTCAACAACCTGCCCGTGACCGTATATATGCGGCGTGTCAACTGGGATATCGCTTGGTCTATCCGCCCTGGTGGCAGCAGTTCGAACAGCACACCATTCGTGGGCGAGGCCTACGTCTGCACCTAGTGAGGAGCCGCTTCAGTCGGAAATCGCTGGGGTGGCCTGCTGCCGTGTGGGTCACCCCAGCGCCGGGTCAGTGCCCGTGAGCGCTTTTCGGCGCTATAGCACCCAAAACCACTCACGGTCTCCGGTGAGAGTCATGTCTGCCCGCCTTTCTCGGACGTTCTGGGAAGCCGAGGTTGACGCCGCCGTGGCTCGGGTCCGGCCAGCGGGTCGTGACGACCTTGCCACGGGTGAGGAAGTGCACGGCTTCGGTGCCGTGTGCGTGGGTGTCGTCGAAGCTGTCGTAGGCGACCGGCACCGGGATCGGCACGTTGATGCCGACCATGCCGACCTCTACCTCGTTCTGGAAATTCCAACGTTGGCCTTCACCTTGTCGCTGTGCGCCTTGGTCACCAGGGCCCCATGTCGGTGCCGCGGGTGCCGTCACCGGTGCGGAGCCGGCCGCCCGGTCGGCGATACGGGCCACGAGGTCGTCGGCGACCGAGCCCACGGCGACGACGGCGGAGATCGCCATGCATCGCTCCCGTGGAGCCGAACCCGGCGTTGACCATGGAGTCGGCGGCGAGGTCGAGGTCGGAGTCGGAGCATGCGAATCTTGAGGACCGGGAGAATTGCGCAAGGTTGGAATATCTGCCCTTCCCCAGTTCGGGACGGCGGCGTGGTGCCCGAGCCTGAGGTCGAGCACCGCGCCGGCGAGGTGAACAAGGTCGGCCGCGCGGTGTTCCACGAGATCAACGAGGTGGACCCCGGCCACACCCTCACCCTGATGGTCTGCCGCCCCGGCATGGTCGGCTGGGGCTACATCGACCCCGTTATCTGGGCACTTTCGAGGTGTCACCGACGGCGCGTTCACCGCCGCCACCCTCCCCGCCCGTTTCCTCGAGCTTCAGCGCGCACTCAACCCGCACCGCTAGTAAACCTGCCCGCATCCGGCGGGCCGGCGGTCAGCGGATCACCCCAACTCGTCGGGCAGCCAATGCCAGCGATTCGGGTTCCGTTCCTGTGCGGCTTCAACCAGTTTTCCCAGTACGAAGGGCCTGACGTCCGGCCGGTCCCAGCCATGGGTCTGGATCAGCAGATCCACGGCGTGCTCGCCGAGTTGGTGCACGGCAGCGTGGTTCCAGGCGGGCATCAACGTCCAGCACGTCGTGCACTGGTACGAACGGTCGGCCGCGGAGGACGTTGGCGCGACCCGGATCTGGCAGTCCCGATCCAGCGCGGGGACGACGTCGAGCACTGAGCCCCAGGGTTCCTGCCCGCTGGCTGCCAACCGAGCGGCGCGAAGCGTTTCGCGGCCGCTGATCTCGGTGTCCCACAGCCAAGGCCGCAGCATGAACGTCCATTCCCGGGTCACCCCGTGGCTGCGCATCTGCCGCGACGGGTTCAGCACGCCGTTCTCGTCCCAGATCGGATCATCCGGCCTCTCCCACACCGTGTACCGGCGTTCCCGGCGCCGCTGCTCGACCTAGCTCAGCGCGAGCCCCGAGGCGACCCGCCGGACGATCCGGGCCCGCCGGCAACTCAGGAACATGCCCGGGGAGTGGCCCTGGTAGTCCGGGTCTTCCTCGGTCGATCCGACCGACTGCACCTCGTAGAGGTCGCCGGGGACCGGCCGGTCCCCTGCCACCAGGTAACGGCTGGCGAAGGCGGCTGCGACGCCCTCGTCGGTCGTGACGTACACCCTGGTGGGGTCGTGGGCCGCGTTCGGGGAGGTGTAGCGGACGGAAAGCCCGAGTTCCGCCGCCGGCAGCAGCAGCTCGCCCACCGCCAGCCCCGGAACGCCGCCGTGAAAAGTACGACCCGTGGTTCTCTGGGCTGCTCATCCGTCCTGCCCTGGTGACCAGTCCGGAACCGGCAGGGCAGCACTGCGGGAGCTGGATGTTCAACGCATTCATGATCAGCGGTCACCCCACGAAGCTAGCCGGAGTTTCCCCGCTAGTCCGTGCTTGAGTGGTGTTTGTGCTGGCCAGGATGGGTTTCCGGGTGAGGTGGACGTATTACCTAATGCGGCTGGTGGCCTGGTCAGCGGGTGGGCGCGTAGCGGTGGATGTCGAACAGTTCGGCGAGTTGTTTCTGGGTAGAGCATGCGCTGTGCGCGGGGGCGGCCTTTACCGCCGTCGTGGTAGAGCAGGACGGTTTCCTGGATGCCGCCGAGTTCGTCGAGCAGTTCCCGCACGGACAGGTGCAGGCCCGCGTGTTCTGCTTGGCGACGCATCAGATGCGCGACAGCGAGGGCCAGCACACAGTAGAAGACATATACCCGGATCTTGGAGTCGGTCCAGTGGCGCATCGGGGAAAACGACACCACGTGCGGGTCTTTCATCTGCCGGAACCCGGACTCGACCTCAGATTGCGACCGGTAGGCGGCGACCACCTCTGCGACGGTCCACTCAGTACGGTTGGTGAACAGGATCCGCTTGCCGAAGAACCGGTTCTCCAGACGTTTGCGGGCTTTCTGGTCGGTGCGCCACGCCAAGCGGAACTCGGCCGGGGTGTGGCCGGTCAGGGTGATGGTGAGGACCTCGCCGACCCAGCGAGGCCGGCAGATCGCGGCGATCTCGGCTTCCCAGTCCCGCAGGTAGCCGGTCCAGGTCGGTGAGAGGCCGTCAGTGAGCCGTTCAAGATCCATCAGCGGCATAGTCCACAAGAGACATGCACCTGCGAAAACCGAGAAACCGCAGCACAAACCGGCGCAGCTCACTTCCGCTCAGTGCAGTACAACGCGGTTCAACCCCCTACAACCCTCCCATTTCCCTCCCGCTCCACCCATCCAGACACCGACGCCAGGCGAAACTGGCGACACCGCGTCCGGCGGCGCAGCAACCTTTCCCCACCCCGCACTGACCCACCGTTGGCGCACACTTGAGTTGCTGGCGCACTCACCCACCGCCAGCAGGGAGGTCGCTCCGGCCAGAACCGCGCACGCGGTCAGCGCGAGCACGACGACCAGAGCGTGCCATACGCAGTGCGGATCGCGAGGGTCGGGCACCTCGGCCAGTCGCTCCAGCAGGCCCGGGATCTCCTCGGGCACGGCCCCGGGATGCTCGCGGAGTTGGTCAATGGCAGGCGGGATCGGCGATGATGCGTCGGCAGGCACGGTCTTCCACTCGGATCACGGGGCGGCGAGAACTCCATGATCTTGGAAGCCCGTGCCTGTCACGTTCCCAGAACCCCGTCGAACTGACAGATTGTTACGAATCGGGCGTCAAGCGACTGCGGCGAAGCGCTGGCTGCCCGCCCAACGACGAACCGGGCCTGTGGCAGGCCCTGGATGTGGTAACCGATCCCCGCTACGCCCGCGGCCTGCGGTATCGGCTGCCGTTGCTGCTGGCCCTGGCGGTGCTGGCGGTGGCCGCAGGGGCCTAGACGTTCCTCGAGATCGCCGAGTACGCCGCGGATCTGCCGGTCTGGCTTGTGGCCGAGCTCGGGGTGTGTTCGTGGTCGGGCACCCCGTCGGGGGTGGACCTTCGCGCGGGTGCCGGCCAGGGTCGATCATGACGAGCTCGACCAGGCGTTGTCCGGCTGGACGCTGCAGGACAGCGAGCCGGCGGAGGCGGTCGCCGTCGATGGCAAGACGATGCGGGCCGCGGTCACCGGGCAGGAAAAGATGCCGCAAACGCAGGTGGTCGCCGCGATGAACTCCCGCGGCGAAGTTGTTGGCCAGGCCGCGGCCGATGGTGGTGATGACAACGCCGCAGCCCGGGATCTTCTGGCCCGGCTGGACCCTGCTGGCTAATTCCTGATCATGCTGCGAGGGCGAGTTCGAGGCGGGTGAGATGGCTGGTGCGGGTTCGGTCGAGGGGGTGGCCGTTCCACCAGGCATCGAGGCGGATCAGGTTGAGTGCGACCGCGGAGAACACGTGTTGCAGGTGGGTCTTGGCCAGGCCGCGGTAACGGGCGTGGCGTAGGTCGGTGACCGCGATGCCTTGGCGGATGGTGCCCTCGACGCCGGCCCGCAGCGCGTATTTGGCGTGCCAGTCCTTGGTTTCCTGGTCGGCGCGGGCAGCGCGTTGAGCCTCGTGGACGGCCCGCGGGTGCACGGTGATTTGGCGTCGCCGGGTCCGGGAGGTGGTGCACTGCTCGCGGACTGGACAGGGCCCGCAGGTGGCGGTCGCGAAGGTGATCACGATCGTGTCGGTGCCGCGCTGGGTGGCCGGGTTCCAGGTGGAGCTGGTCTGGCCTTGTGGGCAGGTGGCCTGCTCGCGGTCGAAATCGATGGTGAACGCGGCCCGGTCGAACCCGGTGCCGGCCCTGGCCTGGGGTGAGTGGTCGGCCAGCAGGGGAGTGATCAGCGTGACACCGAAATCGGTTGCGGAGCTGACGATCAGCTCGGCCGAGGGGTAGCCGGAGTCCAGGTAGTGCTCGCCGGGCAGCAGGCTACGACGATCCAGCGCCTGGTGGATCGGTTCGGTCATGGCCACGTCCGGGACACTCGCGTCCGTGGTCGCCAGGTTCGTGATCAGGTTGGGTCGTGGCACGGTGGCATCGGCCGGCTGGGTGCTGGGGCGTTCGCAGGTCTCGCTGACGTGCACCTTGTAGCCGTTCCAGAAGGTGTCGCGTTTGCCGCCCCATCGGGCATCGGTGTCATACGGCGAACTCAGGCGCCATCTCCCTGGCGGGAGACCGTCCGTGTCCGCCTCCCGCCGTGTGATCACCTCCCGTCCGTTGCCGGT
Source organism: Saccharopolyspora pogona (assembly GCF_014697215.1). GTDB lineage: Bacteria > Actinomycetota > Actinomycetes > Mycobacteriales > Pseudonocardiaceae > Saccharopolyspora > Saccharopolyspora hattusasensis. The sequence continues at coordinate 3,702,375 of NZ_CP031142.1, forward strand.
GATCGTGCGGGTGTAGTTCTGCAGTTCTCGGCCTCCATCGCGGTGGAGGCCGGCGATGAGAACGCCGCGGTTCTATACCGGCTTTCTGCCAGGCGTCAGCCCCGCTGCGCTCAAGGCGATGCGGCAGCAGGTCCGCACCTGGCGGATACACGTACGCACCGGATTCGATCTGAAAGGGCTCGCCGATTGGATCAATCCGATCGTGTCGGGCTGGATCACGTACTACGGCCGGTTCTACCGGTCCGCGTTGTATCCCTTCCTACGGCGTATCAACACCTACCTGATGCGGTGGGCTCAGAAGAAGTACAAGCGGCTGCGCAGCTTCAAACGCTCAGCACCCATTGGCTCCGGCATACGACACTGACCTGGGTGGAACGTCACCTGTGAAGACGCGGCCGCTGGCGACTTGACGCGACCGGCCATACCGACGTTAGAGTTCCTCTCATCGCCTGCGACGGCCTGATGACACCGCTCGCCGGCGGATGCTTCTTCCGCCCATGAACTAGCGCGCTGGCCGCGTGGTCCGGGGCTTCCATCGCGCCATTGAGCGCCCGTCATCAGGAGCTTCGATGCTCGAGCGTCTCCCTGCTCTCGCCCTCGCTGATCGAGCCGCCGACCGTCCCGATCCCGTGCAGCTGGCCGGGGTGCCGGTGCTACCCATGCCAGAGCACGTCGTCGAGGCGGTGCGACGGGTGGCGGGCACGCCGTTCCCGCGGATCAGCCGCGGCTCGCCCACGTTGCGGGCGGCCCTCGGGGCTGCGGTCCACGCCGATCCGGACGAACTGCTGGTGACCCACGGCGCGCAGCACGGCATGAGCGTGGCGCTGCGGGCCCTGCTGGCGCCGGGTGACGAGGTGCTGGTCCCGACGCCGACGTACTTCTTCGACGGCATGGTCCGGATGGCCGGGGCCCGCCCGGTCCACGTCCGGACCCTGGCGGCGGACGGCTGGGCGGCCGATCCCGTGGCCTTGACCGCGGCGATCACCCCGGCCACCCGGGCCCTGTTGCTGTGCAACCCGAACAACCCGACGGGACACACCCCGAGCCGGGAGCAACTCGGGGCGCTGGTGGACCTCGCCGCACGACACGGGCTGGTGGTGTTCTCGGACGAGTCCTACGAGCGCTACGTCCACGACCGGCCCAGATACGTCCCGCTGCAGACCCTGCGGGACCGGCATCCGGACCTGGTCACGGTGACCAGCCTGAGCAAGAACTACGCGTTCACACACTGGCGAGTCGGTTACGTGCACGCCCCGACGCCCCTGCTCGACCGGATCCACACCGCGTTCGAGTGGGATGCGATCAACGTCGGGGACATCCCTCAGGTCGCCGCCGAGGCCGCCGTCACCGGCCCACAGGACTGGTTGGACCGTGAGTTCGCACGGTTCCGCGGAAACCGGGACCTGCTGGTCCGGGTGCTTGGCGATGCCGGGGTCCCAGTTGTGTCGCCGGCGTCGGGGATCTTCGCGTTCGCCGACCTGAGCAGGCTCGGGATGGGCCGAGACCTCGAGGACGCGCTGCTCGCCCGCGGGATCTCCGCCCTGGCCGGGGACGCCTTCGGTGGACCTGCAGATCACGTGCGCCTGCTCTACGGCGGCCCAGCATCTGGCCTGCGTGAACTCGGTCGCAGGCTGCGGGATGGCTAGGGGATGGCGATGGACGCGCTGGTCACTGCGGTGCTGGTGGTCAGCGCGTCCAGGACCTCGCGCCGGGCGGAGGCGGTCCGCCGCGCCATCGCTTCCTGGGCCGCCTCCGGGTCCCCGGCGATGATGGCCGCGACGATCGCCCGCCGCTCCTGGATCCGGCCCGGTGGCATGGACGGATCCAGTCGGATCGCCAACCGGACCACCCGCTCCATCTCGTCCAGCGCGTCCGCGGCCGCAGCGGCAAGCCGAGCGTTCCGGGATCCGTTCGCGATGATCGACTCGAACTCGTAGTTCCGCCGGAATCGCTCCTCGAAGTGCGGCCCGCCGAGCTGGCCGTCCTCGTCGTCGACGCACAGCTCGTCGAGCCTGGCGGCCTGCGCCTCGGGCAGGCCGAACCGTGCGGTGAGCGCGGCGGACTCGGACTGGATCAGCGAGCGCATGTCGCACAGGTCGGAGACATCGCTCAAGGTCACCGGTGCGACCTCGTAACCCGCCCGCGCCAGCGGCGTAACGAGGCCGTCGCGGTGCAGTCGGGCCAGCGCCTCGCGGACCGGGGTCTTGCTGAGCCCGAACTCGCGGGCCACCGACTGCTCAGTGAAGTGCAGGCCGGGCGGGCGCTCCAGCTCGATGATCGACCGCTTCAACCGCCGGTAAGCCGTCTCCATCAGGCTGCCGATCGGCGGTGGCTCACGCAGGAGGTCTGGCTCTGAACGCCCAGGGACACGCACATCGCTGACTCTACCAGGGCATATCTGAGACACGCCCGTTATAGATATCAATTATGCATTGCTGATATCTCAACGGAGGGTTACTGTGCATCCCAACCTGATGCCGCCCGTCATCACGGCATCAGAGGTCGAACTCCTCGTAACTCACCTAAGGGAGGGTTCGTGTCCAAGACCCCCTGGCGCATCGGTGCCGACATCGGCGGCACGTTCACCGATGTCGTCGCCCTCGGTCCGCAGGGCCGCATCGTGCCGATGAAGGTGCTGTCCACACCGCCCGCGTTCGGTGAGGGCGTCGTGACCGCGACGACCGCCGCCCTCGCCGAGGGCGGGGCCGCGACCTCCGAGGTCGGCGCGATGCTGCACGGCACCACCGTTGCCACCAACGCCATCCTGGAGATGGCGGGCGCCCGCACGGCCGTCGTCACCACCCGCGGCTTCCGGGACGTCCTAGAGCTGGGCAGGCTCCGGCGTCCCACGCTCTACGACCTGTCCTGGGTCAAGCCTGCCCCGCTGGCCGCGCGCCGCCATCGCTACGAACTCGACCAGCGGATCCACGCCGACGGCACCGTCGCCCCTGCCGCGGACGCCGACGTGGCCGCCCTGGCAGCGAAGATCCGTGGTGCCGGGATCGCCGCGGTCGCGGTGTGCCTGGTCAACTCGCACCTGCGGCCGGACGAGGAGCGCCGGGTGGCGGAGCTGCTGCGCGCCGCATTGCCTGGGCTGTACGTGACCGCATCGGTTGACCTCTCGCCTGAGATCGGTGAGTTCGAGCGGACCAGTACCGCCACCGTGAACTCCTACGTCGGGCCGGTCGTCCACGACTACCTGACCGCGCTGCAGGCCGATCTGCGCGGCGCCGGTGTCACCGCCCCGCTGCTGGTCATGCAGTCCGGCGGGGGTCTGCTCGACGCCGCCAAGGTCGTCGAGCGACCGGTGCAGATCATCGAGTCCGGCCCGGCCGCGGGAGTCACCGCCGTGACCCGGCTGGCCCGGCTGATGGAGCTGGACGGTGTGGTCGCTTTCGACATGGGCGGCACCACTGCCAAGGCATCCCTGATCGAGCACGGCGAGCCGTTCGTGTCCGCTGACTACGAGGTCGGCGGCGGGATGAACGTCGCGCGCGGGCTGGGGTCCGGCGCCGGCTACCCGGTGCGCGCCCCCTCGATCGACATCGCTGAGGTCGGCGCGGGTGGCGGATCCGTGATCAGCACGGACGCCGCGGGTGCCCTGCACGTCGGTCCCACCAGCGCGGGCTCGCGCCCCGGTCCCGCCTGCTATGGCAACGGCGGCGAGCGGCCCACGCTGACCGACGCCAACGTCGCGCTGGGCTACCTCAGTCCGGAGGCGCTGGCCGGTGGTCGGGTCGCGATCCATCCCGAGCTGGCCCATAAGGCGATCAGCGGCGTGGCGGCCGAGCTGGGCACGGACGTGCCCACCGCCGCCCGCGGCGCCTACGAGGTCGCCGTGTCCGGCATGACGACCGCGGTCAAGGCCGTGACCAGCGAACGCGGCCGCGATCCGCGCGAGACCACCATGGTCGCGTTCGGCGGTGCCGGCCCGCTCTACGCCGCAGCACTGGCCCGGGAGCTGGACATCACCACCGTGCTGGTGCCGACCCACTGCGGGCTGTTCTCCAGCCTCGGCCTGCTGGTCGCGGACGTCGAGCGCTACGGGCTCACCCCCTATCGTGCAGACACCGACCTGGCCAGGGAGTTCGACCTGCTCGCGGCGGAGGTCACTGCCGCGCTGCAGACAGGCGACCCCGGCCGTGCGGTGACCGTCGACCGGTTCCTCGACGTCCGGTACCGCGGCCAGCGCTTCGAGCTGCGCATCGCCGTTCCCGACGGCCCCCTGGACGACACCGCGCTCGCCGAGGTCTGTGCCCGGTTCCACAGCGAGCACAGGCGCACCTACGGCCGCGCGGGCCAGGACGAGCTCGTCGAGTTCGTGACCCTTCGAGTGCGCGGCCGCGTCGCCGCGGGCGCCTCGCTCGAGTCGGTGCTCACCGCGCCGCTGCCGCAGGGCCGTCCCGAGGGCGTCCGCACTGTCCGGTTCGACGAGCACGTGGAGGCCACGGTGCTCAGCCGTGCCGCGCTCAGGGCGGACCCTCGCCCGGGCCCGCTGGTCATCGAGGACATGGACTCGACCACCCTCGTCCCGCCGGGCGCGACCGCCCACCGGGACCACCTGAACACCATCGTCATCCGCTGGGAGCAGTCGTGATCCGGGACGCCGCAACCTTCGAGGTCTTCCGCAACGCCGTCACCGGCGCCGCCGACGAAATGGCGATCACCGTGCTGCGCACCGCACACTCGCAGATCGTCGCGTCCAGCATGGACTTCTCGGCCGCGCTGTGCGACGCCCGCGGCCGGGTGATCGCCCAGGCCAACACCTGCCCGGTCCACCTGGGCTCCATCCCGGACGCCATGGACGCGGTGCTGACCGAGTTTGGCGAGTCCCTAGCCGAGGGAGACGTCTATGTGCTCAATGACCCGTCCCTCGGCGGCATGCACCTGCCGGACGTGTTCGCCGTCGCGCCGGTGTTCGTCGACGGCACGCTGCTCGGATTCGCGGTGTCCGTGGTCAACCACGCGGATGTCGGAGGATGGGCCGCGGGCTCGATGGCTGTGCAGTCGACCAGCATCTTCGCCGAAGGCGTGCAGATCCCGCCGTCCCGGCTGGTCGCGGGTGGGAAGCTGAACGAGACGTTCCTCAACCTCGTCCTGCGCAACGTCCGCGAGCCCGAGCTGTTCCGCGGTGACCTCGAGTCGCAGCTGGCGGCCTGCCACACCGGCGGCGCGGGGCTGCGGGGCCTCGTCTCCAGGCACGGTGTCACGGGATTCGAGGTCCTGGTCGACGAGTTGCTCGACTACGCCGAGACCCTGCTGCGCACCGAGCTCGCCGAGGCCATGCCTGGCACCTACACCTTCCGCGACCACATCGACGACGACGGCCTCGGCAGCGACCCGATCCCGTTGCAGGTGCGGGTGACGCTCGACGCCGACGGCGTGGAGTTCGACTTCACAGGCTCCTCGCCGCAGGTCGCCTCGGCGCTCAACGCAACGGCGTCGTTCACCCGTTCCGCCTCCTACGCCGCGGTCCAGGGACTGTTGGCCGGGGACCTCCCCGCCAACAGCGGCTTCTACCGCCCGTTCCGGTTCGTGATCCCCGAGGGCTCGATCCTCGACGCCCGGAGGCCCGCGGCGCGCGGTGCCCGCGGCCTCGTCGCCTACCGGATCATCGACGCCGTGCTCGGCGCCCTCGCTCCGGTGTTCCCGGACCGCGTCCCGGCCGCGGGCGACGGTGGCCCCGACTCGGTCGCCATCGGCGTGACCGAGGACGACGGCGGCTCGACCGTGCTATGGGACATCCTCTGCGGGGCCTGGGGCGCCCGGCCCGACCGCGACGGCGTGGACGGGATCAGCCCGCTCGGCGCCAACCTCGCCAACACCCCGGTCGAGGAGATCGAGCTCTCCGGGCACGTCCGCGTCGACGGCTATGGTTACCTCCCGGACACCGGCGGCGCGGGCTGCTTCCGCGGTGGACTTGCCACGTTCCGGGACATGACAATCCTGGCCCCGAGCGCGAGCGTGCAGATCCGCTCCGACCGGCGCACCCACCTGCCCTACGGCCTCGCGGGCGGCGCCCAGGGCACCCCCTCGGCCAATTTGCTGGACCCTGGCCCCAACGAGACCCTGCTGCCCGCCAAGCCGCACCTCACTATGACCGCGGGCACCCGGCACCGGCACGTCACCGCGGGCGGCGGCGGGCACGGCCACCCGCTGACCCGCGATCCCCGGCGCGTCCTCGACGACGTCCTCGACGGCAAGGTCACCCCGAGGGCGCCGCGCGCGACTACCGGGTGATCGTCACCGACTCCGGCGAGCTGGACCTCGCCGCCACCACCTCCGTACGAGAGGCGGCCCGGTCATGAGCAACGAGACCACCACCCCACCCGTCGCCGACGAGCGCCGACTCTGGCGCCGGGTCGCCTGGCGGATCATCCCGCTGGTCGGGCTCGCCTACGTGATGAGCTACATCGACCGGGCCAACCTGGGCTACGTCGCCCAACCGATGTCGCGCGACCTGGGCCTGACCGCCGCGCAGGTCGGCCTGGCGGGCGGGCTGTTCTTCATTGGCTACATCCTCGTCGAGGTCCCGAGCAACATCGCCCTGCGCCGGTTCGGGGCCCGCAAGTGGATCACCCGCATCCTGGTGTCCTGGGGCTTGGTCACTGCGGCCACGGCGGCGGTGCACTCCGCGACCACCCTCTATCTCGCCCGGCTCCTGCTCGGCTTCGCCGAGGCGGGCCTGGCCGCGGGCATCCTGCTCTACCTGACCTTCTGGTTCCCGCGTCGGCACCGGTCCTGGACGATGTCGGCGTTCTTCCTGATGATCCCGCTGTCCTCGATCGTCGGGGCGCCGCTGGCCGCCGGGTTGCTCGCCTGGGGGCAGAACCTGTTCGACATGGCGGGCTGGCGGTCGCTGTTCCTGGTCGAGGGCGTGCTCACGGTCCTGGTCGGAGCGGTGATCTTCTTCCTGCTGCCGGACCGCCCGCGGGAGGCGAAGTGGCTCAGCCCTGACGAACGCGAGCTCATCGAGGGCACCCTCGCCGCGGAGGCCGAGGAGCAGGCCGCGCACGGCGCGCTGACCGGGCTGAGGCAGGCGCTGACCAGCGGGCGGGTCTGGGCTATGGCCGTCGCGTTCTTCGCGATCGTGTTCGGGCTCTACCCCCTGGCGTTCTTCCTGCCGACGATGATCTCGTCGTTGTCGTCGTCGCTGGGCGGAGACGTCAACAGCGTGCTGCTCTCCGCCATCCCGTCGGCCGTCGCGATCGTGGCGATGGTCGTGTGGTCCCGGTTCGCTGCGCGGGTCAGCGCCGTCGTCGCTACGGCCGTGCCGATGGCGATCGGCGCGGCAGGACTCCTGCTGGCCACGTTCTCCGGCGACGGGATTCTGTTCATCGTCGGGGTCTGCGTGAGCGTGGCCGGCATCTACTCGGCCATGCCACAGTTCTGGCGGATCCCGGCGATGGGCCTGACCGGCGCCGCCGCGGCGTCCGGCATCGCGCTGATCAACTCGGTGAGCAACCTGAGCGGGTTCGTCGGCCCGTACCTCACCGGCGCGATAAAGGACGCGACCGGCGGCTATACCTGGGTGCTGCTACTCATCGCCGTCATCATGCTGCTAGGTCTGGGCGTGCTGCTCACCGTCGGGCGCCGGATGGAGGGTGTGCCGACATGACGATCACGTTGATCGTCGGCGACCTCCAGGTCGGGATCACCCGCGACTTCCCGTTCGCGGCGGGCGTCGTCGCCCCGGTCGCAACGGTCCTGCCCGCGGCGCGGGCGGCGAGGGTACTACCGGTGTTCGTCCGGGAGGAATGATCAACCAAGGGCTGCATGCATGATCAACCAGGGCAGCGAACCACACACCACCAACAAACCACCAGGTTAAAACCCAAGATTAGGGCTCGTGTTGCACAGCTGTCCCGCCCCGCCGTTGTCCGCATCGAAGGCGCTTGGACAGGCGGGACACCGGCTCGACCACGCCACTACTCGAGCGCCAGCAGCTCGCTGGAACCTCGACGCTCAGTGACGGGCCAGCGAAGTCAACCGCTCAGCGAGATCCTGGCGTTCGAATCCTGTGAAGGCCCTGCGGAGTGTGTGGATCAGATGCCTCCGCACGGGTGGCTCAGCAGAGCTGAGCAGTTCATCGACAAGCTTGCCCACGGTGTCCGGATCTGGCGGTTCTTCCGGGAGCAGTAGCTCACGCAGTTCTCGGAAATGTCGGGCGACCTCCACCGCCTCGGTCGGCTTGTCGGTGTTGTCCAGGAACCACCACGCGGTCGCGCGGAGGGGGTCAAGCAGCTGCGCGCACATCTCCTCAGACGGTACTTCCGTTCTTCGTGCTTCCACGAGACCGCAACTTGCCGCTTCTGAGCCTCCTCGTGCTCGGATACGGCGTCGACGAGGTCCGGGTCGGCGTTGACCGCCTCGCAATCGGCGCGGGCCTGCACCGGGGTGTCGTGGACGCGTTCCCAGGCCAGGAGTGCGGTGTCAACTCGGATCTCAGCTCTTCCGTCTCGGTGAGCCCGTGCCCGGTGCTGATCTGCCGGGCTCGTTGCGCGACGCCGTGCTTGGCGATGTCACGCAAGTTCGGCGGGCTCGGTTCGGTACTATCCCACCACGCCCAGATCGTGAAGTGCGCGGTGAATCGAAGCGGGCAGTCCGCACTCAACAGCTCGAGTTCATCCTTAGCTGAGCTTGGGTTTTAACCTGCTTGCTTCTTTCCGGCGGGTTGCCGGGTGTCCGTTTTTTCGGTTTTTTTGCGGACGGGATGGCGTTGAGCAGGACCGGAGCGGGAGCCTGGGGGCCGCCCTGGGCCGGGACGGGTGGGTTTCGGCACACGCGCGGGGGTCCCGAGACGATCATGGATGTGGCGAAACCCGCGGCGTACCCGGTGCGGGCTTAACGGCCGGTCTGGCTCGGGGCGTCGTTCCCAGGGACGCCGCAGGTCCGTGGTGAGGTTGCGGGCGAGTCTGAGTTGGGTGTAGGCGGCGATCGTCAGCCAGGTCCACCGGTCCTGCTGGGCGGGTGTGCGGGTTTTCGCCGCGGTCCAGCCCAAGGTCGACTTGGCAAAACGGAAGAAATGCTCGATGTCGAACCGCCGTAGGTAGACCCGCCACAGCATGTCCAGATCCAGTGGGACGCCCTCGGGGGCGGCCCACCACAGCCACAGGTCCTTGTGCGGGGCGCGTCCGTCGGGCAGGTGTTCCACGCGGACGTGCACGACCGTGCCGGTGACCACGGGTAGTTCGCTACGGTCGGCGAACCAGCCGCGGGCTTGGATCTTCGGCGACAGCCCGGACCAGGCATGCACCTCAACCCGTCCGTAGCGGTCGGTGTCCACGGTCAGCGTGGCGTCCGGGGTGTGCCAACTGGTGGGGCTGGCGCACTCGAAGCGGGCGCCGTATTTCGGTGGCCGCCCGGTCCTGCCAGGCACCCGCGGCGGCGGTGGGCGGTGAAACACCCGATCGTCACGGTCGAGACGGATCAGCAGTTGCACGTCCACATCAGACACCGCGTCGGTCATCGCGGTAGCCGGATAACCAGAGTCCATCACCACCATCGGTGGAAGGCGGCCCGCTCCACCCGTGCGCCCGGCGGCGCGCAGACGAGTAGCCAACTCCCGGATCTGGGCGGCGGTCACCGCCACGAGATCATCGTCGGGATCCATCCGGACCGCATCCACCGGCGACACCCACGACGAACGACCCCACTGGATGCCCGCAAGCCACGCATAGTTCCAGCCAGGGATCGTCTTACGGTCACCGTCACAGCGACACGACGTATGACAGTGACCGCGATCCGCCGAGCACTCCGCATCCGGTCGCGGGCACACGGTCACATCAGCGGTGAACAGAAGCGGTCCCTCGTCCGCCGCGGCAGGCAACCCATCCACCAGCACATCCCCTACCCCGGCGGCGTCGATCTCCCCGGCCGCCAACGCGTCGTACAACGCGCCATGCCCCCGCCGGAACACCGGCGACAGCGACAACTCCACCAACGAGGTCACCGGCCGCTCACCGCAGGACACCGCATCGCAGAGCACGAACAACGCATCCGCCCGAGCCGACAGACACCGGTAAAACCCATCCCGGAACCCGGTCACAGCCCCGAACTCGACCGCCTGGCGGTCATCCTGCACACTGATCACGACAGCCCTTGGTTGATCTTCTTCTTTCGTCAGAAGCATGATCACCCAAGGGCTGTTCCCATGATCAACCGGGGCCACAACAACACCCAAAGGTTAAAACCCAAGCTGAGAGCCTGTTGGTGAATGGTCTGGGTGGGTGGTCGCTTAGCGGAACCTGAGAGGTTCCCTGGACTGCGGGTGCCCCTCCTGATGTATGTCCAATACGCGGCGGAGGGGCCGTCCTCGCCAGAAAACCTCTCAGAACCCGCCGATGGTCGTCTTGGCAAGGTGGATACAAGCGGCTACGCCGCTTCCAAAGGCGCGGACGGCATTCGCCGACAGGCTCTAAGAGTCGGCGGGCGCCGCAGCTGCGAATCCCGACGCCTCCCAAGCAACTCGTCCAACCCAGCGCGTCGGTCGTCATCCAGCAGATCGTGCGGTGTCGCCCTGCTGGGACGCTTCATCGTGATACGAGCCAGTCGTACCAACATCGTCACACCCGGCACAGCACCGCGTCCAGCTAACGCTCTGCTCATTCACGACCTCGGCGTAATCCCGCAATGTCCGTCGGCGTCGCTGCACGGGCACGGTGCCGGCGAACCTCCTGTCCGGTGAGACCGAGGACCTCAGGCTTGCTCTCGACATCACCGGATGCAAGAATATAATATCTGCAACCAGAATATATGATTGATGGCCACGGAGGTCAAAGTTGACCTATTCCCAGCTCGCCGCCCCTGACGACGCCTCAGCAGGGAGCGCGGCTGCGCGCTCCACCCGACGGATGCGCAACCGCGTGCTCACTTCGAGCTTCGTTGGCTCCGTCATCGAGTGGTACGACTTCTATCTCTTCGGTGTCGCCTCGGCGGCGGTGTTCAACAAGTTGTTCTTCCCGGACTTCAGCGCCACCGCAGGCACGCTGGCTGCCTTCGCCACGCTCGCCGCCGGTTTCATCGCCCGGCCGCTCGGTGGGATCATCTGGGGTCACTTCGGCGACAAGGTCGGCCGCAAGCGGATGCTCGTCCTGTCGATCGTGCTGATGGGTGCCTCCACCACGATCGTCGGCCTGCTTCCAACCTACGCGACCATCGGGAATTGGGCGCCGCTGCTCCTGGTGGCCATGCGGCTGATCCAGGGCATATCCGCCGGCGGCGAATGGGGCGGCGCCGTACTCATGTCGATGGAGCACGCACCGAAGCGCCGCGGGCTCTCCAGCAGCGTGGCCCAAATGGGCCTCTACGGTGGCATCCTGTTGGCCAGCGGTGTCTTCGCACTGATCTCCCTGATGGCCGACGACGCCTTCCTCGCCTGGGGCTGGCGCATCCCGTTCCTGGCCTCCGCGGTCCTGGTCGCGGTCGGCCTCTGGATCCGGCTCGGCGTCGAGGAGAGTCCGATCTTCACCCGGGCCCGCGGGCAGGCGGAGCAGCGCGACACCGAGAAGCCGGCGCTCCCCCTGCTCGAGGTCCTCAGGCACCCCAAGAACCTGCTGCTGTCAATTTTCTTGGTGCTCGGTCCCTTCGCCGCGAGCGCGGTGTACGGCACCTGGGTCGTCTCCTACGGGATCAAGCTCGGTTTCCCACGCATCGACGTCCTCAACGCCGTGCTGATCTCCGCCGCGATCGGCCTGCTCGGCCAGCCCCTGTTCGCCGGGCTCTCGGACCTGTGGGGGCGCAAGGTCGTGGTTGGCGTGGGGGCGGTGCTGCAGGCGGTGAGCGTCGTCGCGATGTTCTCGTTGATGCATGCCGGGAGCGTCGCCCTGATGTACCTGGGCATCTCGCTTGCGGCGCTCGCCCACGCCGTCGTCTACAGCCCGCTCGGCGCCTGGCTGGGCGAACTGTTCCCCACGACGCAGCGTTACACCGGTGCCTCGCTCGGCTACCAGATCGCTGGAACCGTGGGCGGCGGGTTTACCCCGCTGATCTGCGCCTCGTTGCTGACCGCAGCCGACGGGAGCACCGCAGGCATCTCGTTGTTCATCGCCGCCACGTGCCTGCTGACCTTGATCGCGGTGTTCGTGGCGAAGGAGACCTACCGCAGCGCGTTGTAGTTCCGCGCACCTGAGGAGAGAACGATCATGACGCTGACCGACCCCCGACCCGCCACGGCTCCGGCTGCGGCTGCGGCTGCGACTGCGACTGCGACTGCGGCGAAGCTTGGCATCATCGACACCGACTTCCACCCGATGCCGGTGCCTACGGACCCGCAGGTTGCGGAGCACCTCCCCGAGCGGTGGAGGACCTACATCGCTCGCTACGGGCTGGGCGGCTTCGGCGGCGGCGTCTCGCCGTCGCAACGGGAGTTCACCCACCGGCTCGATGCCGTCGACGAGAGTGGCCGTGTGGGCGTCGACCCGCACTTGGCCGTGCGGCAGGTGCTGGATCCGTTCGACATGTCTGCGGTGGTTCTGACCTGTCCGCAGACTTACATCATCACCAGCGGAGGGGCGAACATGCCCTACGAGTGCGCCTACGCGCTTTACCGTGCCTACAACGACGCCCTCGCGCACACCTGGGTGGGCGCCGACAGCCGGTTCCGCGCCAGCATCACCCTGCCTCGCGACCTCGCAGGCGCCGAGCAAGAGATCGTGCGTTGCAAGGAGGGACCGTACGGCGACTCCTATGTCCAAGTCCTGATGTCCCCCGCCGGCCAGGAACCGCTCGGCAAGCAGCGTTACTGGCCGATCTTCGAGGCGTGTGAGCACTACGACATCCCGCTCGCCTTCCACGTTCCCGGCATGGGCCGCCAGCCGACGGGGGCGGGCCGGCAGAACTTCTACGCGGAGATGCACGCCGCTTTCGCCGTACTGCCGATCTCTATGGTGCCGAGCCTGATCTTCGAGGGTGTCTTCGAACGCTTTCCGCGATTGAAGATCGCGCTTCTCGAACTCGGCTGGGACTGGGCCGCCCCGTATTCCTGGCGACTCGACGCCACCTACGACAAGCTCCGCGACGAGGTGCCGCACCTGACCCGGCGCCCGTCGGAGTACCTGCGCGAGCACTTCTGGTTCTCCACTCAGCCTATCGAGGAGCCGGAGCGGCTGGAGGAAACCCCACACGTATTCGCGATGTTCGAGGAGTCCGGTTTCCCTGACCGGCTGATGTTCTCCTCGGACTACCCGCACTGGGACTTCGACTCACCATACGAGTCGGTGCCCGAGACGTTCCCGCTGGACCGTCGGCGGCGAATCCTGGGCGAAAACGCGAGCCGCCTCTACGGCATACCGTTGCTGCCCGGCCATGGGATCCCGGCGGTGGGTGCCTGAATGTCCGCGCTAGAGAAGGCACGCCGCGCGCGCCTCGCACGGCTGTTGAACCACGAGGACGTACGCCGGGCCGCGGCGCGCGCCCTGCCTCGTGGAATCCGCGAGTACGTTGAGGGCGGCGCTGAGGACGAGGTCACCCTTCGGCGAAACGCCAAGGCCTTCCGTGACGTCGCGTTTCGGCCCCGGATGGCCACGTGGGTCGATCGGCCCGACCTCACGACGACCGTGCTCGGCACTCGCATCGAGCTGCCCGTGCTCACTGCCCCCTGCGGCGGCACGCGGCTAGTGCACCCGCACGGCGACATCGGAGTGGCCACCGCGGCGTCGCGCGCCGGCTCGATCCACGTGGCCAGCTCGGCGGCCGGATTCACCCTCGAGGAGATCGCGGCTGTCGAGGGCCCGCAGTGGTTCCAGCTGTACCGCTTCTCCTCGCGTCGCACGATGGAGCACCTCGCGCACCGCGCCCAGGAGGCGGGGTACTCGGCGCTGGTCGCGACGGTAGACACCGCGGTGTCCGGCTACCGGGAGCGGGATTTCAAGAACGGTTTCAGCTACTCGATGCGGGTCAACGCCCGCAATGCCGTGAAGCTCGCCCCGCAACTGGTGCGGCGACCCGCGTGGCTCACGAGGTACTTCCTCGACGGGCTGCCCTTCGAGATCCCGAACACCGCGCAGGTCACCGCCGACGGGAGGCCGATGGCACTCACAGAGATGACGAAGGGTGGCGCCGGATCGCACTCGCCCACCTGGACCGACGTGGACTGGCTGCGCGCGAACTGGCGCGGCCCCCTCGTCGTGAAGGGACTGCTCACGGCTGAGGACGCACGCCGTGCCGTGGATGCGGGGGCCGACGCGGTGATCGTGTCGAACCACGGCGGTCGCCAGCTCGACGGTGCGCCCGCCACGCTGCACGTCCTCCCGCGGATCGTTGAGGCGATCGGCGGCGAGGCGGAGGTGCTGCTGGACAGCGGGATCCGCCGCGGCAGTGACGTCCTCAAGGCACTGTCACTGGGTGCGAAGGCCGTGCTCGTTGGGCGGCTCTCGGTATGGGGACTGGCCGCGGGCGGAACCGCGGGCGTCGAGCGTGTGCTCGAGCTCGTGCGCACCGAGATGGTCCGCACGATGCGCCTGATGGGTTGCGAGTCGGTGTCCGAGCTGGACCCGAGCTGGCTCGACGAGGACACGATCCCCGCTCACCGCAATAAGAAGGAGGTCGAGGTCCTGTGACTACGGCAGAGACCCGGTCCGCGACCACACCGGCCCGGCACGCCAACCGCTTCGTGGTCGCCCGCGTCGACGAGATCCCGCCGGGGGATCGACGCATCGTAGACGTGGGAGGCCGGCAGGTCGGCGTCTACAACGTCGGCGGCCGGTTCTACGCGATGCTCAACCGCTGCCCGCACCTGGCCGGCCCGCTGTGCGAGGGCCAGGTGGTCAACGCCGTCGAGTCCTCCGTGCCGGGCGACGTCCGGCTCGAGGAATCCCGCACCTACGTCACCTGCCCCTGGCACAACTGGGAGTTCGACGTCGAGACCGGCCAGTCGTACTGGAACCCGCGGCTGCGCGCCCGCCCGCTGCCCGTGGGCGTCGAGGGCGGCGCGGAGATCGAGGCCGCCGTCCAACGGGGTGAGATCGACCGGCTGCCCGGCCCCTACCAGGCCGAGATGGTCCCCGTCTCGGTGGAATCCGACTACGTCGTGCTATCGCTGCGGCCAGCACGAGGAGGCAACAGATGACCGCCCCTTTCACCGCCCGGCTGAAGGGCACCACCCGGGACGCCCTGTGGAGCGGGCCGGTGGTGGACTGCGACGTCCACGCCACCCCGCCGTCACTGGAGGCTCTGTTCCCCTACACCGACCCGGTATGGGTGCAGGGCGCGCAGGAGCGCGGCTGGAAGGGACCCATTGGGGAGGCCCATGCCTACCCGCCCGGCGCCCCGACCACTGCGCGGGACGAGTGGCGGCCCGAGGGCAGGCCGCCGGCGTCGAGCATCGAGCTGTTGCGGCAGCATGTCCTCGACCCCTGGCGGGTCGACGCGGCACTCGTGAACACCGCCTACGGCGTGGACTCGCTGCGTCACCCCGATTGGGCCCCCGCGCTGGCCCGCGCGGTCAATGACTGGCTGATCGCGGAGTGGCTCGACCGGGATCCGCGGCTTGTCGGCTCGATGGTCGTCCCGGCGCGCGATCCCGCCGCGGCCGCCGCCGAGATCGAGCGGATCGGTTCACACCCGCGGATCGTGCAGGTCACCATGCCCGTCCGGTCCGAACGGCTCTACGGACAGCGGGTGTTCTGGCCGATATACGAGGCCATGACCCGCCACGACCTGGTCATGGGGCTGAGCTGGGGTGGCACCACCGAGGACGCGCCCTCCCCCACCGGTTACGCCTCCTGGTACGCCGAGGAGTACGCGGCGGAGATCCAGCTCTACGGCGCGCAGATGACCAGCATGATCTACGAGGGGATCTTCCAGAAGTTCCCTGGCATGCGCGTAACGATGCTGGAGAGCGGCTTCGCCTGGGTACCCACCTGGAGCTGGAGCATCAACAAGAAGTGGAAGGGCCTGCGCCGCGAGATCCCCTGGGTCGACCGGCTGCCCACCGAGATCATTCGCGACCACTTCCGGTTCTCCATCGCCCCGGCCGATCTGGGCCCGGCGGCGCACGCCCGCAAGATCATCGAATGGTTGGGGTCCGAGGATCTGCTGTTGTTCGCCACGGACTACCCGCATCTGCACACCGACGACCTGGCAGCCGTCCTCGAAGTGATGCCGGAGTCCATGCGGCCAAAGGTCATGGCCGAGTCCGCGCGGCAGTGGTATCGACTGGACAAGGCCCTCTCATGAGCTACGCCTCCACCGCGGTCGCACACCCGAACCGGCTGCGCCGGATCCTGGAATCGGGCGGTACGGCGGTCGGGCTCGCCTGTCACACGGGGGACCCGCACATCGCGGAGACCCTGTCACTCGCCGGGTTCGATTATCTCTACCTCGACCAACAGCACAGCGTCGGTGGTCTAGGCAGTCCGGTCGAGATGCTGCGGGCCACTGCGCGCACCGGCACCACACCGCTGGTACGGGTCGCGGCGAACGACCCGGTGCTGATCGGGCGCGCCCTCGATGCCGGCGCCGAGGGCGTCATCGTCCCGACGGTCGAGTCCGCCGAGGACGCTCGCCGCGCCGCTGCGGCGGCCCGCTACGCCCCCGACGGAATCCGCAGCTGGGGACCGACCCGCTCGGCCTTCGGGCTCGGGCCGGACCCGGAGACGGTCAACGGCGAGGTGCTCTGCCTCGTCATGATCGAGACCATCGAAGGTGTGGCGAGAGCGGGGGAGATCGCCGCGGTCCCGGGCGTACACGGGGTGTACGTCGGGCCGGGCGATCTCGCCGTCAGCCTTGGGCTGTCCCCGACTGAGGGGCCACGCAACGCACGGCATCGCGCCGCTGTGCGCGACATCTGCGCCGCGTGCGACGCGGTCGGCATCGCCGCGGGCATCACCGGCGACCCGCGCACGGAGGCCGCCCGCGGTTTCCGGATGGTCACCGCCGGCTCCGACGTCAGCTTCCTCAAATCCGGCCTCGCTGACGCACGGGCCCGCCGGGACGCCCTGCTGCGCACCACCACCGAAGACGACACCGAAGGAGATGTCACCGCATGAGCACCGTCAACACCGTCCGAGGACCGATCGACAGCTCCGAGATCGGCACGACGCTGATGCACGAGCATCTCTTCGCCCACAACCCGGAGCTCGAGCAGAACCTGCCGCACCCTGAGTGGGACGAGGGGGTAATGATCGAGAAGGCCCGGAAGAGCCTCACCTCGCTGCACGAGGACAAGGGCATCGACACGTTCGTCGATCTCACCGTCCTCGGGCTGGGCCGCTACCTGCCGACCGTGCAGAAGGTCGGCGAGGGCCTGCCGCTCAACATCGTCGTGGCCACCGGGTACTACACCGCTAAGGACCTGCCGACCTTCTTTCACACCCACGCCCCGGACGGTCTGGTGGGGAAGACCCTCGGCGGCCGGGACCCGCTCGAGGCCATGTTCATCGACGACATCGTCAGGGGCATCCCCGGAACCGACGGGGTCAAGGCCGGGATCATCAAGGTGGTCAGCGACGAGCACGGCATGACCGCCGACGTCCAGCGGGTCTTCACGGCCGCCGCCCGGGCCCAGGCTGAGACCGGCGTCCCGATCTCCACGCACACGAACGTCGCCTTCGCCAACGGCCGCGAGCAGCAGAAGTGGTTCCGGAGCAACGGCGTCGACCTGGAGCGCACCGTCATCGGGCACTGCGGCGACTCCACCGACCTGGACTACCTCAAGGAGATCATGGACAACGGCTCGACCATCGGCCTCGACCGGTTCGGCATGGAGTTCGTGCTCGACGACGACAGCCGCATCGACACCCTCGTCGCCCTGCTCGAGCAGGGCTACGCGGAGCGGATCACCATCTCCCATGATGCCGGGTTCTTCTCGATCAACACCCCGCCGTCCTTCCGAACGAAGCACGTGCCGAACTGGCACCACCACCGCATCTCCGATCACATCCTCCCGGAGATCCGCAAGCGCGGCGCCACCGAGCAGCAGATCACTCAGATGATGGTGATCAACCCGGTCCGGGTACTTACCGGCGATGCCGGGGCGACCGCCGCCGTCGCCGCGACGGTTCTCGGAGCGGGGGTCTCGTGACTGCAGAACTGGTCACCCTCGAACCTCCGGTGACACTGTCGGACGCGGTCGCACGCTGGAACAGTGGCGCGATGGCCTTGGTGCCCCTTGCCGGTGCGGCGGCGCCGTTGGTCATGGCCCGGGACACCCGAGAGACCTTGGGCGAGTACGCGAATCCGAACGGGGTGTCCGGCCGGGACCTGATCGACGCCGTCGAAGCCGCCGAACTCCGCGGCCGCGGCGGCGCCGGCTTCCCGACTGGAGTCAAGATGCGGGCCGTCGCCGACCGGGAGGGTCCGCGCACGATCGTCGCGAACGGCGACGAGGGCGAACCGCTCGCAGTGAAGGACCGGTACCTCATGCGGATCCGCCCGCACCTCGTCCTCGACGGGCTGCTGCGGGTAGCCGACGCGGTGGCTGCCGATCGAGCCGTCGTCTACCTCTCCGACACCGTGTCCGCCGACAGCGTGCGGAAGGCGCTCGACGAGCTCGGCGGCACACCGGTGCCGATCGATGTGTTGCAAGTCCCGCGCACCTATGTCGGGGGCGAGGAGTCGTCGGTGGTCCGCGCGATCGACGGCGGGCCCCCGCTGCCGACCGACAAGCCGCCGCGCCCATTCGAGTCCGGGGTGGGAGGGGGCCCGACGCTCGTGCTTAACGTCGAGACCCTCGCCAGGATCCCTGGTATCGCAGCGGGGGTGAAGACGGACTCGGTGCTGCTCACGCTGACCGGCTCCGTCACCCGACCCGGCCTCTACGAGGTCCCGCTCGGGCGGCCGCTACGCGAGCTCGTCGAGCCCGTCGGGGCGCCGGTCGGCTTCCTGATGGGCGGCTACTTCGCCGGCCTGCTCGGGCCGCGCGCACTCGACATCCCCCTCGGATTCACCGAGTTGAGAGCCGAGGGCAGCGGGCTGGGCTGCGGCGCAGTCTCCGTCCTGGGGCCGGGTGACTGCCCAGTCGCCGCCGCCGCCGACGTCATCGCCTACTTCGACCGGGAGAACGCCCGGCAGTGCGGACCATGCATCCGCGGCACGGCGGCCATGGCCGGCGCACTGCGGGAGCTGGCGGACGGGACCGCCTCCGATGCTCGGCTGGAGAAGCTGCAGAGCTGGTCCGCCTCGCTGCGCGGGCGGGGCGCCTGCGCAACCCTCGATGGTGCCTGCAACGTGGCCGCCACTCTGCTCCGCGAGTTCCCCGAACTGGTCGCAGAGCACCGCGCGGTGCCGTGTTCGCGCTGTGCCGCCCTCGGGCCGACCGAACGCACGGCACCCCACATCGATCCCGAATCGGAGGAAACATGAAGGTCCGCCTGGAGTCCGCGAAGTGCGACGGGTTCGGCACCTGCGCCGAGCACAGCCCCGAGATCTTCGAGCTCGACGAGTGGGGCTACGCCTCGGTCAAGGGCGACGGCGAGGTCCCCACCGATCTGGAGGGCAAGGTCAACCGGGCGGTCGCGGACTGCCCCGTGCACGCCATCATTGCGACCTGAGCGCACCGAACGCTCATCCCGCCAGGCGCCCCGTTCCGCGGGGCGCCTGCGGCATCTCCGGCTCGCTCCAGAACTCCAGCGAATCGAGCCACTGCATGAGCAGGTTCCCGGTGTCCTGGAAATGAGCCGCGGTGGCGCTGCGCGCGGCCTCGACGTCGCCCCCGGCGATGGCGTCGATCAAGGCCGTGTGCTGGGTCCGGTTGACCTCGGACCAGCCTGGGACCACGTGAAAATTCTCCGGGAACTGCAACGGGACAAGCCGGCTCGCGGACTGCACGAACCAGTCCAGCTTCGGCGCATCGGCGATCACCGACACGTAGTGGTGCAGAGCGGAGTTCAGCTCGGTAGCTAGGTGGCCGTCCGACGGGTCGGCGTCACGGATGCGCTGGTCGATCTCCCGCAGATATGCGACATCCCGGGACGTCGCGCGGGTGGCGGCCCGCGCGGCGATCTCACCCTCCGCCGTCGACCACATCAGATAGGTGTCCTCGACGTCCTTCCGCCGGATCGGGGCGACCCGGAACCCACGGTTAGGCTCATGGCGCACCCAGCCGTCCTGTGAGAGGAGCAGCAGCGCCTCGCGGACGGGTGTGATACTCACACCCAGCTGCTCGGCAAGCTGGCCTAGTCGGAGAGTGTCACCTGGGTGAACGGTCCGCTCCATGATCTGGTCGCGGATCGCGCTCGCGACGTTGCTGCGCAATTGCTCCTTCTCGTCCCGTCCCACAGCTCCATGATACCCAGCGGCGATCTGCGTCCGTCCTGCCTGCGCCGCGACGTCGGTAGTAAGTGGTGAGAAAGGAGTGCCTCGGTGATGGCCGACGTGTCCGTCCAGGACGACTTGATCCGCCGAGCCGGTGTCTCACACCTCCCTCGACATCCAGCACCTCACGAGCGTGATCACCAGCAGTAACTGGATCACCGAGATCGCGCCAGAGCCCATGCTCATGGCGGGCGACACAGATGCCGAGAATGAACTCGATCACGGAGAGGTGGGTGCAGACCTGCCGACGCGAGCTCCTGGACCGCACCTTAATCTGGAACCAGCGGCACCTGCTCCACGCCCTACGGGAGTTCGAAGCGTTCTACAACTCGCATCGACCCCACCAAGGCATCGCGAACGCCCGCCCGTTGCCCCTCTTACCAGAGCCGATCGATGATCCAACCCAGCTCGCCCACCTCGACATACGAAGAAGCGAGCGTCTGGGCGGCATCCTCAACGAGTACCAACACGCAGCCTGACCTCGACGGATGACATTTCCGGCAAGCGCAAGGTCTCAGCTCGTGTACTTTCCGCCTTGAAGTGATCACTTTGGCGGCTTCTTCCTGCCGCTTCCGCAGTAGTTGAGCACGTCCGGTTTCATGATTTCCGGGGTAGTTGAGCATTGGCCTTGGTACCTCGGATGGCCGTCGTGGCCATGTGTTGTTGGACGTCGGGCTGGTCGAGCGCACGGTGCCCGTGCCGGGCAGGGCGCATTTGTTCAGCGGTGGTGTCCCGGCAAGAATGACGCTGGCAGCTGTCACATTGGAACCATTCGACGGACCACGATGGCGAGCCCCTGCCATGGCGGCCAGGCGTACCTAGCGGAGCTGGGAGAGCGCCGGATGGCCTGGACACGACACGCGAGCCCGCCGCCGACGCGGTTCATCCGGGGCCAGCGGCCGAGGAAGACCACGGCGCCATACAGAACGCCCACGCGGGCAGCGGACGGTCGCTGGTCCACGCCGCTGACGCAGAGGACTGCAGCCAGCTGCTGGCAGAGCTCCGACGGGACGCCACGGACGGCGCCCCGCGCCGACACCGACCGAGCGAGCATGTAGACTGTCTAGTCGGTTGTCGGCTGACCTCATCGTGAGGCGGAACGGCGCCGCTAGGAGAGTTCGGCATGGCGCAAGGCAGCGTGAAGTGGTTCAACGGCGAGAAGGGCTTCGGGTTCATCGCCCAGGATGGCGGCGGACCTGACGTCTTCGTTCACTTTTCGGAGATCCAGGGCAGCGGCTTCAAATCCCTCGACGAGGGCCAGCGGGTCGAGTTCGAGATCGGCCAGGGACAGAAGGGACCGCAGGCCCAGGGCGTGCGCGTCATCTGAGTGCTGAAGCACCGGCGTGCCCGTGCCCGTCATCGACGGGCACGGGCACGTTTCGTCGGTGTTGCCGTGCAGCTGCGGAGCCTCCGATCGTGCGAGCCTTGATCTCGACGGACATTCCGAATCACAGGCAGCGCGGATCAGTCGGTGCAGATCTGGAACCTGAGCTTCCCGGGAACAACTCGACGGCCTCTGGCTACCCAGCCTGCTGGCACGAGGCGGCGTTCCATTCCGCCCTGGCCGATGCCAACCTAGGCGTGGGCTGTGGTGCACCGTTCTGGAAGCTGCGTTACCAGGACATGGTCGGCGGATTCGTGCTCTGTCCGTTAGAACGCTTCGTCTCCGCCGGGATTCGCACCTGGAGCGTTATTCACGAGAGCTACCATCCAATTCGATAGAATTCGAGCGCCGTGATGATGCGGACAATTCCGGGGAGTTCGGCGAGGCGCCCTCGATATCCGGTAGCGAGTATCTTCCAGTTCTTGAAATGTGCGATGCATCGCTCGACAGCGGATCGTAACGACGAGATCGGTTCTTGCGCGGAGTGATCGCATGAGTTCCCTGGTACGCGGGGTCCGCGATCGTCGGGATGTCCGCGAGAAGATCTTCCCAGTCGCACTCGGTGAACGCTTTGCGGTCATGCATTGAGCCCGGCAGGGTCGTGGATATTCCCAGTAAACCGCCATCAGTATCTGCCGCGACCTGGATGTTGAGTCCTGCGCGGCGGCGTTTGCCAGAGTAGTTTCCCTCGTGACCAGCACGGTTGCCGGTCGGCACATCGGTTCCGTCGACCAGGACGAGCCGACCGCGAATGGCCTCGTCGAGGTCTGGAACCAGACGGTGGTCGTCCAAGACTCGACCATCATGGAGGTATCAGCCGCACCCACGGTTCTCCCGAGTGCGTTCACGCACGATGGCGCGGGACAGTTCGCATGCCCAGGCCTTATCGATGCGCACGTTCACGTCAATGCAATAAGCGGGTACCTCGGCGATATCGAGAACTGGTCGCAGGCGTACACCACCGCGCACGCGGCCCGGAGAATGCACGAGATGCTGGCTCGTGGCTTCACGTCGGTCCGCGATACCGCAGGCGCGGACTACGGCTTGGCACAGGCCGTCGACGAGGAGTTGTTCATCGGCCCTCGCTTGTTCTTCGGCGGACGAGCGTTGTCGCAAACCGGAGGCCACGCGGATTTCTGTCCGCCGTCCGTCACGCACGACCCCCACCAGTGTTGTGCAGGCGTCGGAGTTGTCTGCGACGGTGTGTCCGCAGTGCGTAGGGCAGCGCGGGAGCAGCTTCGCACCGGTGCATTTCACATTAAGGTGATGTTGTCGGGTGGCGTGTCGTCTCCGACGGACCGTATCGACTCCACGCAGTTCTCGGACGAGGAAATCAGGGCCGCGGTCGAGGAAGCATCGGCTTTCAACCGATACGGCCCTGTCACGAATTCCGTGGCTTACACGGAATTCGTGACAGGGCCACAGGCCGCCTGCAACGGTTTCGGCTTGATCACGGCCTCGGCAGCGTCGGTGTCGTCGATCGCGCCACGCAGATCCCCTGTGCCGTAAGCAGAATCTCCGTACCACTCGCACGGGTCATCCTCGGCGGCCAGGAACTCCTCGGCCACCGCTGGATCGGAGTTCTCCGCACCGGCGGCCTTGGTCAACTTCTCGCCGGTGATGATCCCGGTCTCGGGTTCTGCCACCACGGGCGCTAGTCCCGCCGGTTCTCCGGCGATTTGCGGGTATGCCGCGAATCCGGATCCACAATGGACACCACTCGGTCCGGGGCGACCTTCCGGGCGATCCGCCACCGCCCATCGGTGCCATCGCTACCTTCGGCGGGCTCGACGTCCTGCCCGGCGACCAGCGCCAGCAACGCCAACGCGAACTCCGCCTCACCCTCCAACTCGGCCTTGGCCAGCGCCGCCAACAGCGCCTTGGCGTCGTTGACCAAAGCCGACACCAGTGCGTCCTTGGCGGCCTGGTCGTCCCAATCGATTCTCGGTTTCCCCGGCGCGGAGTAATCGTGGCCGGTGCGCACCTGCGCGATCTGCTCATCCGCGCCGGGCACTTGCCGGGCCACCCGCCGGATCGCCGAGATCAACTGGTGACGGTGTCCTGAGTCGCCACCGCATCAGCCAGGATCGTGGAATCCACCGCCCGCTTGCGGCGGCCCCGCAAGACCCCGGTCTCCTCCACAACCGCGCGGACCGCCTCGTTAATCCGATGCGACCGATCCGACTTCGCCAACCGCTTACGCCAATACACCAACGTCGACGGGTCAAACCCCGCATGGTCCAACGTCATCCCGGTCGCGACCTTCCACCGCAGATCACACCGGAACGCCTCAGCCGTCTCCCGATCCGACAGATCATGCAACGTCTGCAGCACCAGCACCGATGCCATCACCGACGCCGGGATCGACGGCCGCCCCTTACCCGAAGGAAACAGATCCTCAAACTCCCCATCAGGGAACACATCCTGGCGATGCCCGGCCAGGAACGCGAACATGCTCCCCGCCGGGACCAGATGCCCCACCAGAGCCTCTGCGTCCAGCAACTCCCGATCCACCCGCTCCACACCCTGCACAAACCGATTCTCCCAGACCAGACCCACATTCTTGGGAGACACGCCGATTATTCAGCGGCCTCCCTCGGAGGAACACGTTTATTGATGCGCAGGGCAAATATGTGATGTCAGGCGGCGTAGCGGACTTCGGGTTTGCCGAAGTAGGAGCGAACTCGGTCGGGCAGCTTCTGGAGTCGGTGGAGGAAGGAGCGGACCCCTGTTTCCAGCTCGTCGCGGGTTTTCGGTGCTGTGCCGGTGGACACGGCGCGTTTGAGGTCGGCGCCCCGGATCTCGTCGGGGTTGAGCTCGGGGCTGTAGCCGGGAAGGAAGTGCATCTCGATGTCCGAGCGGTGTTCGGTGAGCCACTTCTGGACGGTCTTACGGCGGTGGACGGGGTGTCCGTCGACGATCAGGTGGACCTTACGGCCGTGATGGCCGGCCAGGCGGTTGAGGAAGGGGAGGAAGACCCCGGCGTTGAACGACCCGATGTAGACGGTGAAGTACAGCTCGCCCTTGTTGCCGATCGCGCACATGGCGTTCACGCTGAACCGCTTGCCTGTCTTGCCCACCACCGGCGTCGTGCCCCTCGGGGCCCAGGTGCGGCCCACGGCGGCGTCCGAGCGGATCCCGGTCTGGTCCAGCCACAGCACCGTCGCGCCTTCGCGGCGGGCGCGGGCGGCGATAGCCGGATAGTGCTCTTCCAGCCACACCCGCACCGCTTCGGGATTCTGCTCGTAGGCTTTGCGGATCGGTTTCTGCGGTGACAGCCCCCAGGAACGCAGGTATTTGCCGACCGTGGTCAGGCTCAACACGATGCCGTGCCGCACCCGGATCAGCTCGGCCACGGCCTTGCGGGTCCACACCAGGCCGGTCAGCCCGAACGTGGCCGGGGTGTGCTCGGCCACCGCATACCGCAGCCTGCGCTGCCGGCGGGCACTCAACGCTTTCTGCTCCCCGGCCTTGCGACCCCGGCGACGCGCGGCAAGACCCTTCGAACCGCGTTTTCGCCACGCCTGCACCCATCTGGACACCGACTGCGCCGACACCGCGAACACCTGCGCCGCCTCGGCCTGGGTCATCCCACCATGGACAGCCGCTACCACCCTGCGCCGCAGATCCTCCTGCGTCTCAGGCGATAACCTCCGCGCATCCCGCACACCAGCGATCATGCCAGATCAACGAAGATCAGACCTTTGAGTTCCCGATCAATGACACATGAACGAAGCAGCGGCCCTTCCCTCACCGGCGGTTATGTTGTCCGCACGGCTCGATCAGTAATACGACCGCCTCCGACTCCCTCCCGGCACCCGATCCACTTCCCGGCACCCGATCCACTTCCCGGCTCCACACCGGTTATAGGACGAGCCTGCCCACGTCATACGCAGGACGTTTCGGCCGGGGAGGGCCTCCCCAGTTCCCGCCGTCACCATCTGAACGTTCCGCGCCCTCTTACGCCGGGGAGTCCCTCGCGGCTGCACTTCCAGGATCTTCACCGCTTCCATGGCCTTCACCGTGAGCCGCACGGCTCGGCTCTCCCTCAATGTCTAACGACGCGGCAGGCTTCGCTACCCGCTACGGACCGCTCAGTTGCTTCCCCCAACGGGGCTTTCGACGCTGGGCTTCAACCCGACCCGTTTCCAGACCAGGCTGCCAGCCTGCTATCGGGCCTCCTGACAGCTACCCGGACCGGACTCACACCGGCAGGCGACGACGAGCTTCTGACCAGGTCACAACCGCTGGACGATCACCTCCTGATCACTGGGCGCACCGGCCGTCGTATTAGGAGGTATCGAGCCGTTCGTTCCGGACAACCATTCTAGTGGGGCCACTGTCCGGAGACTTCGGGGCGGGCCGCATGCAGCTCGGCGTGCTGGTTCTATGCCAGTTCCGAGGTGGGTGGATTTTCGAGGAAGGCGCGGAGCTGGTCGGCTGGGAGTGGGCGGGAGAACAACCAGCCTTGGTAGAGGTCGATTCCGAGGTCGCTGAGGACCTGGAACTGGCCGCTGTTTTCGACGCCTTCGGCGACACAGCTGCGTCCCATCGCGTGGCCCATGCCGGTCATGGCTTGGGCGATGGCGACGTCGGCCGCGTCGGTTTCCACTCCGGAGACAAACTGGCGGTCTAGTTTGATGATCTGTGTGGGAAGGTCTTTGAGGCGGGCCAACGAGGAGTAACCGGTGCCGAAGTCGTCCAGGGCGAAGCGCACTCCGCGTTCGCCCAGCTCGACCATGGCTTCTCGGGGCCGAGCCGGCAGGTCGATCAAGGACGTTTCCACGATTTCCAGGACCACGCGGTGCGAGTCGATGCCACAGTCGGTGATGATCGCGGTGATGTCGTCGACGAATTCCGGGTCGTGGGGCAGCAGATCGACCAGGTTGACCGCGACAGCCACTGGGTGTCCATTCGGGGCGAGCCAGCTGGTCGCCTCGCGTAAGGCGGTGCGCAGCACCCACCGGTCCAGCTCGCGCAGCAGGTTGCCTTGCTCGGCCACGCGCAGGATTACCTCCGGTGAGAGCAGGCCGCGGTCGGGATGCGGCCAGCGCACCAGCGCCTCGGCCATCACGACGGAACGGTCGCCGGCTATGATCGGCTGGTAGTGCAGGACGAGGGAGTCGGTCTCCATTGCTGCGCGCAGTTGTTCTTCGAGGCCCAGTTGCCCCTCCACTGTGGCGATCATGGTGGGCGTGGCCAGCGACACTCGCCCGGGGCCCAGGCTCTTCGCGTGAAACATCGCCGCGTCGGCGTAGCGCAGCAGATCCGCGCTGACGGTGTCCCGGTCGAGCATCGCAGCCCCGATCGAGGCCGACACGGCGACGGGGTATCCACGCACGGGCACGTTCGTGCGCAGCAGCTCCGCCACCCAAATCGTGAAGGCCTCCAGGCCCCCCACGACGTCGACGTCCGAACAAATGACCAGATACTCGTCGCCAGAAAGCCGGGCCGGCGTCGGCGTGCATCCGGGCGGCAACCCGCCCGTGAGGCGCCGCGCCAACACCGTGAGCAGTTCGTCGCCGGCCTCGTGGCCCAGCGCGTCGTTGACGCGTTTGAAGTTGTCAATGTCGCAGAACAACACAGCGACCTGCTCAGCGCCGCCATGCAGCAAGCTATCGAGCAGTTCGTTGAGGCCCGCGCGGTTGAGCAGTCCGGTCAGATCGTCGTGGGTGGCCTGGTAACACAACGTCTCGATCAGGCGCAGCCGCTCGGTGATGTCTTGGAAGACCACCAGCCAGAACCGGCTTCCGTCGTCGGCCACCGACGCCGCACTGTGCACATCGCAGTGCACCACCTGGCCATCCGAACGCACCAGCACCCGCTGGTGCACCCGTGACCGGTTCAACGGTGCATCCATTGCCGCGGCGTCCACGAGGAGGCTTGCGCCCCGGTCATCCGGGTGCAGCAGGCCCGCGGCGGGCATGTTGTTCAGGTCATGCAGCCGATAGCCCAGCAGGCCACACAGCGCCTCGTTGGCATCCAGCACGCGCCCGGCCGCATCGAATAAAGCGATACCGACAGGAGTGAGGTCGAACAGATCAGTAAACCGCCGGCTCGACCGCTGCTGCCGGGCACCAGCTTCGGTCTCATCCCGAGTGACCTGGATGAAACCCCGCACGATGCCCTCCGGCGATCGCTGCGCGGTGATCACCACATGGGCCCAGAAGCGGGTACCGTCCCGGCGCAGGAGCCAGCCTTCGTCCACATGCCTGCCAAACTCGGCGGCCTGAGCCAGCTGCCATTCCGCGTGGTCGGCAGCGCCCGCGTCAGCCGGTGAAAACACCGAGAAATGCTTCCCGATGATCTCCTCGCCGCGATAGCCCATGATGCGTTCTGCCCCGTCATCCCAGCTATCCACCCGACCCGCCGCATCAAGCACGAAGAACGCGTACTCCTGCAAGCCCGCAGCCAGCAAACCGAGGCGCGCTTCAGCCTTCGCCTGCAGCCGCGCAATCCCGCCGTGCCCGCCCCTGGTCACGAACTCAGTATCACGTTCCTCATTCATGCGACCCCGATGTGTTCGATCCTCACGCTTATTCTCGCACCAACGCAGCCGGACTACCCCGCATCCGGTTACATGACCTCCGGTACCTCGCCGCGACACTCATGATCGCCAGCGACGTTCCGCTCGGAAGTATCCAGGACAAGGTCGACCTCGTCTGTCACCGTCAAACATCGACGGCACACCGCAAAACAAGCAGTCGACGGCATGGCCGCCGCTGCCCAGCTTCACCCACCGCCACGGCACAGCACGACGAAACTCGTGGCACACCAACGAAAGATCGACACTCCACGCAGGCCGCTCACGCCCATTGACGTATATCCAGGCCGGGTGTGTACTGAATATGCGGTGAATCGATGGAAAGGGTCGGTCAACCGAAGGGGCGATGTCACGGCAGCCCCGAAGGGAACGCATGGTCCAACGGCAAGGACGTTCGTAGTCCTGAGTCCCATCGAAGTCTTGGAGTACGTGGAACCCAGAAGTGCGAAAGACGCTCGTTGAACTCGAGCAAGTGTTTCCGGTGAGGGCCTCCGCAGTTGCGGGGGCCCTCCGCATACCGGCCGTCGCGTGCCACTCGCTCGACCTTGCCGGAGTTGCCAAGTTACTGCGCATCCACCGTTCGATCACCCGCTCGGGAAGGTGCTCACCTTCCTCCTCACCACGGACACCGTCGAGCATCGGCGCGGAGCAACCGGCACAGCACCTACCGGACCGATCGCCTCTTTTCTGGCACCTGCTCGGTCAGGCCTGAAGGTCGACGACGCCCTTCACCTCGTCCGGACCCGGCTCAAAGACATCGGTCCACTCGCTCAGCGGGATCCGGCGGCTGACCAAGGACTCCAACCAGTTCCGATCCGCGCCGGCCAACGCCTGCACGGCCTGGTTGTAGTGGCGCAGGTTGGCGCTGACGCTGACCACGACGACGTCGTTGTCCAGCATCAACTCGTTGTTGATCGCCTCCGCAGGGGCGGGCACGGTGCGGTGGTGGCCCGTGATGCCGGTCAGCACGGTGATGGCGTTGCGCGCAGTGTGCCGCAGCACCTCGAAAAGAACCTTGCCGGATCCGGTCGCCTCGATCACGACATCCGGTTCGCAACCCAGATCGTCCAGCGAGGCGTGGTAGGTGGCGCCCAGCGCGCGCACCAGATCCGGTTTCGGCCCCGCAGTGACGTGGTCATAAACGTGCATGTTCAGGCCACGCTGCGCGCCGAGCAGAGCACCGAGCAGACCGACCGGTCCCGCGCTGGTCACCAGCGCGTGACGGGGAGCGAAGTAGGCTCGCCTGCCGATGAGGTCGGCCTGCTCCCACGCCTTGGCCACCACCGATGCAGGCTCCGTCAGCACTCCAAGCTCACCGAGCGCCGTGGTGACCTTGATCGCGAACTGGGGCTCGACCGTCCACTGCTGAGCACCGAAGCCGTCCAGTCCCTTGATGCCGCGCTCGGTGTGCTCGCCGTTGAGACAGAAGTCCCACTGTCCGGCGGTGCACGCCTCGCATGGCTGCGGGTCCGGGCGCCGGACGACGCCAACCACGTAGTCGCCCTCCTGGAAACCACTGACTGCGGGCGCGTGGACCACTCGACCGACGGACTCGTGGAATAGAACCATGCGGTCTTGCCCCGGCGGCAAGAGGTCATGCGCTCCTTCGGTGACATCACGATCAATGCCGCAGAACCCCACCAGCAGGCCCTGGACGAGCAGCTCCCCCGGCTGCGGGACGGGATCGGGCAGTTCGGTGACCGCCGACAACTCCGGCCTGCCCGGAACCACGGTGGCTGCCTTCACCGGAAGCCCCTCTCTTGCGTCTTCGGATGCCTGCGAACGTAACCGCCGACCGGCAGGTAGCCGCACACATCGGGATACAGCTGCCATCTGATCTCGCTGTCCTCGTTGCACGACGACAGGATGTCAAGCACCGTCTCGCCGATCATCCGCTCAATCCCGCTGACGCTGCGGCTGGCGACTCGGCTGCGCACCAGCCCCGGACTGGCCCCTGATCTGCGACTTTGGGCGTAGTATGGCACCAACGAGGTTCTCGGCAACGTGAGCAGTCCAGCTTTCACAGTCCCGGGGGTCAGTACCGGTCGTTGATCGACTGGGAAGGAGTTCCGCCATGGGACTCAACCAGTCACACCCGGGCACCACGCAGACTCCTGCGCTCGCGCGCTTCACACTCAAGCCGGCAACCGGCTCTCGAGGATTCGTCGACGGCGCTTGGTGGCCGCGATCGACGAACCCGACAACCGAGTTCACCGCGCTGCTCACCGCACTCACCACCACCTCGGGGCCAATGAACCGGTTCGCCTACAACCTGACTGCCTGGAATCCGGCCCCACGGAAACTCCGCGTCGAGGGGCACCAGGTACGCCTCGAAGGATTCCACGCGCTCGATGAGCACACAGTGAGCATGACCAGCCCCACCGGGCACCGAATGGTCCTGCTGGTCATCCCTGCGGACACGACCGAACTTCATGGGAACGAAATGCTGGCCAAGGCGTCCGAACCGGACAGTGTCGCCTCCCCCAACGACCTGCTCACCGATGCACCAGAGTCGGCTTCCGCTGCTGCCGCGCTCATCCCACAGCAAGCGGAGACATCGCCCGAGGCCCGTTGGGAAACCGACGGCGGCCAACTCCTCACAACCAGATAGACCGCCGTGGCCGCGGTCCCTCCAGCTGAGGAACGGATCGTTGGCCCGGCGCAATGTGGTTTTACGGGGTGCCGCGACTGACCGCCTGGTGTCGTAGGGGCGCGCCAACGGCATGCAGGTGCCGCAGCACCTGCGCGTAGGAGTGGAACAGGCTGCACTGGCTGTACGAAACTCCTCGGCTGGTGCAGAACAGGTGCACCAGCCGCTGGGCATACCGCAGATTCGGCCGCGGCATGCTGGGGAAAAGGGTGATGCTCGATCTGGTAGTTCAGGCCCCCGAGCAGGAAGTCCACGAACCGGCTCCCACGAATGTTGCGGGAGGTGAGCACCTGCTTGCGCAGAAAGTCCGGCTTGTCAGCCGCGGACAGGATCGGCATGCCCTTGTGGTTGGGCGCGAACGCGCATCCCATGTACACGCCCCACAGGCCTTGGTGCACCGCGATGAACACCACCGCCTTCAGCGGCGACAACACGAGCAACACCGTGGTCAGGTAGCAAATGACGTGCGCGAGCAGCAGCGCGACTTCCATCCGGCGCATCTTCACTTCCCGCTCAGCACCGCCCGGATGCTGCGGACGTGCAGGCTAATCCCTTCGAACATCAGCAACGGGAAGAACAGGAACGCCTGGTACTTCGCCATCCACCGGAGAACGCCGCGCTGGGCGCGGGACTGCTCGGCGGTTAACGCTAATGCCTGAACCTCGATGTCGGGATCGGCATCCTCGTGGTTCGGGTTGGCGTGGTGGCGCCTGTGTTTGCCGACCCACCAGCCGTAGCTGATCCCCGTGAAACACCCGTGAACATGACCCACCAAGTCGTTGCCCCGCGGGTGCGGAAGATCTGGCGGTGCCCGGCATCGTGCCCGATGAAGGCGAGCTGCGTGAACACTCCCGCCAGCACCACCGCTGTGATCACCTGCCACCAGGAGTCACCAAGCAACACGAATGCCACCGCGCCGACCGCGAACAACCCGCCGTTGCCCGCCATCCTCGCCGCATAGTAGCCACGGCGAGGATTCAGCAGGCCGCATTGTTTGATCAACCGGGCCAGCTCAGAGAAGTCGCTACCGCGCCCTGCGCTCACGTCGCCGACCGGACGCGCCTCGCCGGGGCGGTGGCCGCCGGCAGCCCCCGCATCATCCCGCCAAATGTGCTGCCGTGACGGCCTTTTCCCACCTGCAGTGGGCGCCGCATCGGAAATCATGATCCTCCACAGGCTCCGATCCCTACTGCCCAGCAACTCGCACGCTCCTTGGCCGTGTCAGCAGCCTAGCTAGGCCTGGTCGGCCCACCATCCGCCAGCGCTCACTAGCTAATCGCGGTAGCGAGTCGACCAACGCCCGTGTCGGATCCCCTCAAATCGTAGAGACTTGATTTGTAGGGATCTTGGAGTTGGTGATCGCGCCCCGCTGCGCGGTCACGGGCAGAGCTGCTGGTAGGGCAGGCCGTGTGCGTACTGGTCCCACTCCTGCTCGTGAAGCCGGGACCGACGGCGGCGCAGGCCAATTCGCTCGCACCTCCAGCAGGTCGCCGGTGTTCCACAGGAGCGCCGCGGGGTTCCGCGGATCGTTGCTCGCGGTCGCCAGGCCGTGGCCATCGCGGTCGAATGCCACAGCGGACGTGTCGGACGAGGCCCGGTCAGCTGCTCCACCGCGACCGGTCTGGTGGGGTCGGTGACATCCCATAGCACCGGTGGGCCGCTCGCGGTGGCGAGCGTGCGGCCGTCCAGGCTGAACGCCAGATCCGCCGGGCTCCCGGCGGCCACCGCCCCCAAGGGCTTGGGGGCGTGCGGGATCGGCGACGTCCACCAGCAGCAGATCGGCCTGCCGCGCCGCTGTGGGGTCGCCGTAGGTGCCCGCGACGGCGAGCACGTTCCCGTGGAAGGCCAGCGCGTCGGCCGCACGCACTTCGCGCAGGTCTGCCAGCCACTCGGGCCGGGAATAAGGGCGCACGTGAGCGGCTAGGTTCGGAGGTTGCCTAGACCATCCGTACCCGAAGGGCTCACGTGCGCGTTACTACTGTATTCAACCGGATCCTGGCCTTGCCAGGGGCGTCTGTGGAGTCGGTGTCGTTCACAGATCAGGGAATCGTGCTGGGGCTGCGGCGGCGCCGTCGGCTGCTGGTCTGCCCGTGCGGCCGTAAGCAGCGCGGCCGCTACGACACCTCCCGCCGCCGGTGGCGGCATCTGGACTTCGGTGCCTGCCAGGTATGGCTGGAAGCCGATATCCACCGCATCGACTGCCGGGGCTGCGGGCGGGTGCGTACCGAGGAACTCCCGTGGGCCAGGCCCGGTGCCCGGCACTCCCGTGATTTTGAGGATGTGATCGCCTGGCTGGCCCAGCGTATGGACAAGACCAGCGTGTCCCGGCTGATGCGGTGTTCCTGGGAAGCTGTCGACCGCATCGTCGGCCGGGTCGTGGTCGAGCATGTCGATGACGCCCGGTTGGACGATGTCTACCGCATCGGTGTGGACGAGATCTCCTACAAGCGCGGCCACAAGTATCTGACCGTCGTCGCTGACCACGACACCCGGAAGGTCATCTGGGTCCAAGAAGGACGAGATAAGGAAGCCTTCGAGGAATTCTTCGACACCCTCGGCGACGAGCGCAGCGAGCAGGTGGAGGCCATCACCATGGACGGTAGCGGCATCTACCGGCCGGTCGCCGAGGACCGGGCCCCCGCAAGCAGAGATCTGCATGGATCCCTTTCATGTCATCAAATGGGTCAACGAGGCCGTTGACCGTGCCCGTACCGCGCAGGCCACTGAAGCACCCATCCCCAGCGCCCAATGGCGATCCACCCGCGCGCTCTGCGTAAAGGTGCGGAGAACCTCACCGACAAACAACGCGACATCATCAACCAGCTACGCCGGACACGCTACCGGCTCTGGCGTGCCTGGGAACTCAAAGAAGAATTCCGCGACGTCTACCGCGTCATCGACCCCGACGAGGCCCGCGCCTACCTCAAATCCTGGTGTACTCGAGCGCTCCGCAGCCGCATCCCTTCCATGCGAAACCTGGTCCAGCGCATCCGAAACCACTTCGACGCCATCATCGCCGCCATCGAACTCGGTCTCTCGAACTCCTTACTGGAAGGCATCAACAGCAAAATCCGCGTCATCCAACGCCGCGGCTACGGACATAGCCCCGAATCACTGTCCACAATGATCTACCTCTGCCTCAGCGGAATCACCATCACACTACCCACAGAAAGGTGAGGAGAGGGACGACGTTCAGCGATGCTGCTGTCGGGGCGGTGGGGAAGGCCACGCCGACCGCTCGGGCCGGTCACCGCACCCAACCTGGCGCGACCCGTACCTCTGACAGTTGAAGGCCGAGGCCGAGGCGGAGGTACGGATGGTCAGTAGCGGCGGTGGTCCGGCCGCCCGGCCACCCTGGGACGCCGACAATTGGCGAGTCGCCTCGTTGTGATTCAGAACATCGGATTGCTCAGACCGTGTGAGGGACCAGGCTCGAACTACCCAGCCCACCTGCTCGCAATGCTCGCTCGACAGCGGTGGATCCGCCGACCACGATGAATTCCACATCCCGGTACGGGGCATAGGCGAGAGCGGCGGTAATCAGTTCCAACCCCGCCACGCCGAGGAAGGTCACGCCGCTGAGGTCCAGTACGACGGTCGATAGCTTGGTCAGCAGGCGAGGCCAGAGCAGAGCGGCCACGCGTGGGGCCGTTGCGGTGTCGACTTCGCCGGTCGCGGTCAGCACGACCACGTCGTGGCTGGGATAGGTGAGGCCGAGCCGCAATGCGGATTCGATCTCGACGGCTTCCCGATACAGCTCAGGCCCTGGTGGCACGGGTGTTTCAGTGGTAGCCCCAAAAAGAGGTCCCACGCGTTGAAGGGCGTGCACGGGCGTTCGGATGGTCATGAAATCACCCAATCCAAGTCGAACAAGATGATCGTTCGACTTACGAGAGCTGTGAAGGTGGCGGCCCTTCGTGTCTCAACGGATGACGTGGGAGCAGCCCTGCCGTCGCGCGCACAACCGGCTCAACCAGCTACCCGCAACCCTACTCTCCCGGGACCGGAAAAGAGCAAAATCACCGTCAGTCCAGCGGTGCCCCCGCCGTCACTGGAAGCCAGGCGGCACGTCCGCACGCGGCGCTGAATGGTCAAGATCCGCCGGCCGAAGCCGGTAAAGGTCCACGGTCTGCCCGAAGTACTTGTCAGTCTCCCCAGCCCACTCCATGCCGTTTTCACGAACCGTCTCCGCAGCCCTGACGTTGTCCGGCTGGACCGTCGCGAAAAGCTCATCGACCTCGTGCTCGAACGCCCACCGAACCAGCGCGAACATAGCCTCACCCGCGTAACTACGTTCCCAGAGTTCCGGATGCAGGTGCCATGCCACTTCAAGGTCCTGATTACCCGGCGGCAGCGGCAAAAGAGACGCACCACCAATCACGCGGTCATCCTCGCGCCGCTGGATGCACCAACGCCCTACGGGCGGGAGTGCCCTAGCGTCTTCGGCGATCCACTGCCGCAACAACAGGCGCATGGCCACGAGATCGGGAACACGCTCCATGATCGGGCTCAGCCACCGCGCGACCTCGGCACTGCCGTAGACACCGAGCGCCGCGTCCGCATCCTCGATGTGCCAAGTTCGCAGAATTAACCGGTCCGTGACCAGCTGCCGAGCCATATTGCCAGAATAACCACCCACTCCGGGCCCAATGCAGTCTGCCGCAGCGCCATCGGCGCGCCGTCACTCCCACCGCCGATACTCCGAACGCTTACGACCCCGGCGGCGAGGGTCGACCGTCATCCGCGTAGCACGCCAACCACCCCGACGCTCCAGCTCGTGGACTATCCGGCGCGGCCCCAGTGGTAACGGTCTGTGTCAACTTGGCCGACTCGCCGCTGGGGCTCTGTTCTTGGCACGAGAGCAGTTACCGCCGTGAGGACGGTCCGGGTGGCGCTGCGCTGCCATCGGGCTCGTGGCACCGGTACGAGCAGTTTGACCGGCCTGTCCCGGTCAACTACGCCGACGAGGGAGCTGTTCCGTCGCTGGTGCGCCGCCGCGCCGGCACGGCCCTGGCCGGGGCAGATCAACCTGCGCGGGCTGCGGTCATTGGTGCGGGCCGAGCTGAAGTGGGGTCTGTTCATTCACACCCAGCGCGCCCGGCCGACCCGGTGGGACCTGGGCTGGATCCGTTCACTGGTGACCACCTGCTGCGCTTTGGAGGTGGACTCCTTGATCGGCTTCGAGTTCGGCGCTGGTGGGTGCGCCGAGTTCACCGGCGCGATCGCCAAAGAGATCCTCCACGAACTGCGGCTGGTCTACTTCACTCCGGCCGAGGCCAGGGAGGCCGGATTCCTGGAGACCGACCACTTCGGGGTTCGGTTCGAGCGCGCCAGCCACGTCGATCTGACTGGTATTCGACAGCGCTGGTTGCTTGACCTGGTCTGGGATTACCTGGCCGATCTGCTGCAATCACCACG
This sequence comes from Saccharopolyspora pogona, assembly GCF_014697215.1. Classification (GTDB taxonomy): domain Bacteria; phylum Actinomycetota; class Actinomycetes; order Mycobacteriales; family Pseudonocardiaceae; genus Saccharopolyspora; species Saccharopolyspora hattusasensis. The sequence goes on from NZ_CP031142.1 coordinate 3,738,624, forward strand.
CTGCCCACGCACGGCCGGTGTCGTCGACGGGCTACGACGGGCAGCGGTGGAGTTGGGCGCGTTCCTGGAGGTCGATGCCCCCGCTGGAGGGCACGACCCGGCACGGTTGCACGGCGAGCACATGCGGCGATTCGTGGCCGACCAGCGCCACCGCGAACGTGACGGACTGCCGTCGCTGGCCATGAAGCGCACCGACGGCTCGGCAAGCATCGTCACGACAACCACGCGGTCGGTGGTGTTCAACGCAGTCCGCAAGATGCTGCGGGATGCGATGGACAACGGGACAGCTGACCGGATCTGCCTGGGTCGGGAGTTCATCATCGCCATTCCCACCGCTGGCGCCACCACCGGACGGACCGCACGCCGACCGTTTCCTGACGACGTCGCCCGCGCCTTGGCCGACGAGGAAAACCTCCGGCAACTCGCCGAGGTCGACGACCCGCTGGACCGAGGATTGCGCGATGTCTGGGAAACGACCGTTACCACAGGCCGCCGCATCGGGGAAGTCCTCAAGCTGCGCTGGGACTGCCTCGGCCGCTACGGCAGACTACCGATGTTCTGGCATGACCAGACCAAGGTCGGCAACTACGACGCCGCCATCCGCATCCCCGAGCGTCTCTACGCTGTTCTCGCCGAACGGCAGCGCAAGACCCTCGACCGTTTCACTGCCGAGCACGGCCGCCGACCCACCGGCACCGAACAGGCCAGGTTGGCGTTGTTTCCCAGCAATTACCGCAACCATGACGGCACCGTCTCGCTGACCTACCAGTGGTTTCACCGACGGTTCAAAGACTGGGTCGACACGCTCGATCTCGGCAGTTGGGTAGCCCACCAAGCTCGACACACGCTGGCCACCAACCTGCTGCGCGCCGGGGCGAGCCTGACCCACATCCGCAGGTACCTGGGCCAGGTTAGCGACCGCATGGCGGAACACTAGGTGCATCTTTCGCATTCGGACTTGGAGGACGTGCTGCAGCACGTCTGGGTTGCTGGCCCCGGCACGACCAACCCCCGGCGAACTCCTCACCGAACCGAACACCCCGCTCACCCGTGAGCATGCCCAGGCCATGGCGGTCGATCTGTCTCGGCGCAGTACGCCGGCCGAGGGCGGGTTCTGCACCTTCCAACCAGTGGTCGACGGCGGGGCCTGTCCATGGAACCTCAACTGCCATTCTTGCGACAAGTTCGTCCTCTCCGGCGCGGATCTCCTTTACTGGCGGCAAACGCGAACAATGGAGGCAACTGGCCGAGGGTGCTCCCGACGACGCGACCGCCGACTACCTGCACCGCTACTTCGAGCCCACCGCCCGCGCCATCGACGGCCTGGAGAAAGCCCTGGCCGGGCTCGGCCTGCTTGACCAAGCCCTCGACCTCGACCTGCGCAAGCCCCAGGACTACTTCCAACGCGTGTGGTCCACCACCTTCCGCGCCGCCGACCTCGCCGCCGCTGCCGACAACGAGGACGACGACTCTGCCACCGACACGGAGAAGCCTGCCCATGACCGATCAAACCGTTCCGGAACCTCGCACCGCCGCCGCGCTGGCCGCCCGCCGCAGCAGCACGCAGGCCGCCCTCGACCGCGTCCACAACGCGATTTCCCGGCTACGCAAGGAAAAGACCCCAGTCAGCGTCGCCGCCGTCGGCCGTCGCGCCGGGGTTTCTAGCACGTTCCTCTATGCCAACGCCGACGCGCGGAGCGCGGTCGCCGCAGCCATCGCGGACGCCGACGAGCAGCGTGGCCAAGCACTGGCCGACCTGGACGACCAGCACGAGGCGACCTGGCGGGAGCGGGCCCTCAACGCCGAAGACGCACTCAAGGCCGCCAACGCCGAGATCCTCAACCAACGCACCCGCATCGGCGAACTCCTCGGCCAGATCCGCGACCTGCAAGCCGAATGGACCGAAGAAGCCATCCAACGGATCACCACCGAGACCACCGTCAAGCAACGCGTCCGTCAACTCACCACCGACAACCGCACCCTGGAAGAACGTCTGCGCGTCGCCGACCTGGAAGCGAAGCTCGCCGATCCGGCCACGATCACCCGACCACGACGCTCCACCTCGCCCGAGCCTGCGGCACGGCCACTGCCCCCGGTGGCCGGGCCGCTTCGCAAGATCACCCCAGCAGGCGACAGCGATCATCGCGACGTCATCATCACGGACATGTAAGTTACGTATCAGCGCAGGTCAGAAACGTAATCCGGGCACCGGCGGTCGGTAAAATCGACGAGGCACACCTGCTCGATCACCCGCAGTTGGAGTCAATCCGGATGCGCCAGCTCGTTCACTGGTCGAGGGCGGCGCCAACACCTCCACCCTGCTGGCGTTTTCCGGGCACACGTCGGTCGCGTCGCTGGCGAAGTACGCACGGGTGTCGCCAGAGGCCTTGGCCCGCTGGCAGCAGGCCAGGGATCCTGCCGCACGGCGACGGTGACACTCGGATTGGGGCGGCCGCTCAGGCATGGCTGCTTCGTCCGCCCCCACCATTATCGGTACCGCCCGCCCTGCGACGTTCACGCCCGGCATACTGAAGATCACTGTCCGTCTCATCGGTAGTTGACTGAAGGGTTCGGTGCTGCGTGGCGCAGTCGCATGGGGACGATCAGCTTTTCCCGATTCCGGACCATGCCCCGGAGGACGTGCGCGAGGTCCTGGACCGGGGGCACCACCGCGCGAGCCTCGTCAAGGACGGCCGGATCATGATGGATCCGAGCCAGGTGCCGACCAACATCGAGAACACAATGCGGCGGGTCGACGCCGACATCAACGTCGACGTCAGCATCTCCGACGACATCGCCACCGAGAAAGAGCTCATGGTGACGATGGGCTGATGAAGAACGTCACCGGCACCGAGTAGACCCTCCTTAATCGAGGAGTGCCCGCGCTGTGCCGGGGAACGTTCTCCGTCTCCGGCATGCCCGGCCGCACGCACCGTCCCAAAAGAGAGAAAACGGCTCATCATGCATTTGACCCCACATGAGCAAGAGCGCTTGCTGGTCCACGTTGCGGCCGATGTCGCACAGAAGCGTCGTGACCGGGGACTGCGCCTTAACTACCCCGAGGCGATGGCTCTGCTGACCGCCTACGTCTTCGAGTCGGCGCGTGACGGCAAGTCGGTCAGCGACATCATGGATTCGGGCCGACGGGTGCTCACCCGTGACGACGTGATGGCCGGTGTCCCGGAGATGATCAAGAACGTCCAGGTGGAGGCCACCTTCCCGGACGGCACCAAGTTGGTCACCATCCACAACCCAATCCCGGAGGCGGCGGCGGAGGACGAGCTCGAGATCCACCCGGGCAAGGTCGAACACCCCCAGCCACGGCGCAAGCCGGAATGCCCGGTCGACTGCGACGACGACAAGGACTCGTCCAAGTGCTGCGACAAGTGCGCGGATGCGGACGCCTGGTACGAGGCGATCGAGTTCAACAAGGACTTGCAGGACGACGCGGCGACGATCCGGGTCAGGAATGACAAGGACCGCCCCATCCAGGTCGGCTCCCACTACAACCTCACCGAGGTCAACTCGGGGCTCATGGCTTTGAAGTGGGATTCGCAAAATAAGAAGTTCGTCGTCGACACGGAGCTTAAGAAGCACCCGGAGGCCCAGGGCCGACGGCTCAACATCGCTGCGGGCACGTCCGTTCGCTTCGAGCCGGGCGACGAGTGCTGCGTCGAACTGGTGGAGATCGAGGGACTGAGCAAGGGGGCACTCCGATGAGTTTTTCGCGGGGCAAGGGCACGGCGGGTCAGTCAGGCCAGAGCAAGAAATCGAGCAATGTGCTGAAGCGGGTGGATTACACCGCCTTGTACGGGCCGACTACCAGGGATCGCGTCCGCCTCGCCGACACTGAACTCACTATCGAGATCGAGGCCGACTGGAGCGGTGGGCCGTCGTACAGCGGCAACGAGATGATCTTCGGCGGCGGCAAGGTGATCCGCGAATCGATGGGGATGTCGAAGACTCCAAGGGGAAAGGGCGATTACAAGCCTGATTCGCCCGTTGACACGGTCATCACAGGTGCGCTGATTCTTGATTGGTGGGGTGTGGTCAAGGCCGATGTTGGTCTCTATGACGGCAAGATCGCGGCCATCGGCAAGGCGTACAACCCCGACACGATGAAGGAGATCCCGCAATTCGAGATGCCGGCCCATAACCGTACCGGGGCCAAGATGCCGACCCCGACGAATTTCGTGGTCGGCCCAAACACCGAGGTGATCTCCGGCAACGGGCGGATCCTCACCGCGGGCGGGGTGGACACACATGTCCACTTCATCTGTCCCGAAGAGATCCACGAGGCCCTCGCTTCAGGCGTGACCACGCTCATCGGCGGCGGTACCGGCCCCGCTGAGGGGAGCACGGCCACGACGGTGACGCCGGGCGCGTGGCACATCGCCCGGACCTTCGAAGGGCTGGACGAGTACCCGGTCAACATCGGCCTGCTCGGCAAGGGCAGCACGAGGAACGAGGAGGCGCTCAAGGAGCAGGTGGAGGCCGGGGTTTGCGGCTTCAAGATCCACGAGGACTGGGGGGCAACGCCCCAGGTGATCAGAACCGCGCTGGAGTACTGCGAGAAGTCGGGAGTTCAGCTGGCCTTGCACGCGGACTCATTGAACGAGTCCGGCTTCCTCGAAAAAACCCGCAAGGCCTTCGCGGAGGATTTCGACGGCAACCAGGTCGATCCGCGTACCATCCACATCTTCCACGTCGAAGGTGCCGGCGGTGGCCACGCGCCGGACATGATCGAGTTGGTCAAGGACCCGAACGTCCTTCCCGCCTCGACCAACCCGACCCGCCCGTTGACGGTGAACACCGTCGCGGAGCACATCGACATGATGGTGGTCTGCCACCATCTCAACCCGGACATCCCCGCGGACATGGCCTTCGCCGACTCCCGTATCCGGCCGTCCACTATGGCCGCGGAGGATCTCCTCCACGACATGGGCGCCATCTCGATGATGTCCTCCGACGCCCAGGCGATGGGCCGCATCGGAGAGATGATCATGCGGACCTGGCAGACGGCTCACGTCATGAAGGTCCGCTACGGTCCCCTGGACGAGGACCTCGCGATCGCGAAGATCCGTGCGCGCGCCAAGTACGCGAGTGATAGAGGGCTCCAACCGGACGTGGAAGTTGGGAACCCGGCCGAAATGCACCCGTACAACGAAGAGGGGCTGGCGCCGAACGACAACTACCGGGCGCGCCGCTACATCGCCAAGTACACCATCAACCCGGCGATCACCCACGGTGTCGACAAATACGTCGGTTCCGTGGAGGTAGAGAAGCAATGGGATCCGACGATCCAAACGAAGCCGGCAAAGGTCGAAAGGAAGCTGGCCGATCTGGTGTTGTGGGAGCCGAAGTTCTTCGGCGTCAAGCCCCACATGGTCATCAAGGGCGGTCAGATCGCCTACGCGCAGGTCGGCGATGCCAACGCGTCGATCACGACGCCGCAGCCCTACCTGCCGCGGGCTGTCTGGGGCTCCACCGGCCGTTCCCCGGGAAGCAACTCGCACAACTTCGTGGCCAACGACGATGTGGCAAAGAAGCTAAACGGCCCGAAGGACCCGAATGACTCGAACAGCCAGAACAAGAGCGATGGTCTCGGCCTCGGCAAGAAGTTCGTGCCGATCGAAAGCACCCGGAAGATCAACAAGACGCACATGAAGCTGAACGACGCGACGCCTGAAGGCCTCGAAGTCGATCACAACAGCTTCCAGGTCACCATCGGCGGTGCGACCACAGGGGACTCGACCACCACTCTCGACGGTGTGAAGGTGCCGCGCGCTTACGTCAACGACTTGCCCATGGCACAGCGGTACTTCCTCTTCTGATCCGGCCTGTGCCCGGCCGCCGACGCCATCACTGCGGCCGGGCACAGCGCAATATCCGACCCTTGTGAAAGGCAGCCGCCCGCTTATGAGCCGTGCAGCGCTGCTCCTGCTGGCCGACGGCCGCTTTCCCGCTGGTGGGTACGCCCATTCCGGCGGTGTTGAGGCCGCGGTCGCGCATGGAGCCGTACACGACACCGACAGCCTGGAGGCGTTCTGCCGCGGACGCCTGCACACCACCGGTTTGACCACGGCCGGTCTGGCCGCCGCGGCCGCCGCCGGATGTGACCCGCTGCTGCTGGACGACGCCGCCGACGCGCGTACCCCCTCCCCCGCACTGCGTGCTGTGTCGCGCAGGCTTGGTCGGCAGATGATGCGCGCGGCACGCGCCACCTTCCCCTCTGCCGAGCTCGAACGCCTGGCCGCCGAGCGTCCCCGGGGCGCCCACCAGCCCGTCGTCCTGGGCCTTGCCGCCCGCGCCGCCGGGCTCGCCCCGGTGGACGCCGCCCAAGCCGCCGCATACGAGAGCGCCGGTGGCCCAGCCACCGCTGCAGTGCGTCTGCTCGGCCTCGACCCTCTCGGCGTCTCGCGTCTGCTGGCACGTCTCAGTGCCAGCACCGACAACGTCGCCACGTCGGCCGCCGATGCTGCGGTCCGCGTGGAGATCGAGGGCATCGACGCCTTGCCATCGGCGTCCTCGCCGCTGCTGGACATCACCGGGGAGCAGCACGCTGCCTGGACCGTCCGGCTCTTCGCTTCCTGACCCTTTCCTCGAACGGAGCTGCCATGCACTACCACGAATCTCTGCTCGACCAGCACCTCTCCAGCGCCGCAGCGATCCGGCACGACGGCAGCCGCCGGGCACTGCGCGTCGGTCTGGGCGGTCCGGTGGGTTCCGGCAAAACCGCCAGCGTCGCCGCGCTCTGCCGCGCCTTCCGCGACCACTACTCCCTGGCCGTCGTGACCAACGACATCTACACCCGCGAGGACGCCGAGTACCTGCTCCGCGAGGCCGTGCTGCCGCCCGAGCGGATCACGGCCGTCGAGACCGGCGCCTGCCCGCACACCGCGATCCGCGATGACATCTCCGCCAACCTGGAGGCCATCGAGCACCTGGAGGAGACCCTGCCTCCCCTCGACCTCGTGCTCGTCGAGTCCGGCGGCGACAACCTCACCGCCACCTTCTCCAAGGGCCTCGTCGACGTGCAGATCTTCGTCATCGACGTCTCCAGCGGCGACGACATCCCCCGCAAGGGCGGCCCCGGCATCACCACCGCCGACCTCCTCATCATCAACAAGACCGACCTCGCCCCGCACGTCGGCGCAGACCTGGACACCATGGCCGCCGACGCCAAGAAGCAACGCGGCGACCTTCCCGTCATCTTCACCAGCATCACCGCGGACGCCGGTATCCACGAGGTCGCCGACTGGGTCACCACCCAGCTCGCCGAGTGGCACTCCAAGGCAGCGGTATGACCAACACCGCCCAACTCGCCGAACACCAGCCAGCCAACGCTCCCAGCGCCCACACCCCGGACGGGGTGTGGGCCACCGCCCGCATCCGCGCCGCGCACAACGGACGCGTCACCACGCTCCCCCAACTGCGCAGCGACGGCCCATTCCACCTGCGGCGCATGCGCACCAACGGGAACGCCGCCGCAGTGGGGATCATCGGCGCGATGAGCGCCCCACTAGGCGGCGACCGGCTGGTCCTCGACATCACAGCCGAGGACCGGGCCGAACTGGAGGTCACCACCGCCGCCGCCACACTCGCCCTACGCGGCCCCACCACCGAGGCAGCCACGTACGACGTGCGGATCACCGTCGGGGAGCACGCCAGCCTGCGCTGGCTGCCGCAGCCGCTGATCAGCGCCGCCGGCAGCAACCTGCGCCAGACCTGCACCGTTGAACTCGCCGCCACCGCACGGCTGGTGCTGCGAGAGGAGCAGCTACTGGGCCGGGCCGACGAGGAGCCCGGCCACCTCGTCAACCGGATCCTGGTCCGTCGCGCCGGACGCACACTGCTCGACCAGCACACGGCATATGGAAACCCGGAGCCCGGCTGGGACGGCCCAGCCGTCCTGAACGGCCACCGCGCCGTCGGCCAACTTCTGCTCGTGGGCCCGGATATCGACGTCCGGCACGACCCTGTCCTGCTCCGGGAGGGCTCCAACGACGGGTGCGCCGTCCTAGCACCGTTGGCCGGTGGGTCGGCGCTGCTCGCCACAGCCGTGGCACCGACCTCTTCTGTGCTGCGCGAGCTCCTCGACGAGGCGCACGCACATGCCCTCAGAAAGTAGCGTGGAAAGGTCGAAGTTTGCGCGGCCGTACATGGCTCTCTTGACTGCCTTCAGCTTCGTCACGGTGCCCTTAACAGCGCCAGCTCCAGGGCAGGGTGAGTCCGTTGCGGACGGCGTCGTAGTCCTTGAGCAGGCCAGCGGCGAACCCTTGGAGTTGGGAGACGTCGCTGGTCTGGGCGGCTGCGATTCGTGATCGACTAATTGCGCCCCGGCTCGTGATCATCGGGGCGCGCCACCAACTTTGTGCCAGAGCGATGCCCGCAAGATCCGCAGTGAGTTCTGCGAGCCGGTCCGTCGCGAGTGGGCTATGTCCGAAGCGAAGTCACGACGGTCGAGCAGCGGTCGGGGGAGAGTGCCGCGCCACCCGGCGGCTGAAGATGGGCAGCGGTCAGAACCTGCTGGTCGGGGCGATGACCATCGGGCGTATGCAAAGTCCGCTGGTTGATCATGTGTGCACGGTAGTCGGAAGAGGCATTGCGACGTGGACGTCGGCGAGCAGCGCGGCGCTTCGAGTAGGTCGACCAGACGTTGCTGCGTGACTCGGCTGGAGACGTGTGGGGCTCGAATATTCCTCGCTGCTGGTCAGGCGGCGTATCTGTACTCATTGATCAGGCCGCTGAGGACGCGGGAGCGCAGCAGTCTCCGGCTGGCCGTTGCATCGACTGGAGGCGGTTGTTCGTGAACCTGGGGAGGTAGTTGGTCTCGGGCCTGGTGGTGGCGGTGCGCGTTGTAATGCCTCTGGTATTCGGCCAGGACCCGACACGCATGAGCTTTGCCCAGGATCAGTATGTGGTCGAGGACTTCTCGGCGGAGGGTGCCGATCACTCACTCGCAGTGGGCATTGGCCTTCGGTGCTCGGACAGGTGTCTTGATGATTTCTATGTCCTCGGCTTGGAACACGGCGTCGAAGGCGTCGGTGTACTTGCTGCCGCGGTCTCGGATGAGGAAGCGCAGCGCGTCGATGCGCATGCCCAGGCTGATAGCGAGGTTACGGGCTTGCTGGGTGGCCCAGGCAGCGGTCGGGCGTGCGGTGACGCCGGCGACGTGCAGGCGCCGTGTGTGGTGCTCGAGGAAGACCAGGGCGTACAGAGGTTGCAGGCCTACGGTGTCGATGTGGAGGAAGTCGCAGGCGATCACGGCGGTGGCCTGTGTGGAAAGGAACTCGCGCCAGGTTGGACCGCTGCGCCGCGGGGCAGGATCGATTCCCGCTGCGTGCAGGATCTGCCAGACGGTCGAGGCGGCGATCGGGTGTCCGAGCCGGGCCAGTTCACCCTGAATCCGGCGATGGCCCCATCGGCTGTTCTCGCGAGCGAGGCGCAGCACGAGCTTCTTGATGGCGACCTTCGTGGGCGGCCGTCCGGGACCACGTCGTTCGGAGTAGTTCCACCGGCAAGCGACGAGCTTGCGGTGCCAGGCCAACAGTGTGCTCGGTGTTATCGGGAAGACCTTTGCCCAGCGGCGGCGGGGGATCAGCGAGGACAGGGCCGCAAGCCACAGGCGATCCGCAGGCTCGTGCCGAATTGGTCCTCGCAATTGGCGCCGTAGCACGGCGTTTTCATGCCGCAGGACAAGGAGCTCGGCATCCTTCGCGGTGTCCCGCCGAAGTAGCACTGCCGGGACGGAGAGAAGACGCCGAGTTACCTGGTACAGGAACGACACGATCATCCGAGCACGGTTGCAGCCCTACGCGCCGGCCTGTGGCCTTTTGGCCAGCAGCGATGAATAACCGAGCCCCACAGGTTATGCCACCCCGGTCACTGTGTCGGCGGGAAACCCGAGGTCTACGCCGTGCTGTTCGGACGGGTCCAGCCACCGGGTCGTCACGGTCTTCTGCCGGGTGAAGAAGTGGATCCCGTCCATTCCGTGGGCATGGGTGTCGCCGAACAGCGATGCCTTCCAGCCGCCGAACGAGTAGTAGGCCATCGGGACCGGGATGGGCACGTTCACCCCGACCATCCCGACCTCGATCTCGGTCTGGAACCTACGTGCCGCTCCACCGTTCTTGGTGAAGATGGCAACCCCGTTGCCATAGGGATTGTCGTTGACGATTTTCACGGCTTCCTCGTAGGTGCTCACGCGCACGACCGCCAGCACCGGCGCGAAGATCTCGTCCTGGTAGATCGTCATCTCCGGGGTGACGTGGTCGAACAGCGTGGGGCCGACCCAATAGCCGTCCGCGTCGCCTTTGGGCGACACATCGCGTCCATCGACCTCGAGGCTCGCACCTTGCGCGACCCCTGCCCCGATGTAGCTGACGGCGCGATCGCGGCTTTCGGCGGAAATGACCGGGCCCATGTCACTGTCGGACATGCCGTCTCCGATGACGAGCCTGGCCATACGCTCTTTGAGCTTGCCGACGAACTCGTCGGCAACATCACCGACGGTGACCACCACGCTGATAGCCATGCAGCGCTGTCCGGCAGACCCGAAGCCGGCGCCTACCGCCGCGTCTGCCGCGGACTCGATGTCAGCGTCAGGCAGGACGACCATGTGGTTCTTCGCCCCACCCAGGGCCTGAACACGCTTGCCGGCGGCCGTACCCCGCTCGTAGACGTAACGCGCGACAGGGGTCGACCCGACGAACGAGACGGCGCGGACCGAAGGGTGATCGAGCAGGCCGTCCACCGCGACCCTGTCACCCTGAAGGACGTTGAAGACACCATCCGGGAGCGCCGCCTCCTTCCAGAGCTCAGCCATCCACAACGACGCACTCGGCGCCTTCTCACTCGGCTTCAAGATCACGGAGTTTCCGGCGGCGAGCGCCAGCGGGAAGAACCACATCGGGACCATGGCGGGGAAGTTGAAGGGCGCGATGATCGCGACCGGCCCCACGGGCTGCCGAATAGACTGTGCGTCGACCCGCGTGCTCGCGTTGGCGGTGAAGCTGCCCTTGAGCAGGTGCGGTGCCCCGCAGGCGAATTCGACGACCTCCTGGCCCCGGGCGACCTCACCCATCGCATCGCTGAGGACCTTGCCATGTTCGCGCGTAATGATCTCCGCGAGCTGTCCCTTGCGCTCGTTGAGCAGTTCACGGAAGGCGAACAGGACCGAGGTCCGCCTCGCGAGCGACGTGTCTCGCCAAGCCGGGAAGGCCGCCGCAGCTGATGCGACCGCGGCGTCAACGTCGGCGCCATCGGCGAGGCACAGCTGACCGGTCGAGGTTCCACTCGCCGGGTTCAGGATCGGCATCTCCCTCGTGCCATGACCTTCGTACAGCGCTCCGTCGATCCAGTGCATCGCGGTCAGGCTCATCCATCGATCCTTTCGCGGGTACGGGCGGCGAACCGCTCGACGTTGAACAGCAACTTGCTGCAGGTCTTGAGCAGCCAGCTCACGACCACCCCCTTGAGGAGGGCGCCGACAGCAAGTTCGGTACTGCCAGGTGATGAGGAGGGCACAGCAGCGACGGACTTCGCTGCCGGTGCCTGCGCGTCGATCCCGGTGGATGGTCCCTGTTCAGAGCACAGGACTCGGCTCTCGATTTTCCGGGCTGCCTGGCCGACCAGCTGGTTGCTGACCTGTTGGAGCACTCCGCGGCCCATCGTGGCGACGCGGCCGACGATCGCGAGGTCGGTGCGGATGGTGACGCGCGACTGCCGCTCGACTTCGACCACCGACATCTCCATCGTGGCCGCTACCGTGCCGGCTGCTCCTTGTTCTTCGCCCTCGGCACGGATTGTGGCGACCCGCTTGTCTTTGTCAACGGCTGTGATGTAGCCGCTTCCCCGGTAGCGCACCGTCACGGGACCGACCTTGACCTTGAGGCTTCCCTCGAACGTCGACTCGTCGACGACCTCGTCGATGGTGACGCCGGGGACGCAGGTGACGACGCTCGGCGCATCGAGCAGGAAGTCGAAGACGGTGTCCGGTGGTGCGGCGATGTCGAACTCGTGCATGAGCTCCACGGTCACGATTCCTTCTGTTGAGTGGTCGTTGTCGCGATGAGGTGCCGCATCCGTTCCGGGGTCATCGGCATTCGGGTCACGGACACCCCGAGGGGTTCGAGTGCGTCTTCGATCGCTTCGGCGATCGCAGCTGCGACCGGGATGATTCCGGCCTCTCCCGTGCCCTTGATACCCAGCGGGTTCCACGGCGACGGAGTCTGCATCTCGTCCAGGACGAGGGGCGGCAGGTCGTCGATGGTGGGCAGCCGGAAGTTGAGGAAGCTGGTCGTGGTGGGCTGGCCGGCGGCGTCGAAGGTGAAGAGTTCCAGGAGCGCGCCACCGATGCCTTGGACGAGCCCGCCCAGGATCTGGCCGTCGACGACGAGTGGGTTGAGCACCCGGCCACAGTCGTGGACGATGACGTAGTTGAGCAGGGTCGTCTTGCCAGTGGCGATGTCGACTTCCACCTCGGCGACGTGGGCGCCGAAGCCGAACACCCACTGTCGGTTGCAGAAGTACTCGGTGGCTGCCAGGGCGATCGGCGGCGCGCTGCCACCGGTCCACGGCGTTGATGTCTCAGGTACGGCAGGGTACCGGATCGGGTTGACTCCGGTGGCGAGGTCTGCCAGAGAGAGGCGCGCGCCGGTCCCCGTGACCTGGACGAATCCGTTGTCGATGGACAGGTCTTCGGCGGAGCACTCAAAGAACTCTGCTGCCGTTGCGAGGATCTGCCGGCGCAGGTTCGTGGCCGCCGCGGCCACGGCGTTGCCGGCCATCACGGCGGCGCGACTGCCGAAAGTTCCGTGGCCCACTGCGCCGGCGCCGCCTGATGTTGCCCGAACGACAACGTTGGCGGGATCGCAGCGGAGGACGTCCGCGGCCAACTGGGCGAACGTGGTCGCGTGTCCCTGTCCCTGGGAGGGTACGGACACGTCGACGACGATCCGGCCGTTCGGGTTGAGCGCGGCGGTGCAGCCTTCGTACGGGCCGACGCCGGTACCCTCGACATAGGTTGCCGACCCGATTCCGGTGAATCGTCCCTCGCTCCGGTGCTGCTTCTGCCGGGCGCGGAAAGCGGTCAGGTCGGCGTGCCTCATAGCGAGTTGGAAGCCCTCGGCGTACCGGCCGCTGTCGTAGATCGCGCGACTCCCGTCGTGCAGGTCGAGGCCGGTGTCGTAGGGGAACGCGTCATCCGGGATGAAATTGCGGCGACGGACTTCGCTGGGCTCGAGACCCAGTGACTTCGCCATCGCGCTGATGAGCCGCTCCATCACGAACACACCCTGTGGGCGGCCGGCCCCGCGGTACGGGCTGACGGGCGGCTTGTTGGTGTAGACGACCTGGCCGGTGAATTCATAGTTCGGAACGTGGTACTGGCCGGGCAGGTGTGTTCCGGTCACGGCTGGCACCGCGATCCCGTACGGGATGTAGGCGCCGGTGTCATGGACGAATGCTGTTCGTACCGCCAGTAGCTTGCCGTCGTCGTCATAGCCCACCGTGGCCCGGTGAACCTGGCCGCGTTCCTGATTGGCGCTAATGAAGTGCTCGTACCGGTCCTCGGTCCAGGCCACGGTTTCCTCGAGGCGCATGGCCGCGAGCGGGACGAGCACCTCCTCGGGGTAGAACAGCATGATCTTGGTGCCGAAGCCACCGCCGACGTCCGGTGCGACAACCTCCAGTTGGTCGAGCGGGAGGTCGAGGATCCGGCTAAGCCCTTGCCGGATGGCCACGTGTGATTGGGTCGAGTCGGACACGTGCAGGCGGCGGGTACGCCGGTCCCACTTGGCGTGCACCCCCCGGCCTTCCATGGGCATGCCGCCGCTGCGCTCGATCTCCAGGTCAAGGGTGAGCTTGTGCGGCGCGGAGGCCAGCGCGGTGTCAACGTCGCCTCGAGACTGGTGGACCACAGCCGCAACGTTGTCAGCAATGTCGTCGTGAACCATCCCACGGTCGGCGTCAGTGAACTCGACCACGGCGGGGAGTGGCTCGTAGTGGATCTCGACGAGTTCGGCCGCATCCTCGGCCCGATATCGGCTGTCGGCGATGACCATGACGATTGCCTCGCCGACGTACCGCACTCGGTCCACAGCCAGGGGCAGCTGCGTCCGCGGCGCGATGAGGTCCGGGTGTGGGCCGAGCAATGGCAACGGGCCGTTGAGCTCACCGAGATCGTGCCCGGTCCACACGGCGTGGACGCCCCTCAGCCGCCTGGCCTGCTCGACGTCGATCGAGGTGATTCGGGCGTTGGCGTGCACCGATCGGACGAAGTAGGCGTGCAGGGTCCCGGGCATGGCCAGGTCGTCGACGTAGGTTCCCAGACCGCGCAGCAGGCGTTCATCCTCCACCCGCTCCATCGGCTTGCCGGTCCCCTTACCTGCGGTTGTTCCCGTCATGGCGTGTTCTCCGCATCGGACTCGGCGAAGATCTCTTCGACGACTCGCTTGATACCCCGGTATCCGGTACACCGGCAGATGTGTCCCCGCACGCTGTCCAGTGCGTCCGCCCGGCATGGGGCAGGACGGTTCTGTTCGGCGGCCAGCGACATGAGGATCCCCGGCGTGCAGAACCCGCACTGGAGAGCGTGGTGCTTCCGGAACGCCACCTGGATGTCGTTCAGGTCCTGCCCGGGAGGTACCAAGTCCTCGACGGTTCGCACTGACCGGCCTGACATCTGCACCGCGAGAGTGAGACACGAACGAACTGCCTCACCGTCGACGAGGACAGTGCACGCGCCGCAAACGCCGTGCTCGCAGCCGACATGAGTACCAGTGAGCCCAAGCTCGTGCCGAAGGTAGTCCGAGAGGAGGGTTCGCGGTTCCACGTTCGACTCGCGTGTGAGTCCGTTGACCTCGACGGTAATTCTCATTCCGGCTGCCCACCCTTCCTCACGCGCTGGTCGGCATCGGCATGCGCGCAGCGTACGAGGTCACGGGTGCGATCGCCTCGGGGTCGATCCGTGCATCGATCAGCGTCGGAGCGCGGCTCGCGTCCGCCTCCCTCAGCGCGTGCGCAAGCTCGGCGGGCGTCCGCACGGTGACGCCGCGGGCACCGAGGGCGGATGCCGCATCGGAGTAGCTCACGTCACCGAAGTCGTTGATCTCGGGGATGATGTTGCCCTCGACATACTTCTGCAGGTGGTACTCGAAGGCCAGGGTGCCGTTGTTCATGACCACAATCGTGGCCGGGATGCCCACGCGAGCGGCCGTCTCTAGCTCGGTGAGGTTGTAGCCGGCGCCTCCGTCTCCGGTGATGCACACGACCCGCCGATCCGGTGCGGCGAGCTGCGCGCCGAGGGCGCCCGGGATGGCCCAGCCGAGCGAGCCGGCGGCACGGAGGAAGGTCGCGCCCGTCGTCCGCTGCGGGTAGAGCACGCCTGCCCATGCGGCCATGTAGCCGGTGTCCGCGACGATGACGTCCGTGCCGTCCAGCTCGGCCGCGATCGTCGAGACGACCTCGCGAGGGTGCATGTGCTCGGTGCTGGTGTTGGGGGTGTTCAGGGAGCACGCTCGCCACGTGGCGACGGCGTCGACACACTCGGCCACCCATGTGTGGTCGCGAAGGACCGTGGCGCGTTCTGCGTGGGCGGCGAGCGCCTCGACCAAAACGGCGACGGTGGCCTTCACATCGCCGAGCACGTTGAGATCGGCCGCCGGGTCGAGGGAGCCGGTGGCGGTATCGACGCGGATCAGACGGACGTCCTCGAACAGGGTGAAGGAGTCGCTGGTCACCGATCCGGTGCGACTGCCCAAAACCAGCACCTGGTCTGCCTCTCGAGCGATCCGGTTGGAGATCGGTGCCGCGTACCGGCCGACGACGCCGGCGCTGAGCCGGTGGCTGTCGGCGATGGTGCCCTTACCGCCGATCGAGGTCACAACCGGGGCCTGGAGGAGATCGGCCAGCTCGGCGATCTCGTGGCTGACTCCAGAGACGCGTGCGCCGGACCCGGCAAGGATCACCAGGCGGCGAGAGGAGGCCAGCGCGTCAACCATTGAGTTGATCACGTCCGCGGACGGAAGCGGCCGATACATCGGGGCGGTCAGCCGGGTCGTCGGCACCGCGGTGGCGGCCTCCGGCGCAGTCGTCTCACCAATCACGTCCCGGGGCACGTCGAGGTGCGTCGGGCCGGGCGCGCAGACCGCCTCGTGCATCGCGCGCAGGAGCATGCGCCGGACGTGGTCGCCCTGGCGGGCCTCGCCTGCCCAGTGGGTCACGGGCTGGTGGAGCGCGAGCTGGTCAAGCAGCTGGTACTCGTGACGGTCGCGGGTGGCGGCTGGCACGGAGCTCGTGAGGGAGACGACGGGACTCATGGCCCAGTACGCGTCGGCCAAGGCGGCGGCGACGTTCGCGGATCCGGGGCCGTGCTGGCCGTAGACGAAAGTCGGCCGGCCGGTAATGCGCGCGTAGCCGTCGGCCATGTACACGGCGCCCTGCTCGCTACGGCAGGGGATCATCCGGATCCCGCGTTGCTGGAACGCGGTCCACAGGGCGGGGTCGCCACCGGTGAGCATGAAAAAGGTGTCAATCCCCTGGTCCTCGAGGATTTGACCGATGATGTCGGCGACTCGGGTGTTGGTCATGTTCTCTGTGCCTCCTCGTTCAGCTCGTCGGGCGGTATGTGTAGAGGTCCGGTCGTTGTGCGCCGCGCATGCCCATGGCGCGGGCCGTGGTTGCGACCGCGGTCCCCGCGAAGGTCCCGGTCGCAGTGCTCGCCGATCCAGCGCCGGCGATCTGGACGATGAGTCCGTCAGACCCGATGACCATGGACTGGCCGAGGTAGCTGACGTCGCTCTTGCCGAGGGCTTCACGTCCGTGCCGGTTGGCGACTGCCACGATGACGCTCTGCTGGAGCGCCATGGCTTGCATCTCGGCTGCGAATATCGGTTTCGTTCCCTCGGGCGACGCGGTGGGGACGGCGACGATGTCGGCCGAGTTCGCCGTGAGCGTCGCCCACGCGCCGGGGAAGTGCCGGTCGTAGCAGATGAGCACGCCGATGCGGGCGAAGTCGAGATCCCAGGTCAGCAGCTCGGGCCCGGCATGGAAATGGTCGTCCTCGACGAACGTCGACCCGTAGCCACGCACGTTGCACAGGTGTGTCTTGTCGTAGACGGCGCGGAAGTTGCCGGTGGTGATGCCTTTGCCTTCGACCAGTCCGCCTTGCCGGTCGAGCACGACCGCCGCGTTGCGGACGCGCCGACCATCGGTGAAGCACACCCCAACGACCATGTTGCTTGCCAAGCGCCTGGCCAGGACCTGGTAAGGGTCGAGGACCTGCTCCAGCGGGAACGCCTGCCGCCCTGGCACGTACCGTGGGTCGACGCCGGCCAGGGGAAAGTACGGCGTGTTCGCCATCTCGGGGAAGACGAGCAGGTCGTGCCGCCTGAGGGTGCGCCCGAGGTCGAGCACGGCTGGCGGTTCGATGCCACCCGCGGGGGTCTGGACGACGCCCACGGTGGTGTCCTTGGCGAGCGTCTCAGACATCGTAGTTGTTGGTGTCCCGGCGGATGTACTTGCCGCGTCCCGGGCTGTGCAGGGCGTTGCCGCGCTCAGCGACCAGGTCGCCGCGCGAGAAGACCAGTCGCGGCCAGCCGTGGCACTCATACCCCTCGTACGGATCGTAGTCGGCATTGGAGTGCATCTCGCCGACGGTGAGCCGGCGGATCTCCGCGGGGTCGATCACCGCGATGTCGGCGTCTGCACCCGGCGCAATAACCCCCTTGGCGGGATGCATGCCAAAGAGCTTGGCCGGGTTGGTGGAGGTGAGCGCCACGAATTGGCAGGCGTCGAGTTTGCCCTTTTGCACTCCCTCGGAGAACAGCATCGGTACGCTGGTCTGAAGGTTCGAGACGCCGGCGGGGATCCGCCAGAACGGCGCTTCGGCAAGTTTCTGCTCGGCCTTCCAAGGAGCGTGGTCGGTCGCATAGGTCTGGATCTCGCCGGCCTGGAGACCCTCCCACAGCGCCTCGGAATCGGTGTTGGATCGGATCGGCGGGAGGCAGACGTACTTGTTGCCCTCCTTGTTCGGCAGCTCGTAGACGCTCTGCTCTAGGAACAGGTACACCGGACGCGTCTCGACGAAGATCTGGTCGAACTTCTTGCGGGCATCGCGGACGGCTTCGAGTGCTCCTGCGGTGCTCAGGTGCACGAAGTACACGGGCGCTTCGAGGAGCGCCGCGTACTCTGCAATCTTGCGAGTGGCGATCGCCTCCGCCTGAGGCGGCCTCGCCTGGGGCAGGAACTCGACTCCGAGGTCACCGCGCTGTTCGAACGTGCGGGTGAGGAAGTCGATGAGTGCGCCGTCCTCGGCGTGGACGTTGACGATCATGCCGGCGTCGCGGGCCGCCCGGAGTACCTCGAGGATGCCGGCGTCGGGCAGCTGAAACCCGGAGACTGCACCGAACACCTTGACGCTGGTCACACCGGCCTTGACGACCTGGGGGAACTCGGCGACGGCCTTCTCGGCGTTGTCCGTGACGACGACGTGGAGGCCGTAGTCGATGTTCGCGGTCGTCTTCGCCAGCTCGAGGTCGCGCTCGATGGCGGTCATCAGCGTTTCGCCTTCCTCCTGGAAGGCGTAGTTGACGATGGTGGTGATGCCGCCCGCGGCTGCGGCACGGGTGCCGGAATCGTAGTCGTCGGCGTTGTGCGAGCCGACGTAGCCCACCCAGTGGTGGAAGTGGGTGTGGACGTCGATGGCGCCCGGAACCACGAGACAACCGGTGGCGTCGACTTCATCGGCACCAGAGCCGTCGACGATGCCGACCTGGACGACCTTGCCCTCGCGGACGGCGACATCGCCGACGGCCATCTCGTCGGCGTTGACGACAGTGCCGCCGCGAATGACGAGGTCGTGCTGCTGGTGCGTGGTCATGCTGGCTTGCCTCCGATGGTCAGTTTGGACAGCCGCTCGAGCAGGGCGGCGATGAGGATGAGTGAGCCGATGGCGACCTGTTGCCAGAACGCGGTGATGTCCATGAGGACCAGGCCGTTCTGGATGGTCGCGATGAGCAGCGCTCCGACGACGGAGCCACCGATGCTGCCGATTCCTCCGTTGAGGGAGGTGCCGCCGATGACGACTGCCGCAATGGCTGCCATCAGGTCCTGGGTACCGACGGTGCCCGAGCCGGAGTCGAGTCGCGCAGCGATGATGAGGCCGGCCAGGCCGGCGAGCGCGCCACTGAGGACCAGCACTCGGACCTTGACACTGGAGATGCTGACGCCGGAAAGGCGTGCTGCCTCGCGGTTGCCGCCGACGGCGTAGACGTCGAGGCCGAAGCTGGTCTTGCGGAGCGTGACCGCCAGGCCGAGCGCCACGACGCCGGCGATGACAACCGGGACCGGAATGCTGAGGACCTTTCCAGTGCCGAGGTAGCCGAACTGGCTACCGAGGCCGAACACCGAGGTGCCGTTCGTCAACAGGTTGGCCGCACCACTGGCAACGCTCAGCATGGCGAGTGATGCGACGAATGAGGGAACCGAGAACCTCGTGGCGACGATGCCGTTCACGAGTCCGGCGGCAGCGCCGACGGCGATGCCGCCGACGATGGCCAGCGGCCACGGAATGCCGTAGGCCACGATCATGACCGCAGCCGCCGAACCCGTCAGCGCTTCGACCGAGCCGACCGAGAGGTCGATCTCGCCTGCGATCAGAGAAACGGTCAGACCACAGGCCAGGATCGTCAGCGTCGACGCCGCGAGCAGGACGTTGAGGACGTTCCCGACGGTGGCGAAGTCTGGCGCGATGGCCGACAAGACGCAGCAGACCGCGATCAACGCCATGGAGGTTCCGGCAATCGGCGACGCGACGACGCGTAACCAGACGGGGCGGCGCTTCTGAGCGGGTGCCGAGGTCGATTCGACTGACTGCGTCGGTGGCAGTTGGGTAGCGCTCACCAGCTCCTCCTTACTGGGGTGTGCACAGCCGGGTGGGGCCTGCATAGGACCACGGCTAGGTCCCCTTCGTCAAGAAATTGGCCTTACCGATTTTGAGATCTGTGATCAAATAAACGGCCTTATTCGCAGAAAAAGGGCTCAAAATCGTGACATTGGTCAGTCCAACGAGTACCGTCATGGGGCATGAAGCCGTCGCCGTTCCTGTATCGCGCACCGACCACCCTCAAGCTGGCGCTCGATGATCTTGCGGAGTGCGCAGAAGAAGGCGGCAAGGTGCTCGCGGGGGGTCAGAGCCTCATCCCGATGTTGAATTACCGCCTCGTTCGTCCGCCGGTGTTGGTGGACATCGGCAACGTCGCAGAGCTGTCCGAGCGGACTGTCAACGACCAGAGTTTCAGCCTGGGGGCAACGACCACGACTGGCTGGATCGCACGCTCACCCGCGGTGCGCGACGCCTGGCCGTTGCTGTCCGCAGCAGCGAGCTGGGTGGGCCACGTCCAAATCCGTTCGCGGGGCACGATTGGCGGCAGCGTGGTGCACGCAGACCCGTCCGCGGAAATAGCGGCGACGATGGTCCTGGCGGACGCCCGGATCACGCTGAGGTCCGTTCGCGGTGGCCGTGTCGAGAATGCCGGCGACTTCTTCACCGGCTATCTAAGTACGGGCATCGAGGAGGACGAGATCCTCACCCGGCTGGATTTCGAGGTTCCTAACGCCGGCGGCCGATGGGGCTTTGAGGAGTTCGCGCCCCGACACGGCGACTTCGCAGAGGCAGGGGCGGCGTTGACTCTGCCGGCTGAGGGTGCTCAGGAGCGCGGGCGCGCAGTTGCTTTCGGCGTGGCGGATCGGCCATTCCGGCTGCCCAGCCTCGAGGCGCTCCTCACCGCGTCCACCGAACGGGTGGCGCGCGGGGTGTTCAATGAGGCGGTTGGCAACGACTTCGACGCGATCGGCACCGTCACCTCCGAGAAGAGGGCAATGGGCGGCCACATGGTGGCGCGTGCGTTAGGCGCTGCCGGGGTCGTCGTCGACTGATGCCGGTCGACAGCGAGGAATACGCCCCGCGCCGACGGCAGGCGGCGACCACATCAGCGGTGTAGAACTTCGAATCCGCCCGCACGATCCGCATCCCGGCGCATCCGGCTTGGTCGACGGCGGCCAAGGACTCGGCGACGAACCGGGCTTCGCCACGCACATCGGCCGCTTTGCCCTCGCGCAGCCGCACCGCGGCGATGACCAGCTCACCAAGCCGGGCGCGTTCCGCCAGCCGCACCACCGGCACCAGCCCGGCATCCGCGACCAGATTCGGATCATCAAACACCGCGCCCAGCCGCGCCGGACTATGAGAAGATGCCCTCTCACTAGGACGGATGGATCAGTAAGATCAATCGTCCCAGCTCAAGAGGGCATCTCACCTTCTCACCACCGAACCGTTACCCAAAACCACCGGTGGATCGAACCCAAATGCGGCCGGATCAACCTGATGGGACTCTTCAGTGCGCTTCGCCGGCCGAGGCCGGGCGCTCGGTGCCGGAACTACGGACCTGATCTTCGACCCGGGCGAGGTGGAGAAGCATCGCCGCCTTTGCGCGTTCCGGATCGCCCTCGCGGATTGCCTTCCCAATGGCGCGGTGCTCGATCTGCGACTGCTCGCGATTGACCGTGTTCGCCGCGGTCACCTCGAGGACCGTGAACTCTAGGTCTCGAATGCCTCTGATGATGCTGAGGAGCAGTGGGTTCCCGGTCTGCCGGACGATCCATTCATGGAAGGCCAGGTCGTTCTCCGGGAACGTGTCCTCATCGGGCTCGTCGAGGGCCTTGAGCAGCTCGTCCATCTCGACCAGGTTGTCTTCCTTGACCGTGCTGGCTGCCTCCGCGGCCGCCGCTGGCTCGAGGAACCGTCTGACCTGGAAGAGGTCGAGGTACGACCCGTGGACCAGCCGGAACGCGTAGGTCAGCGGAGCGAGCAGGAGCTCCGGGGTCAGATCCGTGACGTAGGTTCCAGCGCCGCGACGGGACTCGACGATGTTCACGGCTTCGAGGCTCCGCAGGGCTTCACGCACCAGCGGGCGGGAGACCCCGAGACGGATCGCGAGCTCCCGTTCGGCGGGGAGGGCGGCTCCGGGAAGCAGTTCGCCCGCGACGATCATCGACACGACATGATCACGAACATCGTGTAGTGGGCCTGCCATAGGCCGGAGCATACCGAGGCGTGGACGCGATGATGCGGCGGGCGGTCGGCGACCGCTCGTGGCAACAAACCGTGGAGTTGCCGGGTAGCCACCCCCGTCCAGATCACCGCCATCACTCATCTGGCACCCGCCAGAGGCCGTGTCGCGTGACCCATGATTTCCCGTTCGGTCGTCGGACCGGAGATCTCCTCTGCTATCGCGCCGGCACGGAACACGCATACCCGGTCGCTCAACCCGCAGACCTCCTGCATGTCCGAGCTCACCAAGAGCACCGCAACGCCCTGAGAGGCGATCTCGCGCAGAAGTTGGTAGATCTGTGCCCGGCTCCCTACGTCGACGCCCGCGGTGGGCTCGATAAGCACCAGCACGCGGGGGGACAACGAGACTGCTTTGGCGAGGACGATCTTCTGCTGGTTCCCCCCGCTCAGGGAACCAGCAGAGAGTTCCGGGCGTCGCGGGTCGACCGTGAACCGATCGATCGCCCGCACCGCGTTGGCCTTCGTCCGGCGGCGCGACATCCACCGCAGCCGGCGTCCGGTGCGGGAGGCAATCTGTGCCCGGCTCGAGTAGGTCAGCGCCAGGTTCTCGGCGATGCTCAGGCCGGCGATCAGCGCTTCTGAGCGGTCAGCCGGAACTAGTGCAATGCCGTGCCGCATCCCATCGAGTGCGGTGCGAGGCAAGGCGGTGGATCCATCTACGGACACTGCGCCCGCTTCTGCCCGACGGCTGCCGCACAGGGCTTCCGCTACAGGAACCATTCCGGCGTCCACTAGACCGGTGAGGCCGACAACCTCACCGCCGTTGACGATGAAGCTGACGGGCGGCTGCCCTGTGACTTTCAGACCCTCCACCTGGAGAACGGGCACCTCGGTCGGGTTGGCCACACGGGGCGGGTACAACTGCTGGACGGGCCGATCCAGCATTGCCTCGATCATGGCGTCGACGGTCAACTCGTCCTTTGCCATCTCGCGAACGATCCGGCCGTCCCGAAGGATGGTCGCACGGTCGCAGAGCGCGGTGATCTCGTCGAGACGGTGGCTGATATAGACCAGCCCGACGCCGTCGCCGCGGAGCCGATCGAGCTTCTCGAACAGGTTGTCCCGATCAGCAGGAGTCAGTGCTGCAGTCGGCTCATCCATTACGAGAACCTTGGCCTCGGCAGTCAGCGCCCGCGCGATCTGGACTAGCTGTGCCTGCGGCAAGGAGAGCTGCGAGATCTTCGTGAACGGATCGACACGAAGTCCCACCGATGCCACAGCCTGCTCGACAACCTGAGCGGCCTTGCGCCTGCTGAGGAAGCCGAAGTGCCTGGCGCGTTCGCCGGCTTCGGTTCGTCCCAGCAGGAAGTTGTCGACGATGCTCAGACCTCGGACCAGGGCCAGGTGCTGATGGATGGCGTGGACGCCCAGGCGCTCTGCATGGAGCGGCGACTGGAACGAAACCGGCTCGCCGTCGATCAGAACGTTCCCGTGGTCCGGGGAGTGAACTCCCGTCAGGATCTTCACGAGCGTCGACTTGCCGGCGCCATTCTCACCCAGCAGCGCGTGGACCTCTCCGGAGGCGACCGTGAGGTCGGCATCCCGCAGCGCGTAGACTCCGCCGTAGCTCTTGGCGACCTGTTGGGCGGCCAGCACTGTCCGGCTCACTGACGTCGGTTCGGTAGCGTGGATCATCACGAGACTCCCGTCGCGTAGTCAGCAGCGGCCGGCCACTGCGTCATTCACGCGCTTGGCAAGGGCATCGTCGACATTGAACGGTTTTCCGTTGACGTCGACCGACTTGGCGCCGCCCGAGATCTCTTTGACCTGGTCGGTGGTGAGCAGGGTGATCGGTGGCTCGACCTTCTCCGGGACGCCTTGCCCGTCGAGGCGGGCGACGACCGAGTTGATGAACTCCGAACCGACGTGGTCCAGAAAGAGGATCCCGTTGGCGACGAACGTGCCTTGGTAGGTGGCCCGGAGGCCGATGCAGGTCCCGTTGTAGCCGATGACGGGTACCTTTCCCTTCAGATTGCGGGTCTCGAGAGCCGAGATCGCACCGAAGGCCATCTCGTCGTTGTCGGCGAACACCGCGTCTATGTCGGGGTGGGCGGTCAGGATGTCCGTCATCACGCGCAGAGCTTTGTCGCGTGCCCAGTCTGCCGGCTGGCGGGCGACGACAGTCGCCCCTGGGTTGGCTGCAGCCAGCCCCTGCTCGAACCCATCCGCGCGCTCGATGCCGGGCGTGTCAGCAGGGGCACCCTCGAGAACGGCGACTTTCGCCGCACCGTTTAGGTGGTGGCCGAGCCAGGTGCCCGCAACCTTGCCGCCTTCCGTCTCGTCTCCGATGATGGAGGTCACGACCAAGCCACGGTTTTGCGCGCCCTCGATCTCCGACTGCAGGATGAAAACCGGGATACCTGCGGCCTTCGCCTGCGTCAGGATCGGCATGATCTGCTGTTTGTCCCACGGTTCGACGCCAAGCGCCTTAACGCCTCGGCCGATCATCGCCTGCAGCTTGGTGACCATGTCCTGCATGTCTCGGCTGTCTTGAGAGAGCAGCTCGATGTTTCCTTTTGCGGCTGCCGCGGCCTCGGCCGCCTCCGACATGTCCTTGATGGCCGGGTTGTCCCAAGCCTGGGTCACCAGCCCAATCTTGATCTTGTGGCCGCTGTCCGTCCCCGGCCCCGCACATCCGGCCAGAAGCAGGACAGCCGCTGCCCCACACGCGATGAGCACCTTGCGCACCACTTTCACCTCCGGTTCCGAAGACCGCACAGCGGTCTCGCCTCCTCGCTTGGGGACGAAGTATGAACGACCGAAGCCAGAGCGGTCAACAGACTTGTCATACCAATTATCGTCGAAATTGCTCATCCCCCCACCGATCTGGCCAAGAACGGCTAATTTTGCGTAGATCGGCCGCCAGCTCATCAAAACTGGTAATACCGATTGCGGGGCAGCGCGGTCGATACGCAGAGCTACGACACAGGGTTCAAGCTCGACTCGATGGAGCCTGGAGCGGTCAGCACCCGGACGCGGCCGAAGATGCAGATGCTGGAGATCGCAGACAAACCGGCCTCGGTGGCGTCGGCCCTGATCGGGCTCATCGGGCTGGCCATGACCGGTTTCGGTTTGTGGCTGCAACGCCGCGGGAAGCCCGAACCTGTGGCGCTTGTTTAAGCATCGCAGCAGGTGAAGACGCCAACTCGGCAATCACTGGGATCATGTCGGCGT
Organism: Saccharopolyspora pogona; assembly: GCF_014697215.1. Taxonomy (GTDB): domain Bacteria; phylum Actinomycetota; class Actinomycetes; order Mycobacteriales; family Pseudonocardiaceae; genus Saccharopolyspora; species Saccharopolyspora hattusasensis. The sequence continues at coordinate 3,763,933 of NZ_CP031142.1, forward strand.
GATCGTGTCGCTGCTATACAAGGTGACCCGGAAGCTGCTGTCCGTCCCAGCTCTGCTCTTGCGCCTCGATACGGCCAAGGATGCCGAACTGCTCGAACAAAAGCAACGTCGGTGCCGGTCGCGTCGGTGCTGGCGACGTTGGTGACCAGATGCGGCCGGCCGGTCACGGCGTCGTCGCAGGTTTCGGTGACGTGGATCTTGCAGCCTTCCCAGCCGCAACCGCGCTTGGTCGCAAACCGGGCATCGGGGGCATAGGGGGAGCAGATCCGTTCTCTGCTGGGCGGGAGGTCTTTCTCCTCCCCCAGGCCACCTCCTGCCCGCTGTTGTTGATGGTGCGGTGGTACTGCTTGATCCACACCGTGCGCGGGATGACGGCCGCGGGGATCTCCCGCCGCCACACCGGCGCCTGGTCGCCGTGAACAGCCTGAAGCAGGGCGAATCCGTCGACACCGACCTGCACTGCCATCGCAGCGCGTTTGTCCCCGACGCAGCGTGGACGACCCAGCAAGCTCGCAATCTTCTGATGGGTCTCGACGACCAGGCAGCGGATTTCAGATGCAAAATGACGCACGCGCTCCTCGGCTTTTGGTGGACCAAGGATTCGAGTACTGGGATAGTGTAGAGGCAGTATATCGACTTGATATGCTGCATTGCCAAACGGACTGAATCGATTATGTTGGTGCCCGTACCCATCTGGAGCGCTGCACGCCCTCCGATAGAACTCACGAGCTTCGTGGGGCGTTGGCGGGAGTTGGCCGACGTCAAGAAATTCCTGAGCTCGTCACGGTTGGTGACCATCACAGGCGTCGGCGGCGTGGGCAAGACCCGGTTGGCGTTGCGGTCGGCCGCATTGCTGAGGCGGTCGTTCCCGGGCGGTGTCTGGATCATCGAGCTTGCCGACCTCAACGACCCGCGACTCGTCGCCGACACCGTAGCCGCCACGTTGGGCCTGCAACAGCAGTCCGGGGTGACGCCGTTGGAGCACCTTCCCGAACATCTTCGCGACCGCCCGCTGCTGCTTCTGCTGGACAACTGCGAGCACGTTCTCGATGGGTGCGCGCAACTCGCGCATTCGCTGCTCAAACAGTGCCCGCTGATGCGGATCGTGACCACCAGTCGCCAACCCTTGGGCATTGCCGGCGAGACCGTCATGGAGTTGGCTCCGTTCTCGGTTCCCCCGGAGAGAGTTGGTACTCCGGAACTGGAGAATCTCCTTCAGTACTCGGCGGTCGCACTACTCCAGGAGCGAGCTCAAGCCGCGGATCCGGCTTTCACCGTCAACGCGGACAACGCGCACGTCGTCATGCGTTTGTGCCGACAACTGGACGGCATTCCGTTGGCGATCGAACTGGCGGCAGTCGCTCTTCGGTTCATGTCGGCCGAGACGATCATGGTCCGGCTCGATCGTCGTTTTCGATTGCTGACCGGCGGAACCCGGACGGCGCCGACCCGCCAGCAGACCCTGCAGGACATGGTCGACTGGAGCTACCGGCTGTGCTCCGCCGCCGAACAAGTGCTGTGGGCACGGCTGTCCGTGTGCGGTTCAGGGTTCGCCCTGGAGGCGGCCGAAGCAATCGGTTCAGGCGACGGCATCCGGACCGACGAGGTGCTTGATCAGATCAGGGGCTTGATCGACAAGTCGATCGTGACCACGGAACGGCATCCGGACAAGACCCGTTATCGGCTGCTGGAGACGCTCCGCGAATACGGCCGGGACCGCCTCGTCGAACGCGGTGAGACCACCACGGTCCGTCGCAAGCACCTTCACTACTACCGGAACCTCGTCGCCCAGGCCGAGGCGGAATGGTTCAGCGCCGGACGCACGACGGTCTTCGCCCGGTTGCGAGCCGAGCACGCAAACCTGCGCGAAGCGTTGGAATTCTCCGCTTCCGAGCCCGGCGAAGCGCAAGCAGGTCTGGTGATCGCATCCTCCCTCCGATTTTTCTGGCTCAGCAGCGGCTTTGTCTACGAGGGACGTCGATGGCTGGAGCGCCTCCTGGCGCTCACCGCGGAACGAGATACTGTCCGTGTCAAAGCGCTTTACGTCAACGGGTACTTGAATTTAGCGCTCAACGACGCGACATCCGGGACAGCCCTCCTCGATCAGGCAAGAGCGTTGGCCGCGGAGCTGGGCGACCAATCGGGGGCGGCCTACGTCGCGCAGATCTCGGGGCTCACCGCCCTGTACAACGAAGATCCTGCGCGGGCGGCCGCGCTCTTCGAGGACGCTCTCGCCGGGCATCGGCTGATCGGCGATCACGCTGCCGTCGCCTACGACCAGATCGAGCTCGCATTGGCCCTCGCCTTCCTCGGCGATCATGAGCGCGCCGCGGCCCTGTTCCGCGAATGCCCGGCCCTCGATGAGAACTATGGCGAACAGTGGATGCGGTCGCTTGCCCTATGGGCGCAGGGAATAGCCGGACTGCTTGCGGGCGATTATCAACAAGCCACAGCCGCAGAACTGGAAAGTCTGCGCCTGAAGCTGGACTTCCACGAGCACTTCCGGATCGCGTTGTGTATCGAAATACTGGCCTGCATAGCCAGCGCGGACGGTGACGCGGCACGGGCCGCGACCTTGTTCGGCGTGTCCCACAAGATCAAGAAGAACATCGATGCGTCACTCGCCGGCCACAAACACATCGCGCGCCTACACGACCATTACGAAGCAGTAGCGCGCAGCTCACTCGGCGAAGATACGTTCCAGGAAGCCTTTGAGCTCGCCACACTGCTCGACTTCGACGAGGCCATCGCATGGATAACCCGCGATCCGAGCAAAGCCGGGAGTCCGACAAGCTCCGCGACCGAAGAATCGCCCACCCCGATGCTTACTCCACGCGAGCGAGAAGTCTCAGCGCTGGTCGCGCAGGGCAAGACCAACAAAGAAATCGCTGCCACAATGTCGATTTCCCGCCGCACCGCTGATTCCCACGTCGACCACATCCTGACCAAGCTCGGTTTCACCAGGCGGACGCAAATTGCCACCTGGGTCACCAAACAGGAACCCCACTGACGCCGCCGCATTTTCGAGAGGAACACCCGGCCATGCGCACCCTGATCGAGAACGCCGCGGTCGTCACGATGGACGACGTTCTCTGTGACTTCGAACGAGCCGACATGCTCGTGCCCCCTATTCCGGTCGTGCTTGGAGGGTGGATTGGGGCGGGTCGATCTGGCAGGTGCGGCGCATCTGGAGCTGGTGTCGGCCGTGGTGCAGTTGCGCCCAGAGGGACGCGCCATGTTCGAGGCTGAAAAGCGTCTTATTGATGCGCAGGGCAAATATGTGATGTCAGGCGGCGTAGCGGACTTCGGGTTTGCCGAAGTAGGAGCGAACTCGGTCGGGCAGCTTCTGGAGTCGGTGGAGGAAGGAGCGGACCCCTGTTTCCAGCTCGTCGCGGGTTTTCGGTGCTGTGCCGGTGGACACGGCGCGTTTGAGGTCGGCACCCCGGATCTCATCGGGGTTGAGCTCGGGGCTGTAGCCGGGAAGGAAGTGCATCTCGATGTCCGAGCGGTGTTCGGTGAGCCACTTCTGGACGGTCTTGCGGCGGTGGACGGGGTGTCCGGCCAGGCGGTTGAGGAAGGGGAGGAAGACCCCGGCGTTGAACGACCCGATGTAGACGGTGAAGTACAGCGCCCTTGTTGCAACGACTTTCAGCCATCCGACAACCGTCCGCAAACGACACAAGTCGATTGACAGCACTTCAACGCAGATCAAATCCGTTGCCGAATCTTTACCAACAGCTACACGGCGTGACCAACAAACGTGACCGCGTTTGCTCGTTCAGTCAAAAACTTGACAGCCCCGCTCCCGATTCGCTCCTGGACGGGCTTTTTGATCTTGATTCACCATCATCACAAGATCCACAGCCAGACACGAAAAGGCCCGCTGACCTGCACTTATGTGCAGGTCAGCGGGCTTCCGCCAACGTCGGGCTGACAAGATTTGAACCTGCGCCCCCTTGACCCCCAGAGTAGTCCACAAAAGACAGTGACCTGCGAAACCCGAGAAACCGCAGCACAAACCGGTGCAGCTCACTTCCGCTCAGTGCAGTACAACGCGGTTCAACCCCCTACAACCCTCCCATTTCCCTCCCGCTCCACCCATCCAGACACCGACGCCAGGCGAAACTGGCGACACCGCGTCCGGCGGCGCAGCAACCTTTCCCCACCCCGCACTGACCCACCGTTGGCGCACACTTGACCAGCCAAAACAGTGAATCTGAGCACTACCGTGTCAAGGTAGTTATCCCCTGCTGGTGACCAGGGATTTCGCGCTTCGCCGCAGGTCAGCGGATCTTGTTCCTCCTCGTTGCGAAGGGTTCTCACGCGTTGCTGCGTGTTCCCGTCGCCATAAAGTCGCCACTTGATCTTGGAGGAGGATCGGTTCGGCCGCAGGGTAAGAGGTGCTTAGGCCGAGCGGGTCACAGAGAATCCGCTGCCGCTGATGAATTGTTCCAGAGCCTTGCGGCCGGTGGGGGTCAGTGGGATGTCATCCAGTGATTGGGTAGCGAGGGTCATGTAGTGCTCGGCGGTTCGCTGTGCCCAGGACCGTCCTCCTGCCTGTTCAATCAAGCCGGCGATGTCTTGGAGATCAGCAGGAGCGAAGGGGGCGTCCTGTGCGTACAGCTCGCGCAGCTGGTCTCCGCCGGGCCCGGCAGCGGTGAGTGCCGCGACGACGGGACCCGATTTCTTGCGTCGCTGGAGGTCGGTGCCCACAGGTTTGCCGACGGTCTGCGGATCGCCCCAGATGCCGAGGATGTCGTCGACGAGTTGGAAGGCGGCCCCGAGATATTGCCCGAAGGTATCGAGTGTGGCGACCGCGTCGTCCGTTGCCTGGGCGTAGATGGCGCCGAGTCCGGCCGCGCAGCCGAAGAGCGAACCTGTCTTGGCCCTGGCCATGGTGACGTAGTCGTTGGTGGAGACTTCGGCTCGTTGCTCGAACGCGGAGTCCAGCATCTGGCCGTACAGCATGTATTGAAAGCTGTCGCCGAGCTGGCCGACAGCCCGGGCGGCCAACGGCCCGCCAAGCACAGCCTGGAAGCCAAGGGTGAGCACCGCGTCACCAGCCAGGATCGCCTCGGGTGTGCCGAAGGCCGCCCACACCGCAGGCCGATGGCGGCGCAGCGGATCGGCGTCGATGATGTCGTCGTGGATCAGGGACTGGTTGTGGATCAAGTCGACCGCGATCGCGCCCGGTAGCGCCGTGTCCGGAGACGCACCGAGTGCTTCCGCCACACACATAGCCAGCGCGGGCCGGAGTTTCTTGCCGGCGGGATGGCTTGCGGGAGCACCGTCCGTGGTCATCCAGCCGAAGTGATATCCGGCGATATCGCGCAGTGGGGCAGGAAGGCGGTCGACCTCGCCACGTAAGGCCCGCTCGGCTTGCTGCAGGTGGCCGTTCGTTGCCCGGGTCTTGTCCTGATCAGGTGGGGTGAGGGAGTCCAGATACCGGGCAGTGGTTCCGGGCTCCGAGGACTGGACCCGACGGTAGCGGCCGGTCTGTTTCGACCAGTCCACGCTGCCGCACATGTGGTTCATCGCGGTGACGCAGGCCCGGTCCGCGACGTCGGCGAGATCGGCTCCCATCGCCTCGGCCAGTTGGTCCGCGACACGGCCGAACTCGGCAAGGTGGTCGTTAATGCGTCCATGCAGCGCGTCCACGGCATCCTGCCAGGAACAGCCGCGCGCCTCGTGGATGAAGATGACCAGGTTGCTCTGGTCGCGCCAGGCGAGGTCCTTCTCGAGGGAGAGGATGTCGTTGCACCACACGACGACCTCTTCAGTGATGCGCATCAGGTGTTCGGCGGGGCCGGGCTGGGCAGCCGTACCAAACAGGCGATCCGGGAGCTCCAGCTGCGCACAGGCAAACCATGCCTCGGTGGCGGTGCGATTCAGCGTCCCGCCCACCCGCTCGGCCAGTTCCTCCTCCGTGGGAACGCTTCCCAATGCGTGACGGGCCATTTCCCGCTCCATCGTCGCCAGGACGCGGCCCGTGCAGTCTTTGAAACGCCTGCGCCACTGCGGACTCATGCCAGGCGCGGTGCGTCGCCACAGGTCAGCGAGGGCATGGCTGAGCGTGGTCGTCGTCCGCACCGGCGCGCAATCCTCGGTCAGCACCGACAGCAGTTCGTCGAACACCGACCGGGCAAGAGCGGAATCCTGGCGCAGCTCGCCCTCATCACAGTGATCGTCGAACACGCAGATCCAGGCCAGCCAGTCGGTCACCAGGTCCACCGTGTCCTGATCGGCGCCGGGATAGATGCGCGCGCCCAGCAGTTCCAGCCGGGAGTCCACAAGGACGTTCAGCGCTGTGTCTGTTTGCACCAGGCCGGTGCGGCGGGCCCAATCGGCACAGTGCCCAGCCGCCAGCTCGGCTCCGGGATGCAGGGTGGTTGTCAGGGGAAAGGCAATGTCGGGCCAAGTTAGCGGTTCTCCAAGAATGCGGATATCGGCCTGCGTCACGGAATGCCTCCGATTTTTGGTGCGCGCGGGCTGGACGCCGCGCAGTGTCAATCAAGTGTTCTTGCCCGGGATTCCGGCGTACAGACTCGTGTTCGGGAAAGCTCCGCTGCGCCGACCTTCCGGCACTGACCCGAGTTGTGCGATCATCCCACCTTCGGACACATACCGTACTCAAAACCTCACGGAACATCTAGACCCAAAATAAGTGGGTTGTCGTACACCCAAGATCCACAACAGCATACAAAAAAGCCTGCTGACCTGCACCTACGTGCAGGTCAGCAGGCTCTCTTCACGGTCGGGCTGACAGGATTTGAACCTGCGACCCCTTGACCCCCAGAGTAGTCCACAAAAGACACCGCCCAGCGAAAACCGAGAAACCCCAGGACAAACCGGTGCAGCTCGATGCCGCTCAGCGCAGTACAGCGCGCTTCAGGTCACCACCTCCCTCCCAGAATCCTCCCAATCCCGCTCCCACAGTCAATGCTGAACCGCCCCGCGTTCGAGACTGCCCGCCGTTGTGATGCCTCGTAGGCGAAATGCGGGCCATGCACTGAGCTAGGGTCTGTTTCAGAAGTTGATCTGGGTTTGAGATGATCTCCGTGTGGGACGTGGCGATCTGACGAACGAGCAGTGGGCGAAGCTCGAACCGCTGCTACCCCGGGGCAAGAAGTCAGGACGCCCGCCCAAGCACCCGAAACGACAGCTCATCAACGGGATTCGATTCCGGGTGCGCACCGGCGTGCAGTGGCGCGACCTGCCCGACCGGTACGGCCCGTGGCAGACCGTGTATGGCCTGTTCCGTCGCTGGCAGCGGGATGGGACCTGGAAACGGATCCTGACGCGGTTGCAGGCCCGGGCCGACGCCGAGGGGCTGATCACCTGGGATGTCAGCGTGGACTCCACCGTCGCCCGCGCACACCAGCACGCCGCTGGCGCGCGTATAAAGGGGCTGACCAGCGTGAATCCCCGGGCGGGGTCGACGTCGAGCCGGACGATCACGGGATCGGCCGGTCGCGGGGCGGGTTGACCACGAAGCTGCACCTGTCCACCGAGCAAGGCCAAAAGCCGTTGTCGGTTGTGGTCACTGCCGGTCAGCGGGGCGACTCACCGCAGTTCCAGACGGTCCTGGAGCGGATCAGGGTGCCCCGTGCCGGTCGGGGCCGGGCACGGACTCGTCCGGATCGGGTGTTGGCGGACAAGGCGTACGGTTCCCGCGCCAACCGTGCCTACCTGCGGCGACGTGGCATTCGGTGCACCATCCCGGAGAAGGCCGACCAGATCCGCCATCGCAAGAACCGCGGTTCGCGCGGTGGTCGCCGACCGGCGTTCGACAAGGAGATCTACAAGCAACGCCACGCGGTGGAGTGCGGCATCAACAGGCTCAAGCGCAATCGTGCCGTCGCTACCCGATACGACAAGTTGGCAGTTCGTTACGAGGCCACAGTGGACGTCGCGGCGATCAACGAATGGCTCTGACATATGAAACAGGCCCTAGGTCGCGCCATGGAGCTCGCCACCCGCAACGCACCGCTTTCCGTTGCAACCATCAAACGAGCGGTCACCACGCGGACTGCATTCGACGACCGCGACGCCTTCCGCGAGCAGGACCAGATCGTCGAGCCGGTCATGAAGTCCCAGGACGCGCTGAAAGGGAGCCCGCGCCTTCGCGGAGAAACGCTGCCCCCACTGGGCAAGGCCGCTGGCCAAATCCCCTCGATCCGCCCGTGATCGGGACTCGTATCGGGGCTGTCAAGTTTTGGGCTCTGTCCCTAATCGTGTGATCAACTGTCGCCCTGGTAACTGCGTCTTGCGGGTGTCTATGATCATGATCGCGGTGTGTGATCACCAGTGGTTAGATGCCCTTCTGCCGCATTTGGCGAGTGTCGTGGTCGAGCGAGTCGAGAAGGCGCGGTGTGCTGGTCTGGGCGCGCGTCAAGGGGGAAGATGCGATGTGCCCGGGATGTGGCGGCCGGTCACGCCGGGTTCATAGTCGCTACGACCGCAAGCTGGCTGACGCCTCGGTGGCCGGCCAGTCGGTGATTCTGCGGTTACGAATACGCCGGTTCTTCTGTGACATTCAGGACTGTCCGGTTGAGACGTTCGCCGAGCAGGTCGAGGCGGGTAGTAGCCGGAATCCACCGCCGCACGCGAGGCACCCACCGCGGCACCCAAGCTGTCGGCCAGCTTCTCCACGACCTCGAACGACTCCGCCGAACCGACACCACGGCCACCGGAGACCACGATCGAGGCCTCGGTGAGCTCCGGGCGGTCCCCGGCCTCGGCGGGCTGCCGACCGGTGATCTTCGCACCCGTAGCGGCCGGAACAACCACCGACTCGACCACAGCCGCGCCCGCGGCCTGCTCGGGCTCGATCGCACCCGGCAGCACCGTGACGACCGGCGTGCCCTTGGTGACCTTCACCTTGGCGTCGTAGGCGCCACCGAACAGCGAGTGCGAGTCGTTCACGGTTTTTCGAGGAGGCATTGATTCATGGCTGAGGTTCTGGTCCTCGTCGATCATGTGGACGGCGAGGTCAAGAAGGTCACGTACGAGCTGCTGACGGCGGCGCGTCGGTTGGGTGAGCCGTCCGCGGTCGTGGTGGGCGAGCCTGGTACCACCGGCAAGCTCGCCGAGAGCCTCGCGGCTTATGGTGCGGCGAAGGTGTATGCGGCGGAGTCCGCGGAGGCCTCGGAGTTCCTGGTGACCCCGCAGGTGGGTGTGCTGGCCAACCTGGTTGGCAGCGCCGGCCCGGCGGCGGTGCTGGTATCGGCGTCGATCGACGGCAAGGAGATCGCCGGTCGGCTGGCGATCCGCATCGGTTCGGGTCTGCTGTCGGAGGTCGTGGACCTCGACGCCGACGGTGTGGGGGCGGACGGGCGCGTTGATCGGCTGGAGGTGTTCGACTGCTGACGACGGATCAGTCGAACACCGGCCGCGGGTCCGAGACCGGCCGGAAATCTCAAGCTCCCTCGGACGAGGACGACATCCGCATCGACTCCTGGCGCTTCTCCAACCGCTCGGCGAAGTTCTCCCAGGCTGCGGCGCACCGCCTGGCGGTGTTCACCACGCTGCGGACGCAGTGGCGGGGGACGCCCTCGACGTAGCGCTGCCACTCGTCGGGATCCAACGCGCCCACATCCAGCAGCCGCAGCACAGTGCGACCGATCTCGTTGAACCGCATGGACGGGTCACGCCGCAGCTGCTCCAGGTCGGAGACCTGCCCGTCACCGGCTTCCGCGTCGACGCCGACCCGCTGCTGGATCGCGGGCGAGGTGGATGCCTGCGCGCTGCGGCCCGTCCGCTGCTGCTCGGGCACCAGATCCCGGCCGGCCCGCAGCCGGGCGCGAACGTCATTCGCGGTGCTCACCGAGACACCGCTCGCCTGCGCCACCTCCCGGAGGCTGGCATCGGGGCGCTTCGCCATCAGCTCCCCGGCGCGGGACCTCCCTTCCGCCGAGCTGAGCGGACGCACCCTGCCGTCCCGGCCGATCCGGCTGTCCAGCGGCGCGACGTTGCCCCCGACCCGCTTCCGGATCGCGGCGACCGTCCTGGCTGCCACCCCGGCGGCGGACGCGATCGCACGATCCGACCACTGCGGATGGGAAACGACGATGCACGCCACCGCGGCCGATCTGTCGACCGGGGTGAGGCGGAGACCGTGCATGGCGTTCAGCTTGACCGCGATGACGAACGCGTCCTGCTCACTCCCGGCGAAGAAAACGGCTTTAATCGTTTCACGCCCTTGCGCCGCAGCGGCCCGCAACCGGTGCATCCCGTCCACGACCCGCATCGTTTCCCGATGGACCAGGATCGGCGGGAGATCCCCCTCCACCTCCACCAGCGCCTGGACGTGCCCCATGTCCTGACCCGCCACCCGCACGGACGGAGCGTGCAGGACGGACGCGATGGGAATGCATTCCATCCGGCAGCTTTCCAGCTTCTGCCGCAGCTCCGCCGAGCCACGGGAAATGTCCTCCGCGCTCAGCACCGGCCAAGCGCGCGACGAAGAAACCTCTGCCACGAACCCTCCCCCATGAAAACCTGACACCGGGACACCGAACAATCCGCGTCCCGCCCCACAGCAACACCGAGTACACCGACTCGGCCCTCAAAAATAGCAGCGCACACCCCAACGCCCACCGGAAATGTCGTTTTGATCACAGACAGCAAAGGGAAATTGCGCCGATCGGGTCAAATTTCGCACATCGAGACGAGTAGTACCCGAATAACGAACGCATAAAGAAGAATCGTGCCGGAACGGCATGATTCCATTTCACCAAAGCTGTGATTCCGACTTCCGACGTAACGGACGATTCGTCCGATAGTCATATCAAGCGGGTTCAAGACCGGCCGCGGGCACCGAGCAAATCGTGCGGTACCCGACGACCTCGCCCGGTTCCCCCACGGGCGTCCCGTCGACCTCGATCACGCGTGGGCCGAGAACGGTGCCCTGCGCACCCCGACGCACCAGGTCGGCCACGCACCCCGCAAGCGCGCGAGCAGGACGGCGGCGAGCGATCGTTTCAGGCAGTAGTTCCCAGCGCAGTAGGCGCTCGTTCCGACCACGTCCATCCGGGCTCCAAGCGCCTGCTCCCTGGTCGCCGGGGCGGCCCCGGCGACCAGGAACCGCAGCACCGCGCGGATCCGGTGGGGAGGCAGCCGAGCGAGGAAACGTCCGGCGAAGATCGCCAGGAGAGCCTGGACTCGGCGGCCGAACGGCGGGACCTCTCGGAGTTTCGTCGACCTCTCTCACGGCTTCACCAACTTGCTCTTCCGGAGCATCTCCACCAGATCGCTGACATCGGCCTCGACGCTTTCCGGCTCGATCCCGAATTCGTCGGCGATCCGGATCGCGATCTCCCCCGGCTCGACACCCTCCACCAGGGCGAGATCGCGCAGCCACGTCTCGGCGACGATGGTTGTTTCCAGACCGTGGAAGGAACCCGCAGATCGTCGGGCTGAGCAACGCACGCCGCAGCAGCGCCGAATCCACCAGCCCGCGGGCGACCAGGCGGGAGTCCTCGCTGAGGCCGCGCAGCTCGTCGGCGTGCGCGCGCAGTCCGTTGTTCCACTCGTCACCGCAGTGGTCCTTGGTCGTGCGCGACAGCAGACGCCGCGGGACCACGCTCCGCATCGCGGTCGTCAGCAGCGGCTTGTACGCACCCGGCGTCCGCGTCTCGTGCGGACTCACCCGCAGGCAGGCGTCGACCACGACGTCATCGCAGAACGGTGGGGCGATCGGCACGTCCGCGAGCCGAACCGGGCGAGCACCCGGAAGATCCGCCCGGCCTCGACCGCCGCCTGGATGCGCGTGTGCGCCCTGGTCCGCATCTGGGACCGGTCCCGGACCAGGGCGGAGGGCTCGTCCGTCAGGGTCCCCCGCACTCCGAGGCTGAGAACAACATGCGCAGATCCCCCTGCCCGTAGGTGAAACGGCGGAAGACGGACAGCTGCCGGGCCGCGTCGTAGGCCCACACGCGCACCGCGATCGAGTCGCGCAGCGCCGCCAGCAGACCCGGTGCGCCTTCCTGGAGTGGGACGGTCCGGTCGGGTTCGTGCCACCAGCGCCGGATCTGAGCGCCTGCGCCGACTGGAGGTACAGCGCCGAGCCACCCGGGACCGAGTGGACGTCGCGCCACATCGTGGCGCTTGCGAGTGCATGTGGTGCGGCCGCGATCGCCAACCGCAGAGCCAGCTGCTGGTCATCGAGCTCGGCGTCCGCCAGCCAGGCCGCGGCGTGCGCGCTGTCGGCGGCGAAGGCCACGCCCGCGACCTCGGCGTGGAAGACGCGACGGGAGTCGAACGCCGCTCCTTGAGCGTGGACGCGTTCGTCGGCTGCGATCAGGTGAAAGCTGCCCCGCGAGGCCGACCGTCAGCCCGTCGAGATCGTCGATGGATCCCGCGCCGGCGACTCGGCGCCGCAGTCCCTCCTCGTCAGTTCCGCAGGTGCCGAGCGCCATCACCCGCAATGAGCTGTCCTCTCGCAGGCGGGCGAATCCGGCGACGCGGTCGGCGACCGCGAGAGCCGGTTCGCAGTCCGGCAGGACCACGAGCCAGCTCTCGCTCATCTCACACATCTGGCTCAGTTCCCGCGGTGGCGCCGATCAACGCTCGCTCGGACGAGCGTAGGAGAACGGGCGGCCTTCCGGGAATCCGGCGCCGGCTCCGTGGGTCTCCGCGGCGAACCCGCCGACCTCCTCCACTATCGGCGGCTCGTATGCCACGCGCTCGATCCGCTCGGACATGGTTCCTCCTCAGGATTTCCTTTTCCAAGGATGGAATGAATCGTTTCCAGCGGGCACCGCGGCGTCAATGCGACAATCGCGGCAAATAGTTGCCAACTTCGACAAACGATTCCTGTCGTGATGCTTTTCCAGCGGTCCGAGCCGCGTGGGAGTAGCATCTCGCCGCGAACTGTGATTGCATGGCAAGCGGTTCGTCACCGGATTCCGAGCGCATCGCGTTCGCGGCAGTGCCGTTTCCGGGCGAGCACGCCGCAGTTGTTCTCCGTCGAATTCGAGTAGGTCGCATGCGCTCATTCGCTGAAAGGCGTGAAAGCCTCCTCCCGAAGGGCAGGGAGGTACGAGCCCTGGCACTGTCGACGCTGACGAGCAGGTTCGGCCGCGGGCTGTTCTACACGACCTTGCCGATCTACCTCACCCGTTCGGTCGGGCTGAGCGTCCACGAGGTCGGTATCGGTCTCACCGCCGGTGCGCTGGTGGGACTGCTCGGCGGAGTGCCCGGTGGTCGCCTCGCGGACAGGGTCGGACCGCGGCTGGTGCGCACGGCGTGCCGCTTCGCGGAAGCGCTGATGATCTGCGGCTACCTCGCGATCGGAGGCCTGCCGGGATTCGTCGTCACGGCAGCGCTGGTCACCCTCTGCGAATCGGCCGGGCAAGCGGCCGAAGGCGCGCTCATCGCGCACGCGGTCGACCGGAACAGCCGGGTGCGAACTCGCGCTTATCTGCGGTCGGTCACCAATGCGGGCTGGATGGTGGGTTCCGCGCTCGCCGGAGTCGCGCTGCTGTCCGACACCGCTCTCGGCTATCAAGTCGTCATCGTCACCTCGGCGCTCTGCTACGGGGTCTCGGCCGCGGTCACGACGCAGGTTCCGCTTTCCGGAGCGGCACCGGAGAAGAATGCTGCCGGTGGACGAGTGGCGGTCCTGCGGGACCGGCCTTATCTGGCGCTGACCGCGTTGAATGCCGTGTTGACCGTCAACATCGGGGTGTTCACCGTCGCCTTGCCGCTCTACATGGCGCAACGCACCCACGCGCCGGTCGCCTTGTACGCGGTGTTCTCCGTGATCAACACCGTCGTCGTGATGCTCTTCCAGGTACGCGCGAGCCGGCGGACCGAAACCGCGACGGGTGCCGCCCGCGCACAGCGCCGAGCAGGCTACTTCCTCCTCGCATGCTGCCTATGCTTCGCGGTCGCGGACGGGACACCCGCATGGGTCGCCGTCGTCTTCCTCTTCCTCGGTGTGGGCGTGCACGTCGTCGGCGAACTCCTGCATGCCGCCGGCTCGTGGGGAATCTCCTTCGAACTGGCACCGGAACACGCTCAGGGCGAGTACCAGGGGGTCTACGGCGTCGGGCGGGACCTGGCCCAGGTCGTCACCCCCCTTGTCGCGACCACCGCGATGGCCGGTTGGGGCTGGGCGGGATGCGTGCTCCTCGGTGTCGTCTTTCTCGCGGCGGGATGCGCGGTTCCCCCGACGACGCGATGGGCGATCGGCCATGGCAGCCGTCCCGTGCCCACACCGACGTGAACCCGGCGATCGAACCATTCAACTCTGCAGCCGCGACAACCTGAGGGGTTTCTGTGCGCAACGTTTCCGAAGATGCAGCTCTGGCACCGCCGACGAGGTGGAAGGTCCTGGTCGTGGACCTCATTCACGACGAGGCCCTCGAACGTCTGCGTCGGACCTGCGACGTCGTCGTCCACCTTCGGCCGTCGGCGGACGAGATCCTGACGTTGTCCCGCGACGCCGACGTGATCGTCCTGCGCAGCGGCGTACAGCTGCCCGCCGAGCTATTCGCCGGGGCCCAGCGCCTGAAGCTCGTGGCGCGGGCGGGTGCCGGCACGGACAACATCGACCTGACCGCCGCGCGCCATGCGGGCGTCGTCGTGTTCAACGTCCCAGGAGAGTCCGCAGGCGCGGTCGCGGAGCTGACGATCGGACTGCTGCTGGCGCTGGCGCGCAAGATCTCGCTGGCCGACCGGCAGGCCCGCACGAACGTATGGAACAAGTCGGCGCTGGTCGGATCCGAGCTCGCGGGCAAGACGATGGGAATCGTCGGCCACGGCAACATCGGCGCGCGGGTCGCGCACCTGGCGCAGGGTTTCTCCATGCGGGTGCTGACCTGCGTCGAACGAGAAGACGAGCCCCGATGCCGCGCGCTGGCAGCGAGAAACATCGAGCTCGTCGGCCTCCCGGCCATGCTCCGGGAAGCTGACGTGGTCTGCCTCGCGGTCCCGCTGACGCCACGCACTCGCGGGCTGATCTCGGAACCGGAGCTCGCGATGATGAAGTACGGCGCTTACCTCGTGAACGTGTCCCGGGGTGAGATCGTCGACGAACGCGCCCTGCACGAGGCGCTGAAGCGAGGAACCCTCGCCGGTGCGGCGCTCGATGTCCGCACCGGCGAAGGCAGCCCAACGCAACTATCCACTCTGGACAACGTGGTGCTGACCCCGCACATCGGAGCCATGTCGTCGGACGCGCAGCGGCGGATCGGCCACATCGTGGTCGAGTCGATCCACAGCGCCATGACGGGCGCACCCGTCGCCAACCGGGTTTGCTGATCATGGGAGTCAACGGGCCGCGACGAATGAAGGCCGCTGTTCTGGTGTCGGAGCGGACGATCGAGTACCGCGATGTCGACGTGCCCGAACCAGGTGAGAACGAGTTGCTGGTCCGCGTGCATGCGACGGGGGTCTGCGGGTCGGACCTCGCGACATATCGAGGCACCCACCCGTACAAGCGACCCCCGGTCATCCTCGGCCATGAGCTCTGCGGCGTCGTCGAAAGCGTGGGGACGAAGGTCTCCGGCTTCGCTCCTGGCGACAAGGTGTGCTCCGCGGCGTTCTCCCAGTGCGATGCCTGCGCGCCCTGCCATCGCGGTGAGGTGAACCTCTGCCGGAACCGGGCGAACCTGTGCCACGCGGGCTGGGAAGGATCGTTCGCCGAGTACGTCGTCCTCCGCGAGAACATGACGCACCTGCTCCCCCCTGACGTCGACGACGCGACGGGAGCGCTGGCCGAACCCTTGTCGATCGGCCTGCACGCGGTACGGCTGGTCGAGAACACGCCACCCGCGAGCACCGTCGTACTCGGTTCGGGCACCATCGGACTGACCTGTCTGATCGCGGCGAGGAAACTCGGCTTCGGCTCTATCGGCTGCGTGGACCTCGGCCCGGCCAAAGGAGCACGGGCACGGCGCCTGGGGGCGGATTACTACGTCGACGCCCGCGCCGACAACGTGGTCCAGGCACTCGCGGCCCGGGCGCCCGAAGGATCCGACGTCACGTTCGTCGCCTCCGGCCACGACACCGTCCTCGACGAAGCGTGCGCAATCACGCGGCCCGGCGGGCAGATCGTCGTCGTGAGCTACTTCGACCGTCCCCGCCAGATCGAGCTGAACCGCCTGGTCTCGCACGGGCTAAGCATGCGGTTCTCCACCCTGTCCACGCCTCGGGACTTCGCCGAGGTCATCGACTGGTTGTCGCGCGGAGAAATAGACCCCGCGCCGTTGATCACCCACCGCCTCCCGCTCAGCGCGGCGCACGAGATCAGCCTGATGGACTGCGCGCCCGAGGACGTGGGCAAGATCGTGCTGTTACCGCCGTCCCTGGCCCGCAGCACGTCGAAACCACCGGCCGACCCGGCACCAGAACGAAGGGGGACAGATGAACAACTCGACCGCTGACAAGCTGACGGTCGGCGTCATCGGAGGGACCGGATACACCGGCGGTGAGCTGTGCCGCCTGCTGCTTGGCCATCCTGCCGTGGAGGTGATCCTGCCGACCTCCCGGGAGCCACGTCCGTTCGCTCGCACCCATCCCAACCTCCGCGGCAGCGGACTGGAGTTCCGGCCCGTCGAGCGGCTGGAGGAGCAGGCCGTCGAACTCGACGTGGTCTTCTTCTGCACGCCCTCCGGTGAGGCCATGAACCGAGCGGGTCACTTCCTGGACCGCGGTGTCCGGGTGGTCGACCTCAGCGCGGACTTCCGATTCCGCGATGTCGACCTCTACCAGCGCATCTACGGACGGGAACACACCGCCGCGCACCTCCTCCCCGAGGCCGCATACGGGGTGACCGAGCTCAACCGGGACCGCGTCCGCGACGCCCGGCTGATCGCCAATCCGGGCTGTTACGCCATCACCGCGATTCTGGCCCTGACACCCTTGCTCAACGGAGGCTTCGTCGATCTCACCAGCCCCCTGTCAATCCACGCCACCAACGGGACGACGGGAGCGGGCACCACCCCGAAGAAGGCGATCATGCACGCCGAAGTGGCGGAATCGATGCTGGCCTACAGCCTTGAGGGCCACCGCCACGGGCCGGAGCTCGAAGCCTTCCTCTCCAACGCGATCCAGGACCCGCCGGTCCGCGTGGACATCAACACCGCACACGGCAACTTCGCTCGCGGGATCCATTTGCAGGCCAACGCGGGCTTGCGGCAGCGGCTCGACCGCGACCAGCTGCTGGAGACCTTCACCGCGGCCTACGGGCCCGGGCACGAGGGAGAGCACTTCGTACTCGTCAACGACGTTCCCAAGCAGGGTGGGGTGAACGAGAAGGAGTACGACGTGTACCCGAGCCTCGGGCACGTCGTCGGCTCCAACTTCTGCCACCTCGGAGTGGACGTCGACCGGGCGCGCGGCATCGCCAAGGTCGTCGCGGTGACCGACAACCTGGTCAAGGGTGCCGCCGGGTCGGCCATCCAGAACATGAACGTCCTGTTCGGACTGGACGAGACCCTGGGGCTGCGAACCTATGCGCTCTGAGGGGATGCGCGGAATCAGGCTCCTGTCTCAGCAGGAGATCCGATGCGGGCAGAGGTGGATCTACTCCGCCGGCTTCAACGTCGGGCGCGCGCTTGCCGACACCGGCCGGATCGACGAGGAACTCCCGGCCATCGAACGCCTCCTGGACGCAGGAGCCCGGGTGGCCGTGCTCTCGCACCAGGGCAAAGGCGTCGACGACGCGAACGAACTGGATTTCGTCGCCGACTACATCGCCGACCGGCTCGGTCGCACCGTGGGCTACTTCCCCGGAAACGCCACGCCGGACGCAGTCGACCGCGCGCACGCGCTCCGCGCCGGTGAAGCCGTGGTGTTCGGCAACACCCGCAAGTACGCCGGGGAGATGACCAACTCAGCCGAGCTCGCCGGCCGGTTCGCCGCTCTCGGCGATTGTGCGGCCATCGGCGGGTTCTCGAAGGCGCATCGGGCTCATGCGTCGAACGTCGGCCTGCTCGGTCACCGGCCGGCCTTCGCCGCGGACAGCCTCGTCCACGAGACCGAACTGCTCGCGCCCTGGGCCGGGAGCGCGGACGAGCAGTACTCGGTGGCCGTGCTCGGAGGGGTGAAGCCGGAGAAGACCGCCATCGGCCTGGAACACCTGACCGCGACCTACGATCTCGTCATCCCGGGGGGAGCCGTCCTCAACAACCTGCTCCGGGCTCTCGGCCACGACATCGGATCGTCCACAGTGGGTTCTCACCCCGAGAAGTGCTTGCAGGTGAGCAGAAACGTGCTGAACCGGGCGAACCGAGCCGAGCTGCACATTCCCGACGAGGTTGTGATCGCCCGCCCGACAGGGCGTGACTTCGCCGATGCCAGAACCGTCCCGGTGTCACGGGGAGTGCCCCCGGACTACGCGATCGTCGACTTCGTGCTCGCCCCGTGGGTGCGCGCGAGGCTGGACCACCTCACGTCCCGCGGGGGCCGGGCGTTCATCGCGGGAACACCCGCTCGCTACACCGAAGGATTCACGCGAGCCTTGGACGCGTTGCTCGGCGCTCTGCGCCACGATCGCGTCAACGCGCTGTTGCTGGGCGGGGACACGACCGCCGACCTGCCCTGGAACGGCGCCAAATCCACCGGTGGCGGTTCCGCGTTGCACTACCTGGCGTACGGAACCTGCCCCGTGTTCGATGCACTGCGCACCAATGCCCTGCACTGGGAGGAGGCCACACTGTGATCATCGACTTCTCGATCCCGACCCGGGTCGTGTTCGGCCGGGGACGGCTTGCCGAGCTTGGGCGCGAAACCCGCGCGCTCGGTGCCTCCGCGCTGCTCGTGTGCGGACGGAACGCTATGCGCAGCAACGGAATACTCGCTGCCGCGTTGTCCGTGCTCGGGCAGGCGGGCGTCCGCGCTGAGGTGTTCGACCAGGTGTCACCGGATCCCCGCTCCGTCGAGGTCGACGCTGCCGTCCGCATGGCGGTTCAGACCTCGTGCGATGTGATCGTGGGACTGGGCGGAGGAAGCGCCCTCGACGCGGCGAAAGCGACGGCGATCGGAATGCGGCACGGCGAATCCGGACCGCTGGTGGGCCACACCCTCCCGGCGACCGAGGATGCCGTGCCGGTCGTCGCGGTTCCGACGACGGCGGGCAGCGGTGCCGAGGTCACCAAGGCAGCGATCATCACCGATATCGAACGTGGCCTGAAATCCGGAATCCGGGGCGAGGACCTGTTCCCGCGCGTCGCGGTCGTCGACCCCGATCTGCTGGGCAGCGTGCCCGGCGGGCTCGCCGCCGAGACCGGGTTCGACGCGGTGGCGCACGCCGTCGAAGGCTACGTCGCACGTCGCGCGAATCGGCTGACCCGGTTGTTCGCCGTCGAGGCGTTGGACATCCTCGGCGGCTGCCTCACCCGCGTGGTGGCCGGCGAGACCGGCGCAGAGCTGCACGAGCGGATGGCGTTGGCCGCGCTGCTGGGCGGTCTGAACGTCGCCACGGCCAGCACGTGCCTGCCCCACAGGATGCAGCAGGCCATGGGCTCGGTGCCCGCCGTCGCCATCTCGCACGGACGGGGACTCGCCACGATTTATCCGACCTGGCTCGCCCACGCGTACTCGCACGCCACGGCGGAGTTCGACACCGTCGGGACGCTCCTCGGCGACGACGACGTGCACACCGCCGTGTCGAGGCTGCTGTCCGAGCTGGGTCTGCCGCGCCGGCTGTCCGAAGGCGGGTTCGGTCCCCTGGACATCGACCGACTGCTCGCCGGCGTGACCGGCAACGTCGACAACGATCCGGTTCCCGGGATCAACGGTGAGTTGATCCGGAAACTCTACGAGCGCGCACTTTGACTGTCCTCCCCACGGGCTAAAGGACTCTGTTGCTCAATTCCGCACCCTGTGTTGGCCGGTGGTGGTTGCAGGTGCAAGATCGCAAACGACTGAAGCTGATCCCGCAAACTGACCCTGCGACTGCGCGAGCAGCACGAAATCCTCGAACATGCCCGCGCAGAGCAGGCCACAGAAGCATTGAAACAGCGCTACAACGTCCGCGCCGGGGTCGAGGGCGCCGTCCACCAAGCCGTGGCCACCACCGACGTCAAGCGAAATCCCGGCAGGTCGCCTGGGCACCCCGGAAGAGGTAGCGGACGCGGTGGCCTGGCTCGCCACCCCAGGAGCGGGCTACGTCAACGGCACGGTGATCGACGTCGACGGAGGCCTCACCAGGGCCTGACACTCCACGACCGAACCAGGGCGTCATGGTTCGTCCGCCGGGTCCCGTGGTGCGGGGATGAGGTCCCGGAGGTATTCGCGGTGTTGGGCGGGTAGTGCCATGCCACCTGGTCGTGGTGTTCGTTTGGGGTCCACTGTGGGCGGTGGGATGAACACCGGTCGCCGGTCTCGTATCTCGGTTTCCCATCGCTGGGTGTGCAGGGTCCGGTGATGGTGACCGCAGAGCATCACCATGTTGCCCAGCTCGGTGCTTCCGCCATCGACCCAGTGGGCGATGTGATGTGCTTCCGGGGTTCCCGGCGGCCGGTCGCACCCCGGAAACGCACACACCCCGTCCCGCTGCAGCAACGCGGCACGGATCTGGGCGGGCGCGGTCCGCTTCGCCCGACCCACGTCCAGTGGGAACCCGTCTCCGTCGAGGATCATCGGCAGCACCTCGGCGTCGCAGGCGATGCGGCGGGCGTTCTCGGCGGTGATAGCGCGTTCGGTATTGAGGGTGCCGGGCAACCCTGTTTCGGCGGCGACGAACCCGAGCCCTCGCTTGAGGTCCTCGAAGTCGATGGAGATGGTGATGTGCGGCCGCTGTCCACCCGAACGCGGAACCCCGTCATGATCCAGCGCCAGGTCCAGGATGGCGGCGAAGCCGTCGGCGTTGCGCTGCCCCACCGACCGCGGATCCTTCTCCCCCTCTACCTCCGGCCGCGGTGCGGCCAGCGGTTGCATCAGCGCGGCGAACTTCGCCCCGGCCTCGCGGTCGAGGCGGGCTTTGATGACCGTCATTCCGTCCCGGGCAACCGTGTAGTGCAGCTCCCGCGACTCATGCTGGTCTTCCTCGTCGTCGTAGGCACCGTCCTGATCCAGCAGATAGCGGATGCGCTCGGCGAGCTTCTCCAGCTCACGAGGCGTCATCATCCGCGCATACCCGGCCAGGGTTGATTCGACCTTACCGACCTGATGACAGCGGGCATACTCCGGCAGGCGGCGGACCCCGTCCACGATGACCCGCGCATGCTCCAACCCGATCGCACCCTCTGCCAAAGCCGCAGCAGTCTCAGGCAGGTCGGCGGGCATGACCTCGCCATACAAGCTCTGCCGGTCCTCAACATTGCGGGCGACCTTGACGCGGGTTTTCGCATCACGCGCATCGATGTTGAGCAACCCCTGCAACCACACCTGCGCCGACCGGAACCCCAACTCGGCATACACACCACGGTGGTCGGCTTCGGCGATGCACTGCAACTGCTCCATCATCAACACCCGCATCGCTTGCTCCAGTTCACGGATACGGGCGGCGAGTTCGGCATCCGTGCACGACACCGCCGACCGGGCACTGGTGGTGCCGACGGCCGGATCCTGGGTGTTCAACAGCGGTGTCATACCAAATATTCTCCCGCATTAGAACACCAGTTCGCACGTCATTTATGGTCGCTTGATCAGGTGAAACACCCGACCCCGAAACCCAAAAACCCAAGCCGCGGAAACGAAAACACCGGAAACCCGACACAGATACAGCACCGAAAACCACAGCACGCCGAAGGCGACACCCAACCCCCACCAGCACGAGCATCGTGAGCGGTTTCAGGCGCTATAGCCCCGAAAATCACGCACGGGCCACCTCGGAACGCAGCGATCACCACCACCCACACCCCCTAGGCGAATGGCCGACCGAGACGAATCCCGCACCCGCCAGCGAAAAGCGACTACCAGTCAAACCCGGCTACGGATCAACCCGAAACCGAACCGCCACAAGCCCCAAGCCACCCGGATTCCGCTGCTCGGCAACGCAAAAGCCCGCGCCAGACCACTCCTGGCCATCCCCGTGGCACAAAGCCGAACAGGGGCTGCGGGATGGATGTCAAGCCGTTCACCCCCGCAGGGGCGGCCGAAGGCCGGGCTTGACCTCCGGCCCGCAGCCTCCACACTCCACCCACCACGGGGATGGCACACCCACAACCAAACCCCCAAAAGCCCCGACCCCGGCAAAAAGCCCAACCAAGAAAGCGAAACCCACCGCCAGTCCCCCCGCCCCCCTTTGCCGGCGCCGTTGTCGCCGACGACGGCCAGCACCTCGCCGTGGACGACCTCGAAGTCGGCGCCGTCGATGGCGGTCACCCGGCCGTACCAGACCAGCAGGTACAACAGCAGCGCCAGCGTCATGCCGTAGGTGATCTCGATGCCGCCGAAGAGGTAGCGGCAGGTGCCGAGCAAAGTCAGCAGCGCGTCGCTGGTCGGCACCGCCTCCCCGTCGGCGAACAGCTTCGCCAAGGCCGTGAGCATGGTGAGCATGCCCAGGGTGACGATGAACGGCGGCAGCTGCACCTGCGTCACCAGCGTTCCGGCCACCGCGCCGATGGCCGCCGTGGCCGCGATTCCCAGCAGCACCGCGACGAAACCTGGCGCGCCGCCCAGCGCCAGTTTGGCCCTGATCAGGGTGGCCAGCACCGCGGCCGAGGCGTTGGCCAGGTCGATGCCGCCGGTGAGGATGATCAGGATCTGGCCGAGCGCGAGCGTGGCGATCACAGTCATGCTGGACGTCACGTGCTTCCTCCCACGGATAAATCCGGGGGCCTCCGCACTACATTCCTTCGGTGAATCACCGGGCCAGGGCCCTAGAGCGCCGCGAGTTCCGGGCCGCGGAACCGGCCTTGCCGTCCGTCGATGGTGCAAACGAAGGTCAGCGATTCGCCGACGGCGTCGATGATTCCGAGCATGTCCCGGTGATCGGCGGCGTCACCTGTGATCACGTCCAGCTCGTAGGTGTCGACCGCGCTGCCGTCCAGGACGGCTCCCGGCCGCACCAACGGCCGGTACCCGGTCAGGCCGGGAATCCGGCGGACCTGGTCCACGCCGTCGACGCCCTCGAAGCGGCACGGGCGCAGCGGCGGGAGGTTGTTGCACTTGAAGTACACCCGGTCCGGGGCGACCGGATCGACGCGCGCGCGCTCGCCCAGCGCCACCCTGCCGGCCAACTCGACCAGGTTCAGACCGGCCGCCCGCGTGCTCAGGTCGTTGATCCAGCCGCCGAGCCGTCCATTCACCTCGATGACCCGCGGGCCCTCGGCGCAGAGCTTGACCTCTGTGTGCACGAGGCCGGTGCGCATGCCCAACGCCCGCGCTGCGTCCGCAGCCAGGCTCAGGACCGGCTCGCCGTCCCGTTCCGACAAGGTCGAGGGCCAGAACTGTCCGACCTCGCGGAAGGGCCGGGACAGCGGAAGCTTTCCCGTGATGGCGATGTGCGAGACCACTCCGTCGCACACCAGGCTCTCGACCGAGACGTAATCCCCGAAAGGAGCGCAGTCCCGGCCGGTCAGCAATTCCTCGACGACGAGCCGGGTCTCCCCCGCTCCGCCGGTCCGGACCGGAGCTAGCAGGCGGGCCACGAGCTCCTCGCCCGCGCGCTCGTCCGCCACGACGTGGACGTTGCGGCTTCCCGCCCCGCGACTCGGCTTCACCACCACCGGGAACACGAGGCCGGCAGGCAACTGCCACCATTCGTCCACTGAGGACACCACTGCGCACTCCACCGAGTCCACACCGGCGTCTCGCAACGCGCTCCGCTGGAGGAACTTGTCCGTCAGACGTCGGACCGATTCCTCGCTGTTGACCGGAAGTCCCAGCCCGGTTCCCAGCGCGCTGGTGATCGGCAGCGCTCGCTCGCTGAACGTCAGGATCGCGTCCGGCGATGCGCCGGCGACCTGCCGCACGGCTTCTCCCCGGTCGGAGGACAGCCGGATCACCTGCCCCATCTCCCGGAGCAGGGGGAGCAGGTCGCGGTTGTGGTCGGTCTCGGGGCACAGGAAGACGACCTCCCCTAGACCCCGCAACCCGCTGCTGATCTCGGCCGGGGACACCGCACCCCGGTCGTAGACGACGGCCAGCCTCGTGCTCATCTGCATCCCACCACTCGTCCTGGAGTCGACGGCCGGACGGTGTGCGGCGCCTCCCGTGCCCAAACAGGAAGCGCCGTACGTTGCCCACTCACCACTGGAAGCCGTAAGCCAGCTCCCGCAGATCAGGCAACTCCGACTCGCGGAAGGACTCCGTGAGCGGCCGTTCCGGCGGTGTGTCACCCGCGTTGTCGGTCCGCAGCCACGCGGGATCGCACCCGATGATGAGCAGGCGTCGCGATCCGCACGTCTCGCTGGTCGGCAGGGTCCGGTGCCACAGGTTCGCGTGGATGAACACCATGTCCCCCGCCTTCGGCGCCACCACGACCTGACCCGGCAGGTCACGAGTCGTGGGGAACGGCAGGTCTACGGTGTGGTCCCGGTGCGAACCCGGCAGGTAGACCAGCGGCCCCTCGTCCGGGCCGACCTCGTCCAGGTAGATCAGGCAGTGCACGCCGTGCGGGTAGCAGAAGAACGGCGGCAACGGGTCCGGCACGACCCTCCGGTGGATGTGCCACGGCACCAGGTGGTCCGGCCTCCCGCGGTAGGCGATCCGCGCGTCGACTTCGAAGGCGATCTGCGGCCCCAGCACGGCGCGCGCGATCGAGACCATCGGGCTGTAGAACATCAGGTCGCGGAAGGCCGGGTCCTTCTCCTGGAGCATCCGCAGGAACAGGCCGTTGCCCTCGCGGTGCTCCGCAACTCCCGCACCGAGCTCGGCCTCCTCGACCCTGGTGATCGCCTCGCGGAGCTTGGCGACGTGATCTGCGTCGAGCTGACCGGGGCGGATCAGGCACCCGTCCTCCGTCAGCTGCCGGATCTCCTCCGGGGAGGCTTCGACCTGCACCGGCCGGTGGTTCTGCTCGGCGCTCTTCTTGTTGTTGTTGATGCGGTAGTCGATCCGGTAATGCTGATCACTTTTCATCGGGGACGACCCTCGTTTCAGGAATCCGTTCGGTCACGGTCGTTCGGGAGTCAGGGCGGCGCACATGATCTCCGCCACCTCGGGGTGCTGCACCACCGAAAGCGTTCCCTCCACGTCGTAGTGGTGCACCGTCGCGGCGGGCAGGAACGGCAACCAGTTCTTCTCGACCCCGTCGAGCATCGCGGCCGACTCCAGCAGGAGCGCCGGCCCGTCGTAGCTCCGGGGGCGGTAGTGGTCCTGCGCGAGGACGCCGCAGGCCCAGATCATCTGCAGCCGGTAGAAGTCGTTCTCGGAGATGTCCTCGTCGTACCAGGCCATGGGTAGCATCTCCTGCAACACGCGTGTGACGTCCTCCTCGCCCTCCAGCCCGAACTGGGCGCGCAGCGCGCCCAGCCGGAAGCCGTAGAGCTCGTCCAGCCCCCAGCCCCGGTCCGCGATGGGTTCGAGGTCCGGGAGGTTGACCAGCGCGAGCAGCCCGATGTCCTCGCCCCGCTCGCGGAGGCGCCGGGCCATCTCCAGGGCGACCAGACCGCCCTGGCACAGCCCCGCGAGGAAGTAGGGTCCTTCGGGCTGGTGTTCCCGCAATTCCGCTAGATACCGCTGCGCCATCTCACCGATCGAGGTGAGCCCGGAAACGTGGCCGCGGTAGCCAGCCGCCTCGAACCCGTATACGGGGCGGTCGGCCCGCCAGGAGTCGATGACCTGCGACACGAACCGCACGTTGCCGTTTCCCCAGTGGACCACAAACAGCGGTGCGCCCTCGCCCTCCTCCCTGATGGGCACCAGGCATCTCGGGGCCGAGTCGCTCCACGGGTTCATCGCCTCGTTCCACAGGGTCTCGGCACCGCGCCGCTCGTCGTGCAGGCGCTGGTGATCCTGGTCCGGCGCGAGGATCCCGGCGATCGCCTGCGGGGTCTGGTGGTCGAACACGTGGGACGCCTTCAATCCGACACCGCGCTCGCGTGCAGCTCGCACCAGGTCCACCACCAGGAGCGAGTAACCACCGATGTCGAAGAAGCTGTCATGCGGTCTCACCTCCGTGTCGAGCAGTTCACCCCACAACCCGCAGAGGACCTGCTCGATCGCGGGCCTGGACCAGAACAGTGCTGCCCTCTTCTTTTCTGACGGCACAACGGACTCCTAACAGCGGGTGGGGATCGTGACTCCGTCGTGGGCACGGATGTCGTGGGCTGCGGCGGGCCGCATCAGCTTCTGTCTGCTGTCGCAGATCACCTCGATCAGCGCCGGCCCCGGTGGTCCGAGGGGCGCGGCGAGGTCGTCGTCGAGCGCGTCGACGGCGCTCAGCCGGTGGTACGGAATCCGGAACGCCGCCGCGACGGCCCGGAAGTCCAGCGGTGCGGGTTCGTCGAGCACCCGGGCGGTGCAGAGCGCGTCCTGCGACTCCCTGATGGACGAGTAACCGCCGTTGTTCAACACGAACACCTTGATGTCACGCTCGTAGTCACTGATCGTCGCGAGTTCCTGGATGTTGAGCTCGATCGCACCGTCTCCGACGATGGTGATCACCCGCGCTCCGGCCGCGGCGAAGGACGCGCCCACCGCCATCGGCACGGCGGCGCCCATGTTGAGGAACGCCGCGGAGGTGACCTCCCGCTGGCCATCGTTGAACTCCAGCGTCTGGCCGGTGACGTAGTAGGCGCTTCCGGTATCGACCACGAACACCGCATCGCGGCCCGCCTGCGCTTCCAACCGGTTCACGAAGTAGTACGAGTTGATCGGCTCCGTGGCGAGCGTCGCGGCGGAAGAGCTCTTCTCCTTTAGCTCGCGGCAGTGGTTCCGCCACTGCGGCCACTCCAGACCGGTCCGGTCGTGCTTGATCTGGCGGTTCATCTCGGTCAGGAGGCCGAGCAGGTCCATGCGCAGCCGGACGTCCACCGCGACGTTCGCCCGGTCGAACTGGTCCGCGTCGAGATCGACCATCACCACGCGGGCCTGCGGCGAGAAGGCGTCCTGGTGTTCACCGACCAGACCGGTGGACAGGCTCGCCCCGAGGCTGACGACCAGGTCGGCCTCCCGCATCACCCGCTCGACGTGCGGCCGACCTCGGATCCCGCCCTGCCCCATCACCGCTTCCGAGCGGTACGGAAGCAGGTCGTACCCGAGCCGGGTGCACACGGTCGGGACGCCCAGGTGCTCGACCAGCGCCGCCAACTCCCCCTGGGCACGGGCCTGCCGGACGCCTTGGCCCACGACGAACATGGGCCGCGACGCCCCGCGCAGCTCGTCGAGGACGACGGCGGCGATCTCCGCG
Organism: Saccharopolyspora pogona; assembly: GCF_014697215.1. GTDB lineage: Bacteria > Actinomycetota > Actinomycetes > Mycobacteriales > Pseudonocardiaceae > Saccharopolyspora > Saccharopolyspora hattusasensis. The sequence continues at coordinate 3,791,183 of NZ_CP031142.1, forward strand.
GGCCCGTTGGACCACGGCTCCGGAGCGGGCGCCTCGAATCCGGCGAGAGCAGCGGGATCGATCTCCGCGGCCTGCACGTCCAGCGGCACGTCCAACCAGACCGGGCCGGGCCTGCCGGTGAGCGCCTCGTGGAAGGCGCGGTCCAGATGTGCCCTGATCTGGACGGGGTCGTCGACGACCACCGCGTACTTGGTCACCGGGCGCACGCAGTCGACGACGTTGTAGCCCTGGATCCCGAACGAACGCGCTGACCGATCGATGTGGCGGCTCTCCACCTGTCCGGCGAGAACCAGCACCGGGACGGCGTCCACCCACGCGTCGATCAACCCGGCCATCGCGTTGGCCGCTCCTGGCCCGCTGGTCACCACGGCGACGCCGATGTCGCCGGTCAGCTTCGACGCACCGGTACCCATCAGGGTCGCCGCGGCCTCGTGGCGCGCGCACACGCAGGTGAGCGCGTCCGCCTTCGCGATCGCCTCGTCGAGGAAGATCGAACCGGTACCCGAAAGCATGAAGACGGTCCGGACGTTCCGCTCGCGGATGTACTCGACGATGTAGTCAGCTACCCGCACGTCAGGCGCGCCTCCGCTCGTGGCCGTCGAGCCAGTCCCGGACATCACGGGCGAGCAGTGGTCCCGTGAGCCGGAAGTGCTCGTGGAGGAACGCGGCGGGCCCGATCGGCGCGAAGGTGTTGGTGATGCCGAGCTGGAGCACGGGCACCGGCACCGTCCGGACGACGGTCTCGCTGACCGCTCCTCCCAGACCGCCGTTGAGCACGTGGTCTTCGGCCACCACCAGCCGGCCCGTCTCACGCGCCGCGCGCATGATGGCGGCCTCGTCGATCGGTGACACCGAATGCAGGTGCAGCACTCCGGCCCGAACGCCCTCGCGTTCCAGCAGTGCGGCGGCTTCGACCAGTCTCGTAGTGGCCAGGCCAGTGCCGATGAGCGTGACGTCGCCGCCTTCCCGCAGCTGCGTCGAGGTCCCGAACGAGATCTCGTGCCCGGCGTCAAACAGCTCCGGCACCGGGGTCATGCTGATGATCCGGAGGTAGACCGGACCTTCGTGGCGCCAGGCCAGGCGAGCGGCCGCCGCGGTCTCGGCCGGCGTCGCCGGGCAGAGCACCGGGAGGTCCGGGATCGACCGCATCCACGCGATGTCCTCGGTCGCGTGATGTGTTCCTCCCAGCGCCCCGTAGGCAAGACCGCTGACGAAGCCGCAGAACTTCACGTTGGCGCCGGTGTAGGCGGCGTTCTTGATCTGTTCGGTGGCCCGGGCCAGGAAGCACGCCGCGGAGTGCACGAACGGCACCTTGCCCGCGTTGGCCAGACCCGCCGCCACACCGGCCATGTTCTGCTCGGCGATGCCGACATCGACGAACCGCGCGGGGAATCCGCGTTGGAAGTCGTTCGCCAAGTGGGTGTCGGCTGAGTCGTTGTTCACGATGCAGACGCGGTCGTCCTCGTCGGCGACCCGCAGCAGTTCCCCGGCGAAGGCCGGCACGCAGTCCAGCAGTTGCGCGGATGTCATCGCACGTTCCCCCCGTCCAGTTCCGCCAGCGCCCGCTCGTACAACTCGCGGGTCAGCCGCCTGCTGTGCCAACTGAGATCGAATTCCATGAAGGAAACCCCCTTCCCCTTCACCGTCGTCGCGATCAGGCACGACGGCCGCCTCTCGGCGAGCGGGAGCGACCGCAGCACCGAGAGCATGTCCGGGACGTCGTGCCCGTCGATGTGCCGAACCGCCCAGCCGAAGGAGCGGAGCTTGTCGTCGAGCGGTTCCAGCGCGTTGATGTCCTCCGTGCTCGCGCCCTTCTGCGCGAGGTTCCGGTCGACGATCAGGGTGAGGTTGCTCAGCCCGTGCGTGCCGGCGAGCATCAGCGCCTCCCAGTTGCTCCCCTCCTGGAGCTCGCCGTCGCCGCACAGCACCACGATCCGCCGAGCTGAGTTGTCCATCCGCCCGGCCAGCGCGGCACCGGTGGCCAGCGGCAGGCCGTGCCCCAGCGAGCCGGTGCTGAACTCCACGCCTGGGACGCGGGTGGACACCACAGTGCTCAGCCGGGAGTTCGCGCGCCCGAAGGTCTCCAGTTCTTCCTCGGGGATGAAGCCCTTCAAAGACAGGACGCTGTACATCGCGGTGGACGCGTGGGCCTTGCTGAGCACGAACCGGTCGCGGTCGGGGTCGGCGGCATCCTGGGCACCCACGCGCAGCACACCGAAGTAGAGGGTGCAAAGGATGTCCATCGCCGACATGTCGGCCCCGAGGTGGCCGTCCTGGGCGTGGAATGCCGTACGCAGGGACAACGCTCGCGCGCGGCGGGCAATCCGCTCGATCTCGACGGCGTCGGCTGTCGTCGACGGGTCACTGTTGTGGGTCAAGGCAGATCCTCTCCTGTGTGCGGGTGCTGGTCGCGATCCGGCTCCGGCGCGCCTCGAACGCGCACCACCGGACCGATCCGCCCCTGCGGGAGCGCTCTCACCGGCCTAGTCATCGGCGGCGCTCGTGCCTCGCAGCAGCAACCTGCGCTCGGTCTCCTCGATCTCGGCGTAGTCCATGAACTCGAATATCTCCTTCAGAGAAGCGATCTTCGCCTCCGCGCTCAGCACGCTCTCGCTGGCTTTGATGGACCGGCAGACGTCCCGCATCGCGGTCACTGCGGCGCGCATGCTGTGGTTCGCCCAGATCACCGCGGAGATCCCGAGGTTTCTGAAGGTGTCCGCGGACGTGCTCGCGTACGTCGTCGGTGCGATGACCAGCGGCGCCCGGTCGGCCCACTCCGCGGCGAACTGCTCGATCTCGTCGGCCACCTGCTGCCGCGAGTGCACGAAGATGGCGGTGGCGCCCGCTTTCCGGTATGCCTCGGCACGTTCGAGCGCCTCGTCCACACCGCGTCCGGCGATCAGCGCCTCGGTGCGCGCGATGATGCAGAAGTCCTCGTCGTTGCGCGCCTCGCTGCACGCAGCGATCTTCGCGGCGAACTCGTCGATGTCGGCCAGCCGGTGGGAGTCACCGACGAACGAGTTCATCTTCGGGAAAACCTTGTCCTCGAAGCACACCCCTGCGGCGCCCTGCCGCTCGGCGCTGGCGAGGAAGCGCCGAGCCGTGTTGAAGTTGCCGTACCCGGTGTCCCCGTCGACGACGATGGGGACCGAGGTCCCGGCGACCATGTACTCGACCACCGAGAGCAACTGCGACCACGACGCCTCGTCGCTGTCGCGAAGGCCGAGGGATGTCGAGATCGAGAAACCGGAGGCCCACAACGCGTCAAAGCCCTCGCTCTCTGCAATGCGCGCCGAAAGGCCGTCATGGGCCTCCATCAGGAACACCATTTCGGGCGAATCCAGCATTCGACGCATCTGCGCGGCCTTGCCGACCGGGCCGCCAGGTTGACGAGATGTATTCCTCATACGCTCACTTCCACATCGACACGCAGCGAGAAGAAAAACTCACACGCTCAGCCGTCCCCCAGGGATGTGCAGGTCGAACAGGACACTTCCCGGTCCTTCGACGCGACACGCGGACCCCGCAGCAGCGTTTGATTCCTCATTGGAGCCCGTCCGCCACTCAGGTCCGCCAGACGGGCCCAGCAACCGAGAACGTACCCGGAGATCGACTGGAACGCCGACGCCGTGTCCGAAACTTTCCAAGCCGGAAAAGCCGCTATACCAGCGTTCCGCGCGCTGCTAGCGTCACCCGAACACCGGAAACCGGACTGGGGAGAACGTCGTGCCAGCGGCAAGCACTAGTCGGGCGACAGCACATCTTAGTGGAGTCACGTCGCTACCCGATCTGTTCACACGGGTCGCGCGCAAACAGAAAGACGCCGTCGCGATAACGGATGATGGGAACGCGCACACCTACGGCTCGCTGGAATCTGCGGCGAACGCGCTCGCACATCACCTTGTCGCCAGCGGTGTCGAGCCGGGTGATCTGGTCGGCGTTCTGATCGATGGCACCCTGAACGTTCCCGTGGCACTGCTGGCCATTCTCAAAGCAGGCGCCGCTTATGTCCCGTTCGACCCGTCCTATCCCACGGATCGGCTGAATTACATGGTCGCCGACGCCCGGGTCGGCATCATCGTCGGAAATCCCGGCACAGCAGCCGACATCGGCCTCAGCGACGTTCGGACCATCGACGCCGCGCAGGTGGCGACCACCGAAGTGGCCGCTCCCGAGGTCGAAATACACGAACATTCGCCTGCCTACGTGATCTACACGTCCGGTTCGACCGGGAGACCGAAAGGCTGCGTGGTCTCCCACGGAAATGTGCTCTCACTCCTGCGCGGCACACTTCCCCTCTTCGAGCTCTCCGCCGACGACCGGTGGACCGTGTTCCACTCCTTCAGCTTCGACTTCTCCGTCTGGGAGCTCTGGGGAGCTCTGGCCACGGGCGCCACCGCAGTACTCGTCCCCGCCCGCACCGCCGCGGCGCACGACGACTTCCTGCGCCTCCTGATGCAGGAGAAGATCACCGTGCTGAACCAGGTGCCCTCCTGCTTCCGCTCGATGGCCTTGTCGCACGCGGACGCGGGATGGCCGGCGCTCAGCCTGCGTTACCTGACCTTCGGCGGGGAGAACGTCGACCTGGACGTGGTGCGCGAGTTCGTGGGCGGTCAGACCGGCCCCAAACCCGTGGTGGCCAACATGTACGGCGTCACTGAGGCGACCGTCTTCGCCACCGCCAAGTTCATCCACGACGAAGACCTCGACGGCCGGGTGGCATCTCCCATCGGCGTCGGGCTCCCGCACCTGGGAGTGCACGTGTGCGACTCACAGCTGCGCCCGGTGCCGAAGGGCGTCGCAGGCGAGATCTGCATCACCGGGAGCGGGGTCGCACTGGGCTATCTCAACCAGCCTTCGCTCACGGCTGAGAAGTTCGTCCACGTCGGACCGAAGGCGGAGCGCTGCTACCGCACCGGCGACCTCGCCAAGGTTCTTCCCAACGGGGAGCTGGAATACCTCGGACGCGCCGATCAGCAGGTCAAGCTCCGCGGCTACCGCATCGAACTGCGTGAGATCGAGGAGACGATCAGGCGACACCGCTCGGTGCGCGACGCCGCCGTGACCGTGGTAACGACGCGCAACGGCGCGGAACTGATCGCCGCGTACGTCGTGCCGACCGACAGCGCCGACGGTGTCGACCCCGACCTCCGCAGGCATCTCCGCGATCAACTGCCCCGGCAGATGGTTCCCGCGCGCTTCCACCTGCTGGATGGACTCCCACTCTCCCCATCCGGAAAACTCGACCGGCAGGCGCTCGCCGATCTCGCCCAGGACCACCGCCCGGCCAAGGCCGGACCGAAACCACCGGACGCCGCCCGCTAACCCACCACCCGCATTGACGTCACCAGCTGCCGGAAATCCCTGCACAGCAAGGCAAACGCTGCAATGGTCGCCGTCAACGCCTGGCGGGCGAGCAACCTAGGTGGGCGTGACAACCGCGGCATGACGGTTGGTCGTGCTGCTGAGACTGGCCTACCTGGGCGTGTCGTAGGCGTTCACGATGCTGCGACTGCTGCAGATGAGCGACCGGGAGAAAGACCGGAGATCCTGGCGCTGCGCCACCAGATCGCTGTACTCGAGCGGCAGCTGAGCGGGCAGCGGGTGCGATTCCACGAGAGTGACCGGGCGTTCCTCGCAGCCCTCCTCCGGGGCCTGCCGCGGAAGGCGCTTCGCCGCATCCGGCTGCTGGTGCGACCGGACACGGTGCTGCGCTGGCACCGCGATCTGACCCCCGCCGCCACGCCGCCCAGCCCCGGCTGAAACGCGGCGGCCGGATGCCGGGATGCATCAGTCGGCGGTCGCCCCACGTGCGGTCGACGTCGGCGCGGCGAGCGATCGCTTAGACGCTGATCTCGTCTCCGGCGTTGGCGGCGTCGTTGAGGGCTTTGAGCACTCGTTGCCGGCGGCGGGCCGAGTCGGCGCGTCGTCCTTCGACCATGCGGCTGGCAGAGTTGTTGGCAGTGGTCATGCGAGTCGCTCCGGTCGGATGTCGGGCAGGGGTTGGCGCAGACGGGGCATGCCGAGCATGACCTTGCGGTGGGCTCGGACGGCGGTGACGGCCTGTTCGATCTGGGCGCGGTCCTCGGCGGTGAGTTCGGCGACGTCGTCCTTGATCCGACCGATTAGCCGTCGGATGCGGCCGATTTCCTCTTCCGAGGGCATGGCTTCGGTCTTGGCCCAGGTGTCCGCTTCGGTCGCGGCGAGCAGGCGTTCCCTGTTGCGAAGCAGGTCGTCCAGGTGGGCCTGCAGGTCGGGCAGGTAGGACACGTCGGTGCGTAAGTGGTCGCGGCCGGCGCAGCGGAATCGGTAGGGGCGCACCGCGGGCCTCTCCAGCACCTCGCGGATCCCAGCCGGCGGATCCCGACCCGCGAGAAGGGCGCAGGGTCCTCCTCGTGAGCGAGGACGCGGTTGAGCTGGTCGGCCCGATGCGAGCACTTTTTCCGACGCGATGAAACCGGCACCGCCCGACGTGCGTCACAGTTGGCAATGACCATCCTCACCGATCCGGACCGCCCATTCGGGAACTTCCGGGAGCAATCACGCCGGACCAGCCCCCGCCAGTGCTTCAACGTTGGACAAAAACTTCGGAGCGCAGCATTCCGCACGTCCGGCGAAAGCGAGCCGGTCACCTTAGCCGATGGCCTTTTCGTCTCATTATCGGCCGACCATTCCGGCAGGTTGCCCGAAATCTCCAGAACGATTGCAGGCGTGTCCGATTGGCACCCTTTGCGCTGCTCGCCCGCAATTCTGCGCGCACACCCTGGACACGCGCCGCCAGTGAGATCCTTTTCCCGTATTCAACCACCGCACAGAAGGAGACGCCACGGAGCACATTCTCCGCAGCTCTGCGTGTTCAACATTCCGACAATTCACTGAGAGAGCGCGCCGGGCCTCGGTCCGGTGTTAATCTACGCCCGACTGAGGCGGCCGTTGCCGCCGCGCACGAACCAACTGGGGTTAAAACCATGGAGGAATTGTTAGACCTGCGCGTCTTGGGGCCGCTGCAGGTCTTGCTTAACGGACGGGAAATCCCGTCTGGTGGACCACGGCAACGAGCCGTCCTCGCCATGCTCCTGCTGTCTCCCGACCAGGTCGTCTCCATAGACAGCCTCACCGAAGCGGTATGGCAGGGCTGCCCGCCCGCGACCAGCAAGACCCAGATCGCCATCTGCATCGCCAGCCTGCGCAAGAACTTCAAGGCCGCGGGCTGTCACGACGAGCTGATCACCACCACCGCCCCCGGCTATATGCTCCGCAGCGGCAGGCACCGGATCGACGCCCGGGAGTTCAAAGAACACCTCGCCCGCGCCCGGCAGGCCGCCCAGCGCAACGACGCCGCCGAGGCCGCCGAGCTGTTCAAGACCGCGCTCGGCATGTGGCGCGGACCGGCGCTGGACGGAATCGCCAGCCATCCGGTTCAGGCGCGGGCCGCCGAACTGGAGGAACAGCGGCTCATCGGCTACGAGCAGCACACCGCGCTGCGCCTGGAGCTCGGCGAGCACCGCACGCTGATCGGCGAGCTGCGGACACTCGTGGCTCAGCACCCGCTGCGCGAACAGGCGCGCAGCCACTTGATGCTGGCGCAGTACCGCTCCGGGCGGCGGGCCGAGGCGATGGAGACCTTCCGGCTGGGCCGGCGGCGGTCTATCGACGAGCTCGGGCTGGAGCCCGGGCAGGCATTGCACGACCTGCACGACGCGATCCTGCGCGACGACCCCGCGCTGCTGGCTCCCCCCGCCACCGCGCGCCCGGCCGCCGCCTCCGTCGTGCCCGCCCAGCTCCCGGCCGACATCGTCGCCTTCACCGGACGCCGCGCGGAACTGTCCGCATTGGACACACTGCTGGACGAGGACGCGGGCGCGCGGGAAGGCATGCCGGTCGGGTTCCTCACCGGCGGTGCCGGTGTCGGCAAGACCGCGCTGGCCATCCGGTGGGCGCACCGGTCCGCGGACCGGTGCGCCGACGGCCAGCTCTACGCCGACATGCGGGGTCACGAGCGCGGTGGGCGGTCCACGGGGACCTGCGCGGTACTCGACCGCTTCCTCCGCGCGCTCGGCGTACCGGGAGACCGGGTACCGGAGTCCTTCGACGAGCGGGTCGCCCTTTACCGCACCACGCTGGCCAACCGGCGAGTCCTGATCGTGCTCGACAACGTCCAGGAATTCTCCCAGATCACCCCGCTGCTGCCGGGTAGCGGCCGGAGCGCGGTGGTGGTCACCGGCAACGACCAGCTCGGCGAGCTGTCGGAGACCTGCGCGCCGGTGCGGCTGAACCTGGCGCCGCTGTCGCCGGACGAGGCCACCACGCTGCTGGTCAAGATCGTCGGGGATACTAGGGTGACCGACGATCCCGAGGCCACCGCGCGGCTCGGCCAGCTCTGCGACCGGCTTCCGCTGACCCTGCGGATCGTGGCGGCCAAGCTGCGGGCGAAGCCGCACTGGCCGGTCCGGCACCTGGTACGCAGGCTGGAGGACCCGCAGCAGCGGCTGGACGAGCTCAGCCACGGCGACCGCGATCTGCGGCACCGCCTCCGGCTCAGCTACCAGCAGCTCGACGAGACCGCAGCCAGGCTGTACCGGTCGCTGGGGCTGCTGGACCTGTCGGAGTTCACCTCGGCGATCGCCGCATCGGTGCTGAAGGTCTGCCCCGTGGAGGCGGAGAACGTGGTGGAGCGGCTGGTGGACGCCCACCTGCTGCACGTGGCGCGCTGGCACGACACCGGGAACGCGGTCTATCGCTTCCAGGACCTGCACCGCCTCTACGCCCAGGAACGGGCCTGCGCCAAGGAGGGCGAGCACGGCAAGCGCCTGCCGGAGCAGCGCCTCTGCGAAGACCTCAGCATCTCGGCGGACCGGCTGCTCTCAGCGTGACCACCCCCGGTGGCCCCGGCAGTCCACCCGGCGTCGTCGCCCCGGGATCCCCTTCCCAGGGCCATCGCCCCCGGACCCCGGGGCCACCGTCATCGCCAGGTCGCAGCCCGACACGCCGGAGCGTGCAATTTCAACTGAAATCGTGCGCCAAATTCAACTGGATTTGTGCGAGTCATCCACAGCCGTTCGGGGTTCGGTGGGCGGGTCGTGCGTTATTCGACGTCTTCCAGCAGGCGCTGGATGGCCTGCACCCGCCGGTCAACCTCGGCGATCCGCTCGTCCAGCCAGCGCTGGCGAACCATCAGGTCCTCGGCGAGCTCCTGGAAGCGGCGCTGGGTGACCGCGTCGGTCCGCCCGCGCCGCGCCCACACCGTCACCGAGGCGGTGATGCCCGACATGAAGATCAGGACGATGACGATCGGGGCGAGCTGGTCCAGCACACCTGTTTGCATGGGATTCCTGCCGTGGCTCGCCGAGGCGCGGCTCGCGCACCTCGGATGGGGACTTCATCGCTTCCGGGGCACCGAGGTCAGTGCAGCGATTTCGACGACCGCGCGCCGCCCGCCCGCGCACCGGTTTCCAGCACGTCGGAGCCGTAGATCTGGCGGACCCAGCTGTGCTGGTACACCGAGTCGAGGTACCGCTCCCCCAGGTCTGGTGCGATGGCCACCGCCGTGGCCGGCGCGCCGTGCTCGGCGAACCAGTCCGCGGCGCCGCTGACGACCGTGCCCGTGGAGCCGCCGAAGAGGAAACCGCGGCGGGCGAGGCGGTGGCAGGTGCGGATGGTGTCGGCCTCGGCCACCAGCACCACGTCGTCCACATAGGACTCATCGAGCAGCGCCGGCCGGACCCCGGTCCCCAGGCCGGGGATCATGCGCGGGCGCGGCTCACCGCCGAAGGTCACCGAACCGACCGCATCCACCGCGACGATCCGCACTTCCGGCCGGTGCTCGCGGAAGTAACGGGCGCAGCCCATCAGCGTTCCGGTGGTTCCCGCGCCGACGAAGAGCACGTCCAACTCGGGGAAGCGCTCGGCGATGGCCGGTGCGGTGATCCGGTGGTGGGCCTGCCAGTTGGCCGGGTTCGCGTACTGGTTCAGCCACAGGTAGCAGGAGTCCGCCGCGCACACCTCGCGCACGTACCGCAGCCGCGCGCCGAGGAACCCGCCTTCGGGATCGGGTTCGTTGACGGTGTGCACGGTGCTGCCCAGCGCTTCCATTAGCTGCTTGGTCACGAGGTTGCACCGCGAGTCGGTGACGCACAGGAACCGGTAGCCCTTGTTCGCCGCGATGGTGCTCAGCGCGACGCCGAGGTTCCCGGAGGACGACTCGACCAACACCGAGTCCTCGGTGAGCTGCCCGGAGCGCTCGGCGGCGGCGATCATCTCGGCTGCGGCCTTCAGCTTGATCGACCCGGTGAAGTTGAACCCCTCGCACTTGAGGTGCAACGGCAGCCCCAGTGCCGGGCCGAGGTCGACGTAGAGGTCGTCCTCGTTGTACTCCTGCGGATCGCGGATGATCGGCACGGCTGGTCCCCGTTCGGTGGCGGTGGTCTCGTGGTGTGGCGCGGTTATCCGTACCGGCGGAGGTCGTGGAAGAACCCGTCGATGATCACGAGCTCACCGCTACGCCGGACCTCGTCGTAGACGTGCCTGCCGACGGCGAGGTCGAGCACTCCCAGTCCGAACGGCGAGAAGACCACCGGCCGGTCCGCAGGCACCGGCACCCGTTCGGCCAGCACGTCGTCGAGGGTGGCGTGCACGAAGTCGCGGTGCCCGACCTGCTGCTCGGCCAGGTGCGGCGAGGTGTTCGCCTTGAGGCAGTGCTCGACGTCGTCAACGACGTTGAACGACGACAGGATGATCTCCGGCGAGAGGTCGCGCAACGAGACGTGCAGGACCAGCGGGTTATGGCCGAACCAGTCGGGTTCGGTGACGTGCGGGGCGGCCGCCACAGTGGCGAAGACGACCAGGTCCGAGGAGCGGATCAGCGACTCCGGTCCTTCGTGGACGGTGATGCGCTCGCAGCTGTCGGCCCACTGGAGGTACGCGCGGAACCCGTTGGCGTGCTCGGCGGACAGGTCGTGCACGCCGAACTCGTCGAACTCCCAGCCTGACGCGGACAGGTACCGGTGCAGGTAGCGGGCGATCAGCCCGACGCCGAAGAAGCCGACCCGGCGGGGACGTTCCCGGTCCCGGCTGAGCCGGTCGGCGGCCAGGGCTGCCGAGGCCGCTGTCCGCGCCGCGCTGATGATGGAGCTCTCCAGGCAGGCGAACGGGTATCCGTTCTCGTGGTCGTTGAGCAGCAGCGCGGCCGACGCCCGCGGGATGCCGTTCGCGACGTTGTCCGGGAAGCTCGACACCCACTTCAGCCCGTCCACCGGTTCGTCGCCGCCCAGCGCGGCGGGCAGCGCAATGATCCGCGAGTTCGGCTTGTCCGGGAAGCGGAGGAAGTACGACGGCGGGTTGACCGTCCAGGCCGCGCCGTGCGCGCGGTAGGTCTCCTCGACGATCTCGATCACGCGGCGCTCACCGCCGTCGAGCACCCGGTGCACCTGCTCACCGGAGATCACGGCGAACGACGGCGGGGCAGCTTGCTGGGTCATCGGGACTCCGAATCTTCTTGCTGGAGTGAGAAAAATGGCGCTCGCGGGTCAGCCCGGCAACGGCGGCGCGACCGGATCGGCCATGACGACCACGACCTCCCGGTCCCCCGTGTATGCCTCCCGGCTGTGCGCCATCCGGATGTTGTCGACCAGCAGCACGTCCCCGGCCTGCCACGGCTCGCGCAGGGTGTTGGCCTCGTACAACGCGTTGATCCGGGCGACGACGTCCTCGCCGATCGGCTCACCGTCGCCGTGGGCCGTGTTGAACGGCAGGCCGCTCGGGCCGAACTCCATGGTCAGGTAGTCACGCACGTCAGGATCCATCGTCCACTCGTTGAGGAACGCGATCTGGTTGAACCAGCACCGCTCACCGGTCGCGGGGTGGGTGACGACCGCCGCGCGCCGCTGGCTGGTGCTCAGGGCGCCGTCGGCGGTCCACTCGTGCTCGATCCCGTTGCGGCGGCAGTACTCCTCGACGGCGGCGCGGTCGACATCGCCGAACGCCTCGGCCAGCGGCACGCCGACCAGCTCGCCGTAGTTGCGGGTCAAGGTCCAGCCGGTGGTCTCAAACCGCTCGACGAGCTCGGCCGGGAGCTCCGCCAGCATCTTCCGCGCGTCGGCGACCGCGGTGGCGCCGCCCGACGCGGGCGGGGTGAGGCAGCCGAAGAGCATCAGCCCGGGGACCTCGGAGGCGTAGCTCAGCTCGTGGTGCATGCACATCGGCTGGTCCGCGGGCCACTTCGACGACGAGTACACGTTCTCCGCGTAGGCCGAGCGGGAGGCCAAGCCCTCGCGCTCGGTGAGCAGGGTGCCCGACAGGTGCTTGCCGATCGCGCCCAGTTCGGCGGCGTCGCGCAGGCCGGTGCCCCGGACGAGGACGGCGCCGTGCTCGGCGACGACCGCCAGCAGCGCGTCCCGGTTCCGCGCGGCGAACGCCTCCGCACCCTCGTCCGCCGCACCGGCGGCGACCTGCGCGACTGGAGTTCTTCCCTGCTCCACAAGGACTTCGAAGTTCTCGGGCCGCATCGCTGCCGGGTTCCTTTCGCCAATGGGGATGTTCACTGCGCCGGGGTGCCGCCGGCTTCGAGCACGGCCGCGAGGTCGGCCAACACCGGGTTGCGGGCGACGTCCTCAAGGGACACCCGCCGGTCGAGCTGGACCACCAACCGGATCGCCGACAGCGAGGTGCCGCCGGCGTCGAAGAAGTGAGCGTTGCGGCCGACCTGGTCCACCGGCACCCGCAGCACGGCCGCCCACTTCTCCGCGACCTCCAGTTCGGTCGGGGTGCCCGGCGCCTCGTGGGCCGACTCGGCGGACGCCCAGGACCGGGCGAACTCCGCAAGCGTCTTCTTGTCGATCTTGCCGTTCCCGTTCAGCGGCAACGATTCCCGGTGGTGGAAGTAGGCCGGAACCATGTACTCCGGCAGCGCTTCGGCGAGGAAGGCGCGCATTCCGGCCGGATCCAGCTCGGACTGGGCCGAGTAGAACGCGGCCAGCGCGTGCGGGCGGTCGTCTTTGTCCACCACGACCACCGCGCCGTCGCGCACCCCTGGCACCCGCAGGAGCCGGTTCTCGATCTCGCCGATCTCGATCCGGAAACCGCGGATCTTGACCTGCGCGTCCCGCCGGCCCAGGAACTCCAGCTTGCCGTCCGGCCGCCAGCGGCCGAAGTCGCCGGAGCGATACATCCGCTGCCCCGGCCGGTGCGGGTCGGGGACGAACGCCGCCCGGGTCCGCTCCTCGTCGTTGATGTAGCCGCGGCCGACGCACACGCCGGAGAAGACGATCTCGCCGGGCGCTCCCAGCGGAACCGGCGACAGGAACTCGTCGACCACGTAGACGTGCACGTTAGCGACCGAGCGCCCGAGGGGAACGCGGTCCCCGTCCGGCACCTCCGTCATGACCTCGTGGTTGGTGTCGTCGGAGGTCTCGGTCAAGCCGTAGGCGTTGGCCAGCGCGATGCCGGGGTAGGTCGCGAACCAGCGCTCGACCAGTTCCATCTTCAGCGCCTCGCCGGTGGCCGACACGCAGCGCAGGTCTGGCAGTTCGCGGGGACGTTCCTCCAGGTGCGTCAGCACCACTTCCAGGTAGGACGGGACGACCTGGAGCACCTCGACCCGGCCTTCGACGACGGTGTCGACGAACCGCTCGACATCGAGGATGACCTCCTGCGGGACCAGCAGGGTCCGGCCGCCGACGAGCAGCGCGGAGACGAGCTGCCACAGCGAGATGTCGAAGCACTGCGGGGCGATCTGGGCGACCGCCCGGTCCTCGCGGACACCCAGGTCCTCGATCTTGGCGAACAGGTGGTTGAGCATTCCGGCCTGCTCGCACATCACGCCCTTCGGCCTGCCCGTGGAGCCCGAGGTGAAGTAGAGGTAGGCGAGCTGGTCCGGCCCCACCGCGATCCCGAGGTCGCCGCCGTCGTGGCCTTCGCGGTAGGCGTCCCCGATCAGCACGGTCCGGAATTCAGCGTCCAGCGAACGGACCTTGGCCTCGGTGCCGCGCTGCGCGAGCACCAGCCGGCACTCGCTGCGCTCCAGCATGGTGGTGATGCGGTCGGCCGGGAAGACCGGCTCGATCGGCAGGTAGGCGCCGCCCGCCTTGAAGATCGCGATGACCGAGGCCATCCAGTCCAGGTCTCGTTCAGTGACGACACCGACGACGTCTTCGGTCTGCAATCCTCGGGCCAGCAGCGCCCGCGCGAGCTGGTTGGCCCTCTCGTTGAGCTGCGCGTAGGTCCAGCGGACATCGCCGAGCACGGCGGCGATCCGGTCGGGGTGCTGGGCGACGCGCTGTTCGAACAGTTCGTGGAACCGCTTGTCCGGCCGCTCCCGCCGCGGCCCCGCCATGCCTTCCACCGCCTGCTCAAACTCTTCCCCCGACAGCAGGCCGCACGACAGGTGCCGTGCTTCCGGATCGGCGACCAGGTTCCGCAGCGCGGTCAAGTGGTAGCCGACGAGGCGTTCGGCGTATGCGGTGTCGCCGATGGTTTTCGGGCAGTGCAACCGGATTCGCCAGGAGTCCTCGTCCTCGCGGACGAACGCGAACTCCAGCGCCGCGTCCCCGTGCCGTGCCCGCAGGCGGTCGTCGGAGGCGTCGGCGATCCGCAGCACCGTCTCGAACAACGCGTCGGTCCGCCCCAGTTCGTGCCAGAGCTCGTCGACCGGGAAGTCCTGGTGCGCCGCCAGATCCTGCTCGGTGGCGCGGACGTCGTCGAGCAGCTCGGCCCAGGAGGTGTCGCGGACGTGCAGGCGGCAGGGCAGCGGATCCCAGGTGCCGGTCGCGTAACCGGTGACGACCGCCTGGTCCCCGGAGAGCGCGCTGAGAACGGTGGCGTGGGCCGTGAGGAAAACCGCGCTGGCAGGGGCGAGAAGCCGCTCCGCCAAGCCTTCGACCGCCGCGCGCAGCTCGTCGGGCACCGCCAGCTCGACGACCGCCTCGTCCTCGGCGTGCGCGGTGGTCCACCTCGGGACGGCCGTTCCCCCACCGGCGGTCAGGATCGCGCGCCAGAAGTCCCGGTCGGACATCGCGTCCTGAATCCTGCCTTCGATTCCGGTCGACACTGGACCTCCTCCTGGTACCGCGGTAGGCATCCGTTCCACGCTCCGCCGAAGACTAAGCGGGGCGGGTTTCCTCTCGTTATCGGAAGTCTTTCGAGCGGAACGCCGGGCGCCCGGTCGCATCAATGACCCGAAGAACCGGTCATCGGCGCAGGACGTAGCCGTCGTCCTGCCGGTGGCTGCGGGAGCGGCGCAGGTCTGCCAGTACGAAGGAGCGCTGGAGCCAGCGGTCCTGGCCGTCGTAGCGTGGTTCGAACTGAGTCCGGCCGTGCACTGTGACCCGGTTGTCCACAATGGCCAGATCACCGGGGGCGAGCCGGTGGGTCAGCGCGGTCTCGCCGAAGAGCTTCTGCAACTCTTGCAACGTATCGCCGGCCCGCTCGGTCTGCGGCTCGGTCGCAGCGAAGTCCACTCGCACGTCCGGGTCGTCCGGCGAACCGGTGAGCACGGCGTGCGGTTCCGTGCCACCCGCATCGAGTCCGAACGACGGCGGGGCCTGCGTGACGAACTCGGGGCTGAACAGCGTCTCCACCGCGCTGTCGCTCAGCTTCGGCAGCACCTCGCGGATGCAGGACGTCCGCAGCCCGGCGATCCGGTCGTGGTCCGAGCGCAGGCACAGCAGCATCAGGAAGTCCGGGCGGTGCGGGTGGAACGCGTTCTCGTTGTGGAACTCCAGCAGCACCGAACCCGCGTTGCCCTGGAACTCCTCCTGACCCGGCACCGGGACGACGTCCTGCACCAGCGCACCCGACTTCTCCGGGCGGAACGCCGCCGGATCGCCCAGTCCGCAGGCGATCATCATGAGCACGGCGGCGGGCACGGCGGCGGTCCGCTGCACCGAGCCGAGAACGGTGGGCGTGGGCGGCAGCGTCGGCTCGTCCACGGGCAGACCCCGGATCAGCAGTGCGCCGTGCCGCCTGGAATCACGGCGGAACTCCCGTAGCGAACGGCGCAGCGCGACCGGCAGGGTGTCCCACGCCCGCGCGGCGGCGGCGACCCAGTCTGCATCGTCCACCCGGCCGTTCGCGGCGCTGACGAGACCGCGCGCGACCGCCGCGACCGCGGCGGCGTCCGAGGAGTCCACCTGGGACGCGGGGGCGGGATCGGTGTCGGCGAACACCGGCATCATGCATCAACCTCCGTGTGAGAGACGGCGGGGTACGCCTTCCGCTGGTGGAAGGTCCCGGCGCGGAGCCGCGGTCCAGCTGATCCGGCCGCGTTACCACCGCGACGCTAACGACCGGGTTTTTCGGTGCTATATCAGTCCTCTTTCCCGGTCGCTGCCGATATGGCCCCGATAACGGGCGGAGCTACCGTCGTCGGCATGCCAACGGCCGCTGCGCAGAAGAGGCCCCGGACAGCGGCGTCGGATTCCGGCCCTCGCGCGCTGCTACGGCACTCGATGGCCATCACCCGACGGAACCTCACCAGGGTCAAGAACGACCCCGAGCAGTTGCTCGACGCGATGCTCATGCCGATGGTGCTGGCGTTGATCTTCATCTACGTCTTCGGCGGGGCGATCGCGGGCAACCACGCCGACTACCGGCAGTACCTGATGCCGGGAATCATGGTGGAGACCGCGAGTTTCGCCTCGCGCGCCACCGGGATCGGGTTGAACCTGGACTTCACCACCGGTGTCATGGACCGGTTTCGCTCACTGCCCATCGCGCGGTCGGTCGTGCTGTCCGGACGGATCGTCGCCGAGCTGTGCCGGATGGTGCTCGGCCAGATCGTGATGCTGATCTTCGCGGTGGTTATCGGTTTCCGGATGCAGACCGGGTTGCTGTCCATACTCGCCGCCTACGGGCTGATCCTGCTGTTCGGCATGGCGCTGTGCTGGGTCTCGGCCTTTATCGGGCTGAGCCTGCGCAGTCCGCAGACCGTGCAGACGCTGGGCTTCCTGTGGATGCTGCCGTTGCAGTTCGGCAGCTCGATGTTCGCGCCACCGGAGACGATGCCCGGGTGGCTGCGCGCTTTCGCCCAGGTGAACCCAATGACGGCGGTCGTCGACTCGTGCCGCGGACTGCTGGTCGGAGGCCCGGTGACCACTCCGGTGATCACCGCGGTCGCCTGGTCGGTCGGCCTCATCGTGGTATTCGGTCCGCTGGCCGTCTGGAGGTACCGCACCCACGCCTGAGCCCGAGAAGAAGCCCGCAATTTCTGGCTCTTCTGCTGCTTCCGTGGGTGGGTTAGGCGCGTCCGGGGAGGGTGGGTCGGTGGCCGCCGAGGGCGAGCATGGCGAGAGCGATGAGTGCTTGGGGGCTGCGGAATCCGAAGGCGATGCGGGTGAGCAGGCGGATTTTGGTGTTGGTGGATTCGATGAGTCCTTGGGAGAGGCCGTGTTCGAGGGCGGCGTCGATGGGGGCGCGGTGTTTGGTGATCTTCTTGGCGAGCTCGACGAAGACGGGGATCTGGCAGCGCCGTGCCCAGGAGGTCCAGCGGTCCAGGGCTTGTTTGCCTTGCTCGCCTTTGGCGGTGAAGACGTACCGGAGTCCTTCTTTGAGCAGGTAGGCCCGGTACAGGCGGCGGTCGGTGGTGGCGATCCAGGCCAGCTTCGCCTGCTGGTTTTCGGTGAGGTCTTCGGGGTTTTCCACAGCGCGTAACGGGAGTCTTTGAGCTTCTTGGCTTTCTCGTGCCCGGGACGGGCCGGGGAGTCGGTGGCCGGGCGGCCCCGGCGGCGTGTGCCTTCGGTGCGGGCCAGGGCGCGGGCGTCGTTCCAGGCCCGTCGCCGTTCGGCATCGAGTGCTTCGGTGGCCCAGGCGACCACGTGGAAGGGGTCGGCGCAGCGGATGGCCTTCGGGGCGCGGCGGGCGACGGTGTCGGCGATCCACTGGGCCGCATCGGCGGACACATGCGTGATCTCCGCGGCGCGCCTCTCGCCGAGGGCGTCGAAAAACCGGTTCAGCGTCGCGGAATCGCGCCCCGGCGCGGCCCACACCAGCCGCCCGGTGTCGTGGTCCACCACCACCGTCAGATAGCGGTGATGCTTCTTGTAGGAGATCTCATCGATCCCGATCCGCCGCAACCCACCGAACCGGTCACTCTGGGTTTCGGCGTCGGCCCACACCCGGGCCACGATCGCACCCACGGTGCGCCAGGCGATGCGCATCAGCTCGCATACCGCCGATTTCGAGGAGCGCACCGCCAGCCACGCCACCGTGTCGTCGAAAGCCAAGGTGTGCCCGGCGCCATGACGCGCCCACGGCAGCCGCGCCACGGTGGGCCCGTGCTCCCGGCAGCGCACCCGCGGCGCGGCGGCCTCGAGATGGACCTGGATGGTGCCCAGGTCCAGGGCCCGCCACCGGCGCCGTCCCTCGCCCCGGTCATACCGCCCGGACCAGCGGCCACACCGGCCGCAACGGCCGCGCCCGCCCTTGCGCGGGCGCACGTGCACCATCACCCGTTCCGCGGCCTCGTCGAACTCCACATCCTCGATCACCGTGCGCCTGTCGACGCCCACCAGAGCACGCCATAAACTGGCCTTCGGCACGCCGTTCTCCGTCCCCTCGGTTCCTGACCTTCGACAAGCCAGAAACCTAGACGAAGGGCGTGCCCCCGTCTCCGGGCCTAAAACAGCAGCTCACATCACCCACGGATCAGTCACAAGAGCCCAATTTCTTGAGAAATTGCGGGCTTCCTTGCTCTGCGAGTTCAGCGCCAGCGAGGTGGGGGGTGCGGCGGTCGGTGCTGGGGTGGGAACTGCCCGTGCTGCGGCGGGAACTGGGGCCAGCCGCCCACCGGGAGCCTGCCGGGCGGCGGGATCCGTGGCCCCGGTGGC